>DIAQ01000047.1:2951-47540 GCA_002414865.1 candidate division Hyd24-12 bacterium UBA5074 | reverse complement strand
CAGCACAAGAACAAGGCCAAGGCCCTGAAGGTGCTCTCCTCCCGCCTCCTGGCGCTGATGCGCGAGCAGCAGGACTCCCAGCGCGCCGAAGCGAGGCGCAGCATGGTGGGCAGCGGCGACCGCAGCGCGAAGATCAGGACGTACAACTTCCCGCAGTCCAGGGTGACGGACCACAGGATCCACCTCACCCTCCACAACCTCGACGCGGTGCTCGCGGGCGACCTCGACCAGGTCATCGACCCCCTGATCCGGGAGGAGCAGGACAGGCTCCTCGCCGAGAAGTCCTCGGCACAGACCGCCCGCCCGAGATGACGGTCGCCCAGGCGCTCTCTTCGGCCGGTCGGCGGCTGAGGGAGGCGGGCTGCCCCGGCGCCGCGACCGACGCCTCCATCATGCTCCGGGAAATCCTCGGCCTCGGCAGGACGGAGCTGCTCCTGGCGACTCGCTCGGATCTGTCGCCCGATCAGCTCTCCCGCTTCGAGCGCATGGTCGGGCGGAGGCTCTGCAGGGAGCCCGTGCAGTACATCGTCGGCAGCACCGAGTTCCTGGGTCTGAGGATCTCCTGCTCGCCGGCCGCCCTCATCCCCCGCCCCGAGACCGAGATCGTCTTCGAGAGGTTCACCGAGGCTCTCCCGCAGGCGCCTTCGGCATTGCTCGACGTGGGCACGGGCACAGGGGCGCTAGCCATCGCGCTGGCTCTCCGCTATCCCGGCGCAAGGGTCACAGGCTGCGACATCTCCTCTGAAGCCCTGGCTCTGGCCGCCAGGAACGCATCCGCCCTGGGAGCCGACGTCTCCTTCGCCGTCTCCGACCTCCTCGGGGGCCTGGGAGCCGGATTTGACGGCATAGTGGCCAATCTTCCATACATACGCACGCAGGACATGGGCTCGATCCAGCCGGAAGTGCGCCTGTTCGAGCCGCGGCTGGCGCTGGATGGCGGCCCCGACGGCCTGGAAGCTGTCAGGCAGTTGGTCTCCGATGCCCCGCGATGTCTGAAGAGCGGGGGGGTCCTTGCGCTGGAGGCCTCGGGGCGCCAGCCCGGACGGCTGGTCCGGATGATGCAGTGCTACCCAGGGTGGCGCGAAGTCCGAAGCGGGCGGGATCTGGCGGGCAGGCCCCGCTGGGTATTGGCGGTACGAGCATGAAGATCGTCCGCAGGAAAAGCAGGACAGTGAGTGCGGGGACCCTCGGGATCGGAGGGGACAACCCCATCCGTGTCCAGTCGATGACCAACACATCCACGGCCGACGCCGCGGGCACTCTCGACCAGATCCGCCGCCTGGCCGCCCTGGGTGCCGAGCTGGTGAGGGTGTCCGTGCCCGACGACGCATCCGCGGATGCCCTTCCGGAAATAGTGTCGGGTTCGCCGGTGCCCCTGGCGGCGGACATCCATTTCAGGGCCGACCTGGCCCTGCGGGCCCTCGACTCGGGAGTTGCGAAGCTCAGGCTCAACCCCGGGAACATGACCCGGAGGGCGGATGTGCTCGAGATAGCGCACCGGGCGGGATCGCTGGGCGTGCCGATAAGGGTGGGCATCAATTCCGGCAGCATCCCCGCGGACCTGCGGAAGAGCATGGGCGGGGTCACCCCGGAGTCCATGTGGGCCGCGGCCAGGCGACATCTCGACATCCTCGAGGAGGCCGGGTTCCCCGACATCGTGCTCTCCATGAAGGCCAGCGACCCGTTGCTGACCGTGGATGCCGTGACGCTCGCGGCAGCCGGGTGTGACTATCCGCTCCACATCGGGGTCACGGAGGCGGGGCCCCCGCTGACGGCCTCGGCCCGGAGCGCGGTGGCCGCCTCGCTGCTCCTGGCCGCCGGGATCGGGGACACCATCAGGGTGTCGATCTCCGGCCCTCCCGAGCAGGAGGTGCCTGTTGCGTGGGAGATACTGTCCTCCCTGGGCCTGAGGCGCGGGAGGCCGAGGATAGTGAGCTGCCCCACATGCGCGAGGACCCGGATCGATGTCGCAGGCCTCGCCGGCGAGGTCGCCGGGCTGCTCTCCGGCATGCAGGGGGATTTCACAGTTGCCGTGATGGGATGCGAGGTGAACGGGCCGGGTGAGGCCGGCGAGGCCGACCTGGCAGTCATCGGGACTCCGGCGGGAGTCGTTCTCTTCTCAGGCGGGGTCAGGCTGACGGGCGAGGTCCCCCCGGAGGAGCTGGGCAAGATCCTCAGGGAAGGCATCGAGTCTCTGGCCACCAGACGCGGAGGTTCAAGTTGACGACTGCTAGCGGTATTGCGCAGGTGCTCCAGAAGAGGCTCGCAGACGGCGAGTTCGAAGAGGTGGACATCAGGTTCACCGACCTGCCCGGTTTCTGGCGGCATGTGACCATCCCGGCGAGGAACGCGAACAGGGACCTCTTCGAGAAGGGCATCGGATTCGACGGATCGACGCTTCCGGGGATGACGTCCACCGAGGCGGGTGATCTGGCCCTGATCCCGGACCCCCGAAGGGTGTTCGAGGACAGGTTCACCGCCCGGCCGACCCTCTGTGTCATCGCCGACATCGTCCATCCGGACACGGGCAGGCCCTATTCGCGCGACCCGCGCGGAGTGGCGCGCAAGGCCCAGGAGCTGCTCAAGTCGTCGGGATTCGCAACGGAGAGCTTCTGGGCGCCGGAGTTCGAGTTCTACCTCTTCGACAAGGCCCTGTTCTCGAACGAGCACTGCAGGGTCGGCTACGAGTTCGGCAGCATGGAATCGCCCTCCAGCGCCGCCACGCCGGAGGCGCTGGGCCTGTTCCACCAGGGCGAGAGCGGCTACCACCGCATGTTCCCCGTAGACAGCCTCCACGATGTGCGGGCCGAGATATCGGGGGCCATGCAGGAGGCCGGGATCTTGGTGAAGTATCACCATCACGAGGTCGGCAGGATGGGCCAGATGGAGGTGGAAGTCGCCTTCTCCCCCTTCCTCAGCGCCGCCGACAATATCATGATCACCAAGCACATAGTAAGGAACATCGGGCTCCGTCACCACCTGGCCGCCACGTTCATGCCGAAGCCCATGAAGGGCGAGCCGGGAAGCGGCATGCACTTCCATCTCTTCTTCCTCAACGGCGAGGAGAGGATCTTCTACTGCGAAAACGGCTACTGCAGCCTCAGCAACACGGCGAGGAGCGCCATCGCCGGCATCCTTCTCCACGCCCCGGCTCTCTGCGCGTTCACGAACGCCAGCGTCAACAGCTACCACCGCCTGGTCCCCAACCAGGAGGCGCCGGTATACCGCTTCTACTCAGGCCCCAACAGGAGCGCTGCGATCAGGGTGCCGGCATATGCCCGGACCGCCGATGCGATGAGATTCGAGTACCGGGTCCCGGACGCGGCGGGCAACCCCTATCTCTGCATGTCCGCCATCCTCATGGCCGCGATCGACGGCGTCAGGAGGAACCTGATTCCCGAGGATCTCGGTTACGGGCCGATCGACGACAACGTGTTCGCCCCGGGATACGACACCTCGGGCCTCGCACTGCTGCCCGGCAGCCTCGCCGCAGCCCTCTCGGCCCTGGAGGATGACAGGGCCTTCCTGGAGTCGTCGGGTGTCTTCGAGCCCGACCTGATAGATGCATACATCGAATTGAAGAGGGATGAGAACTCCCAGTTCGCAGGGAATCCGCACCCTCTCGAACACTTCCTCTATTTCAACCTCTGACCCGAGGAGAAAGGAACAGGTGCTCCGATGAGAGCTTCAGTTGCGGCAGCCCTGACGGCGGCCATGCTTCTCGCCGCCTGCGGGGGCGGAGGCGGGCCGGCCGAGTCCACCCGGGCCGAGGTCGAATGGGCGGCTTCGGCCCCCCACATGACGATACTGCGCTCGGACAGCATCGGAATCGAGCTCGGCGACAGCAACTTCGTCTTCGGGCAGATAGTCTCCGCCATGTACATGCCGGACGGCTCGATCGCCGTCCTCGACCTCAAGAAGTGCTCGATCCTGTTCTACTCCGCCGATGGCTCCTTCCTCGGAGGCCTGGGCAGGCAGGGGAGCGGGCCGGGCGAGTTCCTCATGCCGTCGGGCATGACATGCATGACCGGCGGGGGCATCGCGGTATCCGACGCCATGGCCCGCAGGATAAGCTTCTTCGACGCGGCTGGCGTCTACACGAAATGCCTCGAGGGCTTCTTCCCCACCGCCCCTGTCAGCATCGCCGCGGTCGACAGCGTGGCCTTCGTGGGTCTGAAGCCCGAGTTCGAGCAGAACGACGACGGCATGATGATGGGGTTCAGCCTGGCGCGGTGGGACACATCCACCGCCCCGGTGGTGACGTACTTCTCGGACATGGCCCCGTTCGATCCCGAGAACCTCATGGCGTCGTACGGGGAGAGCATGTTCTCCTTCGCGGCGTCGGCCACGAACGGCAGGGTGTTCCGCGCTCCGATGACCTCCGAGATGTACTCGATCGACTGTTACGAGCCGGACGGGACTCTGTACCTCACCATCGACAAGCCTTACACGCCCGTCCCCAAGACGCCCGAGGAGATCGCGGACGAGACGGCCATGGTCGAGGAGAGGATGGCCTCCTCCGGCGCGCCTGCCGAGATGATCAACTGGGAGCCCGAGCCCAACAGGGCGTCCATCGCGGGCCTGTACCTCGACAGGCAGGATCGCCTGTGGGTCCGCCGCGGATGGGAGGACATCCCCACCTTCGACGTCTTCGACCAGGAGGGACAGCTCCTCTTCGTGGCAGCGGTGGAGTGCGAGCCGCAGGAGGGCCGCTACTGGCAGGTTTCCGTGGACGACGGCGGGATACTGGCCTTCAGCGCCAATCCCACCGACTATCCGAGGCTCTACATGCTGGAGCTCCAGGAATAGCCTGACGACCCGGCATATGTGGAAAGAGGGCGGCCTCGCGGCCGCCCTCTTCGCTCCCGGATCGTCTCCTCAGTCGAAGGTCGCGAACACTTCGGCCTGTGTGCTGCGCTCCTCGCTCATCTCGACCCTGACCCGGCCGGTGCCCGAGTTGGAGAGATCCCTGACGATCAGGATCACCCGGCCGGTCTGCTCTCCTATCGCATCCACGACGAGCCTTGAGTTGGGGTACCCGGCCCCGTCGTCGTCCGTGAGCTGCGATCCGTCGGGCATTATGGCCTCGATGTAGGGGTCCAGCGATCCCTCGATGTCCAGCGAGGTCGCCGTTATCGTATACGCCCTGCCGGCCATGGCTTCGAAGGTATAGGCGAGCTGGGGCGCTTCATAGCTTATCTCGCCGTCCACGGGCCTCCCCGCGACCAGCGGGATCATGGAGACCGTCGATGGCTGGTAGCTGAACTCCACGGAGCCGCTGCCCGTGTCGTCGTAGGTGCTGACCATGGCGACGTAGGAGCCTTCCGGGAGCACCCTCGTGATCCTGGAATCGGTGCCGCCCGAGGCATCGTCGTTCGATGCGACCCAGGTGACGGTCCCGTCGTCACGCCTCACCAGGGTGAGATAGGCGTCCAGATCCTCCGATGCCGCCTCCACGTCGTAGAGCCCGACCTCGGCCTGGGAAATCGTGAACTCGAAGAATGCGCACGGGGAGGCCGCCGAGGTCAGCACCTCGTAGGGCCTGTCCGTGGAGATGGTCTCCCAGATGCCGGCTGCCAGGTTGGCACCCTCGGCTATCTCTCCCGTGTAGAGGGTCCCCGGAGCTCCGGCATCCACTATGGACGGGGTCAGGGCTTCCGCGGGATACCTGTGCATCGAGAGCTCGAAGGAGCCCTCTCCCTCCTCGTCGTAGCTGAGGACGACAGCCTCGTAGCTCCCCGGCTCCAGGACGAGATCGATCCGCGAGTAGAGCTCGCCGCCGAAGTCGTCGTTGTAGCCCACGTAGTCGTACTCGTCCCCGTCGACGGCCACGACGGCCAGTATGGGATCGAAGTCGTCCGATACGAGGCTGATCGAGCAGAGCCCGTCCTCGGTCACCTCGAACGGGATCACGGAGGCGCCGGCGTAGGTGCCGAGCCAGGAATAGTCCTCGAGGGCGTCGGAGAGGAGCTCGTCCATGAGGTCGTCCTCCTTGTCTCCGCACTTCTCACCCTCGAGCGTCCCTTCCGACAGGACGGTCGCGGCCAGGTACTCCTCCATGTCCTTGTCCTCGGCCTCGCTCACGGTCAGCTCGTACTCCCCCCGCTCACCGTCGACGCCGAAAACCAGGAGCCGGGCGCCGCCGGGGATGTCGGCGGCCACGACGCGCGCGCCGGTCGAGCCCGACCAGTCATCGCACACCGTGATGAGCGCCCCCTCCTTGTCCACGATCGCCAGCACCGGATCGAAGTCATCGCTCTCGGCCTCGATGACCAGGGACTTCCCGGCCCTGAGAGCGTGGGACGCGCACGGGAAGCTCTCCTGCACGGGCCTTCCGGCCTCGAGGAAGGACGCTTCGGCATCGTCGGCCAGATCACCGATCTCCTGGTCGCGGGAAAGCTCCGCAACGACCTCGTCTCCGGCCTTCAACCCTCCCCCGCAGCCGAGGGTCAGCAGGAAGACGGCCAGCGCCGGGACGAACAGCATCGCTCTCTTCACGTCGGCTCCTCTCGAAACGGGTCCGTCCTGACGGCGGCTCGATCCGCGTGACAGGACAGGAGCGCGGAATCCAGGTTCAGGTCTTCACGAACTTCAGGCCCCCCGAAGACGAGGAGCCCAGGACCAGGGCCAGCCTGCCGGAGAGAAGGGCCTTCAGGTCCTCCGAGAGGGCCTCCCTCCTCCAGCCGGCCAGCTCCGACCCGTCGATGAAAGCCATCGCTTCGGCGCGGCTCAGGGAGCATAGCCTGTCCAGCGTCTCCCTGGGCAGCAGGAGCGAGGGCGCTATCCTGATGGAATGGGCCTTCTGCTTGAGGTAGATCCTGAGTATGTCGGCACGCGCCGAGGCGGCCCCGTCGGGGCGCTGGTACGGGATCTCGGGGACGTCGGAGGGGGGATTCGCGACGGCCTGCCTGACGACCTCCAGCACCTCGGACCCCCACTTCGCGATATAGCCTGAAGGCATGCCGCGGAGCCTCTCGAGGCTGTCCATGGAGCCGGGGGACATCATGGCCAGCCTGGCGAGCATGGAGTCCTGGGCGATGTGGGATCTGGGCCTGTCGAGCTCCATGGCCTTGCGCTCCCTCCAGCCCACGAGCGCCCAGAGGACGGGGAGGTTGGCCTTCTTGAGCTTGCCCGCGGAACGGGCGCGCCTGTACATCTCGGCCACGTTCACCTCGTAGCTCGAGGGTTCGACAAGGCTCGAAGCCTCTCCGGCGTACCAGTCGAACCTCTTCTTGCGCTTCAGCTCGGCTCCCAGCCTGGCATACAGGGGCATGAGATGGCGCACGTCGTCCAGGGCGTACTCTATCTGCTCGTCGGCGAGGGGTCTGCGCGACCAGTCGCTGAGGCAGAAGGCCTTCTTGGCCCTGATGCCGCAGACATCCGTGAGGAGGTTGTACAGGCTGCTCTGCTCCCCGTATCCGAGGAAGGCTGCCGCGAGCTGCGTGTCGAAGACATTCCGGAACTCCACCCCGAGGTAGCGCCTGAGGATGGCGATGTCGTTCCTCGAGGAGTGCATGACTTTCACGATGGAGTCGTCCGCCATGAGGACTGCGAGCGGAGAGAGATCGAGCCCCTGGGCCGGGTCCACCGCCCACGCCCCGGAGGAGTCGGCGAGCTGCACCAGAAACAGCTCCGGCCAGAATCGCCTCTCGCTGTGGAACTCGGTGTCCACGGCGACCGCCGGAGAGCCGGCGAGTTTCGAGCAGAGTGCGGAGAGCCTGTCCTCCGTGGAGACGAAGTTGTCGGAAGGGGTCATGGCTGAGCGGCCTCCCCGTCCCCGTCGGACGGCTCCCGCCCCGGAACCGGAGTCCCCGCGGCATGGAACGGGCACCAGACGGAGGAATCCCTGATCTCGTAGTAGCTGTACCCGTTGTCGGGGCACCTGTATCCTCCGGGCTGCCCGATCGCGCCTCCGCTCTCGGACCACATGTCGCCCGGCGACAGGGGGAGGTCATGCCCCTGCGAGACGAAGAGGCTGACTTCCCGGGCGACTTCCGAACGGCGCGCGGCGCAGGCATCCCCGCCGATGGCCAGGCCGTCGCCCAGATGCCCGGCGGGGCAGATCAGGACTCCGCGGGCTGCATCCACGGAGTACGGGGCTCCCGTGACAGGGCAGGAGAAGTCCGATGCGGCCTCTCCTCCTGCGATCCCGGCAAGCACTGACAGACCGTACTCCCTGCAGAGCATCCCGGCGGCCCCCAGCACGCCGTCGAGCCAGGAATCCCCCGAAATCCTCCACGAGCCGCCCTCCCTGCGCAGCCAGACGGTGCGGGTCGAGCCGTCGGACAGCTCGATCGAGGCGGAGAAACCGCGGGGCTCCTCCCGGCCGAGATCTGTGGAGGAGGCCTGCGGAGGCGCGGGCAGGAGGCCGAAGGCCTGGGGCGCGATCAATTCCGAGAGGCTGTCCGTCAGCAGGGCACAGGCCTCCTCGGAGGCGCCCGAGGACGCCGCGAGGACATATCCTCCGGCCGCGGACCGGATCTCCGCCCCGGGGCTCTCCAGGATTCCGGTGACTCCGAGGAGCGCAACCAGAAGGAGCGCGGCGACGAAAGGCAGGGTCCGCCTCACCGCGAACTCCCCGACGACCCGAACAGGTCCGTGAAGTCCAGCCCGAGGCCCGTCAGCATGAGGCCCCATTCCTTGACGGTGTTGGCGCCCGAGAGCCTGTAGTAGACGTCGGCCGTGATGTCCGTGCCCCCGCTGTCCAGATCGAAGCCCGCCCTCAGGTCGAAGCTGCTGCGGGAGGTGTTGTCCACGCTTTCCCAGCTGCCGTCGATCTCGGCGCTGTAGTCCCCCCTGGTGGCGAATTCCCCGCCGATCCTCAGGTCGAGCTCCGGATTGGCCCCGAAGACGGCGAAGCCGGTCATCCTGACCTCGAGCCCGGGCCTCGTGCTGGCGGAGTCCCTGGGCGACCTCGGGATTCCGTCCCAGGCGGCCAGGCAGTAGCGCAGACCGGCCGTCCCGCGCAGTGAAGTCCCGGGGGAGACCATGCTCTCGACCGAGACCGCGCCGTCGAACGCCAGGTGCCTGTCGCTCTCGGTGTAGTCGCCGGATTCTAGATAGCCCTTGAGAGGTATCCTCAACGCCCCCCGAGCCAGGATCATGGGATCCCTCTCGATCCATCCGTCCAGTGTGATCCAGGGATCGGCGATCCCTGCACCGGTGGAGTCACCCTCCCCTGAGAGCTGGAGGAAGGCGGGGATGATCACGCCGATGGTATGGCTGTTGGTGAGCCCGTATCTCCCGACGGCCTGGACGCGGAGGACGGAGAGCGAGGTGCCGTAGTCGTGCAGCTCGCTGGAGCCCGACGAATCGGTCGCCCAGTAGCCGGATGCGCTGAAGAAGCCGAGCGCGACATCCCCGTCGCTCTCCGTCGAAGGAAGGACCGAATAGAGGTTCTGGTAGTAGAGCGGATCCCATGCCGTCGCCACGGCAAGGGCCGGCAGGACTGCAAGAATGAATCTCTTCACAGGCGTCCGCCTTTCTGTGTCAGCTCCCGCAGGGAGGTGCCGCGGGACACCCGGAAGCCCGGGGGCGGCACAATGTCGATCTCCATCGTTTCCAGCGACTCGACCAGGGCGCCGGAGGGGCCTTTCCTGCACATCTCCTCGAGTTCCGCGAGGGCTTCGCCGCTCCCGGACGCGAGTATCTCCACCGAACCGTCGCAGAGGTTGCAAACCTCGCCGGAAATGCCTAGCAGGATGGCATTTCTGGAAACCCACCACCTGAAGCCGACCCCCTGGACCGAGCCCCTGACGAGAATCCGCCTGGATGCCAAAGCCTTCGACACCGCCTTCCGCCATTGACAGAGGGCCTTTGGAAGATTCTCATATATCCTATGAACGGGCACTAATCAAGGGAGGTCTCGATGAGACTGGCAACTTTCGTTGTCCTCTCCTTCGTCGTGCTCATGGCTTCGACAGCCTTCGCGCTGCCGTCGTTCATGGGCTATCGCGGCATCAACAGGGTCGTTGATGCACGCCCCATCGGAGAGGGCGAGATCGCCTTCGGTCTCATGGCCCGCTACTGGGCCAGCACCAACGAGATCGACGGTATGGTCTTCCGCTACGCCGACCATTCTCCGACTCTCGACGACACTCTCGATGTCGCCGACAAGGAACACTACGCCGATGGCCACTTCGTAATCGGTTACGGTCTCACCAACTTCCTCGAGCTCGGAGCGAGGCTCTCCTATGCCGTCAACTATTACGAGAGAGACCTGGTCCAGCCCCGGGGCCTCATCAGCGGCCGGTGGGACGGCGTCGACGGCATCAGCGACGCCAGGATCGGCATGAAGCTCGGTTTCACCCCCACCCCCTCGAACGAGCTCGTGTGGCTGGGGCTCCAGAACTGGTGGTCATTCGCGCCGAGTTCGAACGAGACGACCACCTCCGAGGACTACGACGGTCGCTGGTTCGATGACATGCCCATGTTCGAGATGAGAAGACCCTCCATCAGCACCGGGCACACCAGTTTCGGCGTGGGCGCCCTCATCTCCCTCGACTGTGCGCAGGTCTGGCCCAGCACGCCTCTTCGCTTCCACACCAACGTGGGCTGGGCTCACTACAAGCAGACCTTCGACATGATCGACTTCCGCTTCGCCTATGACGATTCCAGCGAAGTCGTCACCTTCAGCGACAGCGTCCCCGTGCACCTGAACGTCGAGGACAACGTGCTGGAGGCAGGCGCCGGCATCGAGTTCCCGACGAAGTTCGCCATCCCGTTCGTCGAGTATTCCATCCAGGAGTACATGGACAGGGAAGGCAACCAGAGCGTCTCCTATCTGACCCCGGGCATCCGCTTCATCACCCGCAGCGGCGCCTTCATGGACATCTCGTTCGACCTCGGCCTCACCGACTATGACTTCGAGTACTTCGACCTCGGCCACGAGCTGTACCAGCAGGGTGCCGTCACGGAGGACGACAGGATCGACCACTCGCCGTTCCCCGGCGGCGGCACGAACGACTGGGGCGTCGGCTTCTCGCTGGCGTTCTCGAGCGACCTGATCGTCCCCGAGACGACCCCCACCGAGGGCAGGATCTCCGGCATGATCACCAGCTCGGTCGACGGGACCCCGGTGCCCTGCACGCTGAGCTTCCCCGGCACCACCATCCCGACCGTCACCCCTGACGCCACAGGCTACTACATCGTCACGGTCCCCGCCGGGAGCATCCCGATGACCGTCGCTGCCGAAGGCTTCGTGCCGGCTTCCGCGACCGTCGTCATCGACGGCGGCCAGGGCATAGTGAAGGACTTCTCCCTCGTTCCGGCCGCCAGGAACGGCATGGTCGCAGGCACAGTCACCGCCCAGGAGACAGGCGATCCCATCGTCGCCACCGTCTCGGTGATCGACGCCCTGCAGCCGATCACGGTGACCGCCAGCGCTGACGGCGTCTACCAGCTCTCCGTGCCCGCCGGCACCTGGACAGTCAAGGCCGAGGCCGAGGGCTTCCTGCCCAAGACCCAGGCCGTGGTCGTCCCCGCCGACGGCACGACCGTCGTCAACTTCGAGCTGCGCCCGGCCCTCCAGCAGGGTCAGGTACTCCGCTTCAACAACATCTACTTCGATGTCGCCAGCGCGAACATCAAGCCGGAGTCCTACCCGGTGCTCGACGGAGTGGTCGCCACGCTGATCGAGAACGAGAACGCCAGAGTGCAGATCTCAGGTCACACAGACTCTGACGGCAGCAACGATTACAACCAGACCCTGAGCGAGCAGCGCGCGATGTCCGTGTTCAACTACCTCGTGAACCACGGCGTGACCGCGAGCAGGCTCAGCACTCTCGGCTTCGGTGAAACCCAGCCGGTCGTCCCCAACACATCCGCAGCCAACAAGGCACAGAACCGGCGTATCGAGTTCACGGTCCTCTCCGTCAACTAGAGGGCCCTGGAGAGGGGGCGGGCGGATGCCCGCCCCCTCTTCGTTCCGGGGTGGTCCCGGAGGACTTTCGGAGGCTGAATGCGTACTGGCATGCTGTTAATCCCGCTGTCCTGCCTGCTCCTCGCCGGCATGGCGGCAGCCGCCCCCGGAGCCCTTGGGCTGCGCGGCCTCTACCACGTGATAGACGCGCGCACGCCGGGTGAATGGACCTATGCGACCGGGGTCTCCCTCCTCTATCAGACAGCCGCGGTCGAAGACTCGGTCAGATTCGCCCCCTGGTACGACCCCGACATCGACACCACCCTCGCCATTACCGACCACGAACACATGGCCGACGCCGTCATCGAATTCGGCATCGGCCTCCCCATGAATTTCGAGGCAGCCCTCTCCGTCAGGGCCCAGGCTTCGGCGTACGCCTACGACCAGGTCTTTCCGCGAGGTTCCCACATCGGACTCGTGGACGCCGTCTGGGACTTCAGCGACGTCACTCTCGCAGGCAAGTACAGCTACCCGCTCAAGGACTGGCTCACAACCGGCGGCGCGGCCTTCGTGTCGGCCCCGCTCGGTGATGCCGTCCCCGACACGGCCGCCGACTACGACGGCTACTGGGGCGCCGGGGACCTGATGATGCAGCTCAGGCGCCCGCTCGTGGGCACCGGGAGCCTGGGTTTCGGGCTCTACGGGCTCCTGACCGCCGTCGACCCCCGCTACGGCGAGGCTTCGATGAACTTGGGCTTCTGCTCCTACGGCCTCGAGTACGAGGATCCGGTCCTCGGTTCGATCAAGCAGCGCGACAATGCGATCGAGTTCGGCCTCTCGGGCGATTATCCGACCGATCTGGCCGTCTTCTTCGCCGAGTACTGGATGAGGACCTTCATCTCCAGAGGCGGCTCGGCATATTCCATGCCGATGACCCTCATGGGCGGGATGAGGCTCCTCGACAAGTCGAACGGAGCCTATCTCGACCTCGCCGCCCAGATCGGCTTCTCGGCATTCGACAGGACCGAGTCCGATCCCTGGGAGACCGGCGAGCCCCCTCTCCCGGGCGGCCTCCCGGGCAACTGGGGCCTGCTCCTGGCTCTTGGATTCGACTCTTCCATGCTGACCAGCGCTCCCGGTTCCGGAACACTTCGGGGCACTGTGACCGATGCTGCCACGGGCAATCCGGTGGCCGCGACCATATCCTTCCCCGGCAACTCCGCGACGCCTGTGGCGACAGACGCCGAGGGCCGCTACACCGCGGTGCTCCGGTCAGGCACGATCGAGGCGAGGGCGGAGGCCGAGGGCTACATCCCCATCTCCGCGACCATCTCGCTCTCTGCCGGAGCGACCGTCCCCGCCGACTTCAGGCTGGCCGCGGCGACTCCGGCCGGAGGAACCCTCACCGGGTCCGTTTCGGACTTCGACACCGGCGATCCGCTTCAGGCCACGATCACGATCCCGGATGTGGGCCTGACCGCCAGCACCACGAGCGGTTCCTTCTCGATGGAAGTTCCGGCCGGATCCTGGGTGGTCAAGGCCGAGGCCGCCGGTCACGCTCCCTCGACGCTCACCGCGGTCGTGACGGGAGGCCAGGGCGCATCGCTCGACTTCCAGCTGCGCAAGGCGCTGGTCCAGGGTCAGGTCATGAGCTTCGCCAACATCTACTTCGATTCGGGCAGCGCCACTCTCAAGACCGAATCCTATCCCGTCCTCGACGGCATAGCAGACCTCCTGAAGGCCAATACCGGCGCAAGGGTCGAGATCGGAGGTCATACAGACTCCGACGGTGGCGAGTCGATGAACCAGGGCCTCAGCGAGCGCCGCGCCGAGAGCGTGAGGGCGTATCTCGTGCAGAGGGGTGTTCCTTCATCGATGCTGAGCACCCGTGGATACGGGGAGACCACCCCCGTGGCGTCGAACAGCACGCCCGAGGGCAAGGCGCAGAACCGCAGGATAGAGTTCAGGGTCCTCTAGGACCGGCAGCGACTACATAAGGAACAGGCCGCCTCAGGGCGGCCTGTTCCATTTCCGGCATCATCTCCGGCTGCCTACTCCTCCACGGAGGGTCGCTCGCCTGTCTCCCTCCAGCGCAGGTATTGCCTCAGGATCTTCGCGTGGTCGAAGGCCATGCGGTCGAAGGGAAGGCAGTCCGCGGGAAAGCCTCTTGCCGCCGCTGCGTCATCCCCCCCGAGGGGCTCTCCAGATGCGCTGCAGGCATAGACCAGACTTACCGTGTCTCCTCTGGGATCCCTCCAGGGCATCGAGTAGACCCAGAAGAGCTCGAGGGCGCGGATGACCAGCCCCGTCTCCTCGCGGGCCTCTCTGCGCACGGCCGAAGCCAGGGACTCGCCAGGGTCGACGAAGCCGCCGGGAAGGGCCCAGCCCGACGGGTAGAACTTCCTGTCGACAAGGACGATCCGCCCGTCCTCTAGCTCGATGACCGCATCCACCGTCAACTGGGGAGTGACAGGTCTCATCCGGGCCTCCGGTAGCAGGCGGGGAACTGCAGGGCTTGCGCTGGTATATACTTTTGTCGCATCTTTGCGGCTAAAACAGCGAAACCCTTGCCGGGACCCCGGCGGAGGAAGAATGAAGCAGCTCGCAGTGCTGGTCGTCGCCACAGGTCTGCTGTTGATCGCCTATGGAAGCGGCGAGAGCATCTCCCCCGGAGATGCCGGTTGCGAGCTGCGCTGGTTCCAGGATGACTTCGCCGCAGCCAGCGCCGCGGCGGATTCTGCGGGGAAGCCCCTGCTCATAGCGATATGCGAGAACTCCTGCAGCCCCTGCAGAACGCTGTCGCAGGATTACTTCACATCGCCCGAGATCGTCTCGTCCCTCGGCAGCTTCGTCCTGCTCCGTGTGGAGGCCCGCTCGGTCGATGGCCTCCCGATTGCGGAGCGCTATGGCGTCACTACGACGCCCTGCGTGGTGATAGCCCGCGCCGACGGCACCGAGATCGACAGGATAGTCGGCCTCCCGCCTTCCGTGGGCCAGTACTCCTCCGAGCTCTGTGCCATTCTAGCCGATGTGAACTGAGGAGGACGGCCCCGAAGAGCCGCCCCCTGGCGTCACCCCTCAGGAGTCCCCCTTCAGGAGCTTCTCCGCGGCATCGACACCTATCTCCCCGGCGCGGAGCCTTCTCAGCACAGCGAGCGGATCGGCCGCGGCCGTCTCGCCGCCCAGCCCGCGGAACAACTCTTCAACCCGCTGCCTGGCGGTGGGGTAGGAGACCCCCAGGGCACGCTGCACCTCCCTCAGGTTGCCGCGCGCATGCAGGAAGAGCTCCAGCATCTTCCTGTGCCCGCTCTCGAGCCGGCACACCGGGCACATGTCGAAATCGCCGCTGACCTCTGCGCCGCACGCCGGGCAGCAGAGACGCGTTATCGCCAGCGCCCCTCCGCAGGACGGGCACCTCGGTGGCATCTGAGATCCGCTCATCTCCGGGCCTTCCGGAGGTGGATATCCCCTCCCATGGTGCGCACGGTCAGAGAGGCCCCACCGACCCCTCCGGCATCGAGCACGGCCTTCCCGCCGGGTATCCTCGCGAGCACGCGGAGCTCGCCCAGCCCGGGATCGGCCTTGATGTCCCCGCCCATCGTGGAGGCCTGGATGGATGCCTTGAGAGCTTCGGGCAGCTCGACCCTGATGTCGCCCCCCATCGTGACCGCTTCCGAGTCGGAGACCCAGCCGGGTCCGAGCCTGATCATCAGGTCCCCTCCCATCGTGCGCGCTTCGAAGTGCGCTCTGGCGCCGAGGAGTTCGAGGTCGCCCCCCATCGTCCTGATCCTCGCGTCCGCTCCGACGTCCTCGACAGAGATATCCCCGCCGCTGATGGAGATATCCAGAGATGCGACCGACACGGGCACGCCGACCTCCAGATCTCCCTGCCTCCACACGAGCCTGTAGCTGTCGCCGGCCCCGTAGAGCCTGGCATCTCCGTCGCAGCTCACGACGAGCGACCGGCCTTCGACGCCCTTCACGGACACCGAGCCATGCCTCTTCCGGCCGGCGCTGCGGATTATGAGCGATGACCCTGTCGGGATCTCGTACGAGCCGTCATCGCTGTGCAGCTCGGGCAGGTTTTCGCCCGCCGGGTCGTCTGAGGAGCCCGGCATGTCGCTCATGGCCCCGGAGACAGCATCCCTGACTGCCGGACCTATTCCCGACATGGCCTCCGCGATGGACGCGAAGACCCCGGCCTGGGCGCCCGCTCCGACATGCCTCTCGAAGCGCTGGTGCCGCTCTCTCTGAGCGGTTCTCTCGTCCCTCTCCCCGAGAGCCTTGAGCAGCCTCTCGGCACCATCGACATCGATGATGCCCTCCGAGAGCATCCTGAGTATCTCCTTGCGTTCTTCTTCCATTTCCAGTCCTTCCAGCCGATACCAACCCGGCCAAAGGAATGTAAAATCAGCTTCCTAAAATGTCAATATTGCTTTCCATTATAGAAAGCCTGCTCCGAAGTCCTCTGGATCGCGAGAGATGCTCGACGCGGCAGGGAGGCCGGGTGCGAAGGGACCGTCCCGTGGACAGTAAAGGGGGCGGGCCTTTCGACCCGCCCCCCGTCGCCCGGTTTCCGGGAGCTAGAACTTGACCACGCGGAGCGTCTCGACGGCGCCCTGCGCGGAGAACCTCACGACATAGACGCCTGCCGGCATGGATGCGCCATCCCAGGCGACCGTGTGCTCGCCGGACTCGACGAAGCCGTCGACCAGCGTGGCAACCCTCCGACCGGCCATGTCCATTATCGAGAGCTCGGCGTGGCCGGAGCCCGCGAGGGTGAACCTGAACTCGGCCGACCCGAAGAACGGATTGGCCATGGCGGACAGGTTGCCGGTGAACGGTACGAGGCCTCCGTCTTCGACTATCGAGGCGGGGATCGGCCCGCCCAGGTAGTAGAGGTCCCCGCAGCTGGTGGGGGAGTCGTCGTACTGGGGGTGTTCCTGACCGCTCGAAGCGTAGGCGTCCCACGCCAGGGCGGCGGCTGCGGCCTCACCCATGCTCACGTAGCTGTCACCGTTCGTATCGGGATTGCCGGGGAGGGCACCGGCGGGGGAGGAGCCGCCCGCCGGCACCGATCCGTGCATGGCGCCGATCCACCAGTAGGCCCACTCGTCGTACTGGGGATAGGTGTTCCCGGCCCAGGAGGACTCGTAGCCGTTGGCGGCAGAGGCGAACGTCCTGGGCTGGGCGCCGGGGACGCATTCGCCGAGGAAGCCGCCGGAGTAGCACTGCTCCATCGCCACGTGGGTGGACATCGAGGGGATGGCGTCGAGCCAGGTCTTCATCTGGTCATCGTTCAGGCTGCCGGCCGCCCAGAGGTTCAGGATGACCTCGGGAGGCAGATCCTGCCCGCCCTTGCCGGCTCCGCCGTGATCGGTGGTGAAGAGGTACAGGTGATCGTCACTGCCCACGTTGGCGGCGATCTGGTTGAAGCCCGAGGTCACGCCGGCCATGGTGGCGTCGAAATCGATATCCGTGTCCCCGTCACTGTCGAAGTCCGGATTGGAGTTGCCGCCGCTGGAGTTGTCGACCGCGGGGTTGGTCCCGTCGGCGAAGCAGACGGTTATGTGGTCGTCGGTGAATCCGTAGTCGTCGGTGAGGGTGAGATAGAGGAACTGCACGTCGCCGTAATAACGGATGTGGTTGTTGCCCTGGTCATAGCCGCCGGAGATGATCCAGCAGTAGGTGTGGGCGGGATCGTTCGTCGAGCGGGGATTCGGGGTGAACCAGTCGAGTATGTCCTGCCCGTCGGCGGGGGTGCTCACCGGCAGGTCGGAGAATTCCACGAGCATCTTGTCGATGCCTGTGGGAGGGGTGAACATTCCCACGGTCCTCATGTCGCCGGAAGCGGAGACGAAGACCCAGCGGCACGGGTGCTCCCAGTTCGCGAGAGCCATGTCGTCGACGAGGACGAGATAGCCGTCGAACGGGACCGGGACGCTCTCGTGCCAGGATTCCACCAGCATGCCCTGTGCGAGATCAGCCGGCCAGGCAAGGACTTCCTTGCCCACAACGCTTCCCTGCAGCAACTCGTCGTAGACAAGCCTGGCTGCGTCGGATGGGCTCGACACAGCAGCATACGAGGTGGCCGCGAGTATAAGAATACTGCACAACAGCTTCAAGGCAACCTCCCTTTCGAGGCGTACGAACCGGACCGATCTCTGGACCAGTCAAGGTACACTTGCAGGAACTCCGCTTCGCGTCAACGGTTCCATGGATTCGGCCAGCAGCGGGATACCATATGCAGCATGGAGTTCAAACGGGGTTCGGATTGCCGCCCTCGACGCCCTGCCCGCCGAGATCGACCCTCCGGCAGCACTCGTCGCCGGGCATCATCACATCCATCCCCGAGGGGTCGAGCCTGAGGAGGCAGAAGCCCGGATCGTCGGGGCCGCTCCAGTACTGAGGCGCATATGGGGCGAGCCCGTAGAGAACCCTCTTCATCACCGGATCCTGGATCTCCAGCGCATGCACATCCATCCTTATGAAGCCCGAGTTCCCCCCTTCCGACAGGATCGTGAAGAGCTGGCACCGGGGATCCAGCCTGATCTGTGAGATCTTGGGCGATCCGCTGGAGGTGAGGGTGTAGAACGAGCCCTCGTGCCTGAGGATGGTCATGGGCCGCATGGCTGGCCTTGCGCCGTCCACCGTGGCGAGGACGAGGACCCTCTTCCTCTCGAGCAGGGCGAGGGCCTCCTCCACATCCGGGCGGTCATCCATGAATGCTCTCCCTTCGATGCTCGAGTCCGGGCGATGCGCGGCCCTCTTGACTTCCAGGCCGGGATGGACGACAATATAAAAGCGTCAGGGGTTTCGACCCCGGCTGGAGTAGGCCCTGGAAGGTATTCCGTGCGAGTTCGGGAAAGAGAGCCTGGTTACAATTCCCTGCTGCGTCTTGCTGATCTGCGTTTGCTGCCCTTCACCGCTCGAAGTGCATTCGTGCTTTCAACAAGAGCCGGAGCTTGCGGACTTACAGGCCAGTTCTCGCCCGCCGTCCAGGGGAAGGAAGGGCGGCTCTGGCCGCCGAACGCTCAGGGGATGGGCATCCCCGGGAGGTTGGTGTCGATGGGCAACAAGCTGTTTGTAGGCGGTCTGGCATGGGCCACCACTGATGTGACCCTGAAGGAGGCCTTCTCCCAGCACGGCCAGGTCCGCGAGGCCCGGGTCGTACTGGACAAGGAGACGGGCCGCTCTCGAGGCTTCGGCTTCGTGACCTTCGCCACCGAGGAGGAGGCCGCTGTGGCCAAGGATGCCATGAACGGCGCGAACATCGATGGCAGGGCCGTCCGCGTGGACTTCTCGCAGGAGAAGGAACGCCCGCCGATGAGGCGCCACGACCGCGACTAGAAACGGCTGAAGCCGTTCCCTTGCGGCGGAGGGGCGGGTCTCCCCGCCCCTCCCTGCATTTCGTGACCGGCAGGCGGGAGGGAACCGGGTCCTACTCCCTCCCTTCCATCCATTCCTGCGCCCGGACCAGCATGGAGTCGGGAACCGCATGGCCGCCCTCGAAGGTGGAGAAGACCACCTCGCACCCCGAGGCTTCGAGGATGTCGCGGGCCCCCGTCGAGGCTTCCATCTCCACCACCCTGTCGTTGGCGCCATGGACGATGAAGGCTCCGAAACCCCCGAGCCTGTCGAGGGCTCCCGAGGGGAGCGATCCGGCGTCGAGCCATCCCGCGAAGCAGATGATCCCGTCGACGATGTCGCTGTTCGCGATGCCCGCGGTATAGGCGAGCGAGCAACCCTGGGAGAATCCGAGCAGATAGATGCTCCCGATGTCGAACCGCCCCCGGGCCTGCTCGATGACAGCGCGGACCATGTCCGCCGAGAGCTGCCATGACGCCGGCCCCGCAAGGCTGTCGGTGGCCGACCCGGTGTCCCAGCTGTAGCCGATGTCGCTCCCTCCGAAGGCGTAGGGCGCTTCAGGGCATATGAAGATGAAATCCGGGTCCTCGAACCTGTCCCAGAGAGAGGAGAAACCCTCGGCGGTCCCCCCGTAGCCGTGCAGGCCGATCACCAGGTCGGTCGGACGCCCCGGGTCTGCGCCTGCCGGCATGTGGACCCTGCACGGCACGAGGTATTCGGCCCTCGAGAAGAACACCCCTCCCGCCCGGGCATCGGAGGCGGCCACGATCCCGGCCAGGCTGTCGAAGGCGGAGGAGAAATAGGCGCTGGACCTCACGGGGTCGAAATCGGGATCCATCAGCGCCCAGCCGACGTCACGGAAGCCGGCGCGGAATGCCCGCGCCAGGCAGTCGGCCGAGAGGGTGTCCCTCCCCATGAGGCCGTAGCAGCATGCCAGGTTGTAGAGCCCGCCCGAGTTCCTCGAATCGTGAGCGAGGCCCTCGAGATAGAGCGCCGCGGCCGAGTGATAGTCTCCGTCGTTGTAGGCCTCGGTGGCAGCGGCGTTCAGGGAGTCGAGGTCGATGTCGAGCTGCGCACCGGCATCCGGGCCCAGGGGATCCGGAGCTGCCGCCAGCAAACGGGCCAGCAGGAGCACCGCGGCCGTCAGAGTGGGCTTCATCAGCGATCCTTCCGGAGGGGGCGGGAGGTCAGCCCCCGCTCATGAGATGCACGACGTCGACCACTGCTCCATCGGGGACAGGTGCCGAGTCGTATGAATCCCTGGGGACGAGTATCCCGTCGATCCTCACTATGAGAAGCGGGAAGGCGTACTTCCGCACCGTCAGGACATCCCGGACGGTCATCCCGTCATGCCAGGGCAGAGGCTCGGAATTAACGGTTATCATCGCGCGACGCTCCCGCCCCTGGGTTCGTCAGCCTCCCAGGGCCTTCACGACCTCCACGACCTCGGGATAGTCGATGCCGAGATCCTTCAGGGTCTCGACCTTCGGAATTCCCGCGGGGGTCCAGCCCTTGCGCTTGTAGACGGCGTCGAGAAGCTTCTCGTAGCGGTCCTCCCGATACTTCCTGAGGGCCTCCAGCTTCTCCTCCGATGTGCGGCCCGACGGATCGAAGCCGACCTGCTCCAGCAGCTGCTTGTCGTAACGCTCGGCCCTGGACTCGTACTCCTCCACCGTGACCGGACCCATCATCCGGTAGGGCGGCCTGTCGTCGGCCCTGCGCCCCCGTCCCATCCTCAGGCAGAGCACCTTCTGGAAGTTGTACACCCTGGCCGACTGCCGGATGAGTTCATCCTTGTCGATGCTGCGGCCCGTCACCGCATTGAAGATGTCCACGTAGTTCTGAACGTGCTCGGGCACCTTGGCGGGCTCGGAGGTGCCAGCGTTGTCGGCGGGCTCGATGTCGTTCCAGGGGAGCTTGCAGAGACCCTGGAGCCCGAACCAGGTGCGGAACATCGGGAAGTAGTACAGGGCCTCGGCCTTCGCTTCGAAGGTCGGGATATGGTTGTTGACCATGTCCATGAAGATCAGCCAGGCCTCGTCGTGCTGCGGACCCTTCAACGCCATGCTGTAGCCGCCCTGCTGGGCGAGGGACTCCTTGGAGACATACTGGGAGTATTCGAGCCCCTTGCACTCGCAGCCTATGTCCTGCAACAGCTTCGGATCAGCCCCGTATTCCCGGGCGAAGATGGCCTTCATCCTCCTGACGCCCTGACCGGCTGTCAGGCCGAAGCCTTCCCCGCGGCCCATCCGGTGGAGCATCTCGAGCACCGCGTCGGAGTTGCCCCAGGTGAGCTCGAGGCCGCCGGTGCGATCGGCGTTGAGGATGCCCTTCTCCCAGCATTCCATGCAGAACGCCGTCAGGGTGCCGAACGAGATGGTATCTATGCCGTAGGTGTCGCAGTAGAAGTTTATCTCCATCACCGTGCGGGCGTCGAGGATGCCGATGTTCGAGCCGCACCCCGCGACGGTCTCGTACTCGGGGCCGTCGACCGTGACCTTCGAGCCCTTGTAGGGGCCGGTTGTCAACTCGAATCCGTCTGCCGCCTTGGCGCAGGCGAGCGTGCAGCCGAACCAGCAGCCATCGGGCAGCCCGTGCGTGACCATCGCCGAGAAGTGGTGCGAGTCGATCTTCCCGGCATCGGGATGGGAGCCGAACTTGAAGTTGTGGGTGGGAAGGAGGTCGTAGTCGTTCATGACCTCCACGAGGTGCGCGGTGCCGATCTCGCGCATGCGGCACTGCTCGTCGTCGTGGGCGATGATCTCGCGGTGGAGCTTGAGGCCGGTCTTCTGGATGACCGGCAGATCGGCCGGGTTGTTCGAGGAGGACGAGAGCCCCTCGTATCTGACGACCACGGCTTTGATCCTCTTGTCCCTGAATACGGTCCCGATCCCCCCCCGGCCCGCCTGCTTCAGGCGCGCCACCTTCCTGCGAGGATCGTAGAACGAGAAGTTGAGACATCCGATGAGGGTGTTGCCCGCCCCGCTCCCGGCCGACACGCTCGAGACGTGCTGCCTGTCCTTCTCGTCCCGGGCGAATATCTCGACCATGTTCTCCGCCAGGAGATGGCTGTCCTGCGATTCGTCCCCCGCCTCGAGGATCTGGACGGTGCCTTCGTTCCCGGAGATGTAGACGATGACGTCGGACTTCGCTCTGCCCCTGAGCTCGAGGGCGTCGAAACCGGAGAACTTGAGATAGGGTCCGAAGTAGCCGCCGACGTTGCAGTCGATGGGGACGCCTGTGAGCGGGGAGAGCGAGACGACGAGAGACTTTCCCGAGCCCGGGTAGTTGGTGTTCCCGCAGACCGGGCCCATGCCGATGACTATCTCGTTCTCGGGATCGTTCCACTTCGTTTCGGGCTTCACAGCATCCCAGAGCAGGCGCATCCCATATCCCTTGCCGCCTGTGAATTTCGCCTTCATCTCCCCGGGGACCGGCTTCTCGGATATCTCCAGAGTTCCCACGTCGACGCAGAGGACTCTGTCGTTGTAGCCTCTCACCACGGGCCTGGTCTCGTACCGGAACCCGGCGAGCAGCGCGTGCCCGGCCACCAGATCCCCGTTCCCCGCTGCAGGCGTCTCCCTGCTCATTCCTGGGCCTCCTCGACTGCGATCTCGATCGCATTCTCGGGACACTTCCGGGCGCATGCGCCGCATGCGATGCATTTGAACGGACCCGCATCGGGCGGCTGGTGCTTCATGGCTCCGATGGGGCAGACCGCAACGCATGCCAGGCAGCCCACGCAGATCTTCCGGTTCACGAGGACGGTTCCCTGGGCGCTGACGGTGATGGCCTGCACCGGGCACTCGGCGATGCAGAGCCTGCATCTCTGGTCGCACACCGAGATGGCGAACCCCTGCTGCGACGGGTTGATCGAGATGCAGGACCGCCCCGGATCGTCGGTCTTGAAGAAGGTGGTAGAGCAGGTCCTCATGCAGGTCCCGCACCCGGTGCATCTCTCCTCGTGCTTCTTCAGGAACTTCACTGTGGACACCAGGATCACCTCCCCATGCAGCTTCCGGCGAAGTAGGAGCCGGGCATCTGACGCAATCGGTCGAAACCTAGCCTTTCGGGCTTTCCGCTGCAATACCGCCTCGGTATCTTCTCGATATGGCTTCGACGCGGCCGCTCTGGGACGAGAAGATGTTCAGTGACAACCCGCCAGGGGTGTCCGAGATCCTCCGCCGGAGCAGGGTGGGCATCGCCGGTGCGGGCGGGCTGGGCTCCAACCTGGCATCCCACCTGGCACGGGCCGGGGTGGGGGCCCTCACCGTGGTCGATCGCGATGTCATCGAGCTCCGCAATCTCAACAGACAGGCCTATTTCCTCGATCAGGTCGGCATGGCCAAGGTCGATGCCCTGGCGGCCAACCTCGCCAGGATCAACCCATCGCTGGAATACGAAGGCTTCCGATCGACTCTCTCGGCGGAGAACTGCTGCGGCTTCTTCGAAGGATGCAGCCTCCTGGCGGAGGCGCTCGACCTCGCCGGGACGAAGAGCATGGTGCTCGAGCGATGGCTCGCCTGCATGCCGGGCGTGCCGGTCGTGGGAGCTTCGGGCCTTGCGGGCGCAGGTGCCACGGACTCCCTCAGGATTTTCCGGTCCGGACGGTTCGTGATGTGCGGGGATTTCTGCTCCGACCTGTCGGCGGGAACCCTCTCGTCGAGGGTCGGGGTCGTTGCTGCAATGATGGCCAACGAGGCCATCCGGCTTCTTCTGGAGTTCGAAGACGGGGGTGGGCCATGAAGAGCATATGCATCACAGGCGGGGACGCGCCCACGCGGCTCGCCTGCGCCACCAGGGTGGGAAGAGCCCTGCTAGGCCAGGGGCGTACCGTCGCGCTCGTGAGCCAGTGGAACCGGTCCGGCGACCCCGATCCCTACATGAGCTCGCCCTTCACGGAGCTCGCCCTGGTGTCGGCGGAGGCCAGCCTGAGCTACTCCAGGCCGGGCATGAAGCTGGACAACATCCTGTCCTCGGTGAGATCCGACTGGCTGGTGGCAGACGGCATCGAGCTGCCGGAGAGCCCGAGGATCGCGTGCAGCCCCGACTCCATGGACGAGGCCACGATCGGGGTCTTCGGCTTCGCCTGGGAAGGCGGCCCGGCGTCTCTGCCGGCCTACGACTCCGAGCTGGCTGCGTTCCTGCTGGAGCGCGTCGAGGAGAAATGCGCGAGATGTCCCGCGCCCTGCGGCGAGCAGCTCGACATGCATGTCACGGCGGCATCCGTCAGCGTGGGCGGTGTGGCGATGGAACTGGGCGCCTTCCCCGCGCGCGTGCTCGAGAGCACGATCATGGGTCTGCTGAGCGCCTTCAGGGGATTCGAGACGGCCGGAGACATCGAGATAAGCATACGCAGACAAGGCTGAGGCTCCGGGGTTTCCCCCGGAGCCCCAGCGATCTATGATCCGCTCGAAGTAGCAGTGCCTACTTCTTCTTGCAGCCGCCCTTGGCAGCCTTTACCGGCTTTGCGGCCTTGGCAGGCGCCTTTGCCGTCTTCTTGGCAACGGTGGTCTTCTTCTCTTCCTTCTTGGGAGCAGCCTTCTTGAGCTCGACCATCTCACCCTCCGTTGAGAGGTTAAGGTAAGACCACACCCGGCCTGTCCGGGCTTGATCATTAATAACTACATCGCAGCGAGTGTCAACCCGTGGAGGGCCTGCCGGCCGCGGCCTTCAGGACCGCATCTGCGGCCTCTCTGCGCTGCTCGGTCATCTTCTTGACCTTCATGAGCCGCGTCAGATTGCCCCTCTCCATCTCGTCGAGCTTCAGCCTGATCGCAGCGACAGCTTCGACCAGCTCGGGGATCAGTATGTACTCCAGTGCATTCACGCGCCTCCGGGTGCGGTCGATCTCCCCCGCGAGAATTCCGATCGCCTTCTCCTGACCCGCCAGACGGACCACTTCCGGCAGCACTTCGGAATAAACTTCGAGCGAGCGGTCGAGCTCGGGGGTGGTGTCGAACATGCCGTAGTTGATGTAGCTGCCCGTCATGGCTATGTCGAACACTGGGAGGGTGAGGTTCATGACACGACGCGTGGACGTCGTGACCGTCGCGACGGCGCCAGGGTAGCGCAGCGCATCCGAGAGGGACTCCTCCCTCATGGAGGCTCTTGCGAAGATGAACTCGCGATATGCCGTCTCGAGCTTCGCCTCCAGACTCTGTCGCGCCCCGAGGTACTCGGAGAGGAGGATCTTGAACTGGCGCATGAGCTCGTCGAGCTTGTCCTTGAGGAGCTTGTGACCCCTCCTGGCCAGCGCGGCACGCTTCCTGAGATGGAGGAGCTCCATGCGCGTGGCCCGCGCCTGGATGGCCATCAGGAGGCTTCCCCCTTCACCGGCCAGTACTTGTCGAGGAACTCGGGCCTGATGCGCTTCATCTCGGATCTCGGCAGGAGCTTGAGCAGCTCCCAGCCCAGGTTGAGGGTTTCCTCGATGCCGCGGTTCTCGTGGCTGCCCTGCGAGATGTACCTGCGCTCGTATTCCTCCGCGAACTTCATGTACTTCTGGTCGAGTTCGCTGAGGGCCGCCGTGCCCAGGATGACGGCCAGCTCACGGGCGTTCTTGCCGGACGAGTAGGCCGCCATGAGCTGGTTGAAGAGGTCGGAGTGGTCCTCGCGGGTCTTGCCCCTGCCGATGCCCTTGTCCTTCAGCCTCGAGAGGGACTCCATGACGTCCATGGGCGGATAGACGCCCTTCTTGTGCAGCTCCCGGTTCAGGATGAGCTGCCCCTCGGTGATGTAGCCCGTGAGATCGGGGATGGGGTGGGTCTTGTCGTCCTCGGGCATCGAGAGAATGGGGAGCTGCGTGATCGAGCCCTTGCGGCCCTTGATCCTGCCGGCCCTCTCGTAGATCGTGGAGAGGTCGGTGTAGAGATAGCCGGGGTAGCCTCTGCGGCCCGGCACCTCCTTGCGAGCGGCGGAAATCTCGCGCAGGGCGTCGCAGTAGTTCGTCATGTCCGTGAGGATGACCAGGATGTGCATGTCCTTCTCGTAAGCGAGGTACTCCGCCGCGGTCAGGGCCATCCTGGGAGTGGCGATCCTCTCGATGGCAGGGTCGTCGGCGAGGTTGAGGAACACGACTGCGCGGTCCATGGCCCCGGTCGAGCGGAAGTCGCGGATGAAGAAGTCGGCCTCCTCGAACGTGATCCCGAGGGCCGCGAACACCACGGCGAAGCTCTCTCCCTCGCCGAGCACCCTGGCCTGACGGGCTATCTGCGCCGCCACGGCGGAGTGCGGAAGGCCGTTCCCGCTGAAGACGGGCAGCTTCTGTCCCCTGACAAGCGTGTTGATGCCGTCGATCGAGCTGAAGCCTGTCTGGATGAACTCGGCGGGGTAGTCCCTGGCATAGGGGTTCATGGGCGCCCCGTTGATGTTGAGCATGCGATCGGGGATGACCGGGGGCGAGGTGTCGAACGGGGCCCTGGGGCGGCCCTGGCCGTCGAAGATGCGCCCGAGCATCGATTCGGACACTCCGAGCTCCACGCCCCGGCCGAGGAATCGGACCGTGCTGCGGCCGATGTCGACGCCGCTCGATCCCTCGAAGACCTGGACGAGCGCCAGCGTGCCGTTCACCTCGAGCACCCTGCCGTGCCTCAGCTCTCCGCCGGGCAGCTCGATCTCGGCGAGCTCCTCGTAAGTGACTCCCTGGACGCCCTGGACGAGCATGAGGGGGCCTGCGATCTCGACTGTGGATCTGTACTCGCGGATCATCTCGCACCCTCCACGGAAGCGGCCGCGGAAAGCGCGGCGATCTCCGCGCGGATATCCGCCAAGGCCTTCTCGAAGTACTCCGGCGCGCCCTCGGGCGCATACCTCGCCCTTGCCACGGATTCCCTGGACATGATCTCGAACAGGCTCCTGGGCGGCACGCCGGCTGCAAGGGCGGCCCTCATGGCTTCGTGGGTCTGCATTATCAGTCCGAGCATGGCCTTCTGCTTAGAGGGCGAGCAGTAGGTATCGACCTCGTGGAACGCGATCTGATGGAGGAAGTCCTCCCTGAGGGACCGCGCGGTGTAGAGGGTGAGCTGGTCCTCGGCGGAGAGGGATTCGGCGCCGACGAGCCTGGCGATCTCCAGCAGGTTGGCCTCGTCCTGGAGGAGCGCGATCGACCTGTCCCTCATGCCGGCCCAGTCGCCCCCCAGCTCGCGCGCGTAATGCTCCCCCAGGTTGTCGACGTAGAGCGAGTAGCTCTCGAGCCAGCCTATGGCCGGGAAGTGCCTCATGTAGGCCAGCCTGGCCTGGAGGCTCCAGAAGACCTTCACGACGCGCAGCGTCGCCTGCACCACGGGATCGGACATGTCTCCGCCTGCGGGGCTCACCGCTCCCACGATGGTCAGGGCGCCCGTGCGGTCCCCGCCCTGGCAGCGGACCTTGCCGGCGCGCTCGTAGAACTCGGCGATGCGCGTTCCGAGGTATGCGGGATATCCTTCCTCGCCCGGCATCTCTTCGAGGCGACCCGACATCTCCCTCATCGCCTCGGCCCAGCGGGATGTGGAATCGGCCATCAGAGCCACGGAGTAGCCCATGTCGCGGTAGTACTCCGCTATCGTGACCCCCGTGTAGACGCTGGCCTCCCTCGCCGCGACCGGCATGTTGCTCGTGTTGGCCACGAGGACCGTCTTGAGGATCAGGGGCTTCCCGCTGCGGGGATCCTGCAGCTCGGGGAACTCCTGGAGGACGTCCGTCATCTCGTTTCCGCGCTCGCCGCAGCCCACGTAGACGACTATCTCGGCGTCGGCCCATTTGGCCAGCTGGTGCTGGATGACCGTCTTGCCGCTGCCGAAGGGGCCGGGCACGCAGGCCGTGCCTCCCTTGCCCACGGGGAAGAATGCGTCGATTATCCGCTGTCCCGTCACCATGGGCTCGTCGGGGGCCATCTTCTCCCCGACGGGGCGGGCCTTGCGGACCGGCCACTTCTGGCACATCCGCACGTCGGCGACCGACCCTGACGCAGTCCGGATCTTGGCGACGGGCGAATCGATCGTGTACCTGCCGGCCGGCACCATGTCGAGCAGCTCGCCGGCAATTCCGGGCGGCACCATGACCCTGTGCTCTATGAGGTCGGTTTCCTGGACAGTTCCCAGCATGCTGCCACCCGATACCGAGGAGCCGGGCTTCGCGGTCGGCACGAAATCCCAGAGTCTCTCGTGGTCGAGACCGGGGATGTTGATGCCCCTGGTGATCCAGTCGCCGGCCTGGGCGCGGACCTTGTCCAGAGGCCGCTGTATGCCGTCGTAGATCGAGCTCAGGAGACCCGGCCCCAGCTCGACGGAGAGGGGCTCGCCCGTGCTGTAGACGGGGTCCCCGGGGCCCAGGCCTCCTGTCTCCTCGTATACCTGGATCGAAGCCCTGTCGCCCTTGATCTCGATGATCTCGCCGATGAGGCGGAAGTCCGAGACGTAGACGACGTCATACATCCTGGCCTCCGGCATCCCCTCTGCCACGACGAGCGGGCCGGCTACCTTCAGAATCCTACCCTGTGACATCTACGCCTCCGCCTTGGCTTCGCTATGCGTCCTCGGCCATCAGATCGACTCCGACGGCCTTGAGTATCTGCCTTCGAATCGTGTCTCCGCCTCTCCCCCTCGAGCCGCCGACGCCGGGAAGTATCACGACGGCCGGCACCGGCCGGTTCGAGACGGCATCTATCTCACCCCGGAGGGCCTCCACCAGGTCCTCCTCCACGATGATCACGCTCGAGCCCGCTGATACGAGCTCCCTGAAGGACCTTGCGGCGTCCTCGGGGTCCGGAGGGACCACGGCCTCCACCCCGAGCGCCCGAAATCCGAGGACGGTGTCGGCGTCCCCGATGAATGCGACGCTTCCGGGCTTCAAGGCGATCGGCCCTCCATCAGCCCCGCGGCAGGCGCCGCAGGAGCCTGCTGCGCTCGAGCCGGGCCGCCTTGGCCGCCAGCAGTATGCGCAGATGGGATATCTCGTACTCCTTCTTGATCACGAATGCGGCCAGGGGTGCCGGACCGAAGACCGCGAAGGCGCCGGTGTCGAGCATCCCCAGCAGTATCCTTTCCGACTCTCTCGAATACTCGAGGAAGGACTTCTCGGCGATGGCGTCCCTCAGAACGGAGCCGAGGGACTCGAGCTCGACCGTGTCGGAGATCAGCGCCGGAAGAGCGCCCGAGGAGGCGGCCTGCGCTATCTCGGCCGGCTTCCTCGTCCCTCCCTCGAGGAGGAGCTGCTCGGAGGCCGTCCTGTCCATGCCCGCGAGCCGGCAGCGCGCGGCGATGCCGAAGTTCAGGATGTCCATCCGGGCGGCCAGGAAGGACGCGAACCCCGGGTACATGCCCGGGAGCTCCTCCATCTCCATGGCGGCGGCAAGCCTGTCCATGACTGAATCAATCGCGGCCGGGGACAGCTCCTGCAGGGAACGGATCTCCTCCAGGGACCTGCTCATGAGGGCTGGGAGCTCCGGGGCCGGCTCGGAGTCGGTGAGGGCCGACCTGAGGACATCGAGAGGGATGAGCCCCGGCCTCTCGGTCTCCACGGGAGACGGGTGGCCCGAGAGCGCAGCCTTCCAGATGTACCTGGCGTTGCGCACATCCCTGCGGTGCAGGATGCCCCTGACGAGCGCCGGATCCTCGGAAAGCTCCATGAGCTCCTGCTCTATGGCCTGGGCCGCCTGCTCGAAGCAGTTCTCGAAATTGCCGCCCTGGAGGAATCGCCCGTACCAGGTGTCGGCCAGGAGCCTTCCCGCCTCCTCCACATCCCTGGCGGAGAGGAGCATCTGCCACATCCTGGGCGGGAGAAGGTCCTTCTCCAGAGCGCTTACCCTGCCGTTGGCGAACAGGAAGAGGCTCTTCATGCCTTCCCGCCGGCAAGTGTGCCTGCGATCTGCATGGCGAGAGCCTCGTGCGACAGATCGGCGGCAGTCGAGAATGTGGCGTTGAGGCTTATGGCCCCCTGGACGAGGACGACTCCCCCCCGGCCTCCGTGTCTCCTGTCAGAGAGGAGGAAACGCCGTCCGGAGCCCGATCGCAGCTCGAGGAACCCCGAGGTGATGCGGTGCTCGTCCGCCGGGGAGATCCTCACCTCGACATCGCCCTTGAAGCCGCAGCCTGCGAGGAGGGAGCTCACCAGCTCCAGGTATTCGGTGTCGGGGAGCCTGCAGAGATTTTCGACGGCGCTCTCGATGGCCGCGTTCACGATGGTCCTGCGTGCGTTTTCGACCTCGCGCTCCTGCTCGCGCTTCACATGGTACTCGAGGCGGGACTTCAGCTCGGCCATCGCGGAGTCGAGACGCTTCAGGTCGCGGGCGTACTCCTCCTCCATGGAGGCGCGCGCCGCGGCAAGGGCTTCCTGCCTCTCCCTCTCGGCGGCCTCGAGCTGCCTTCGGGCCTCTGCGGCCGCGTCCTGCCTGATCTTGTCGACTATCGCGTCGAGCGACATCCGCAGCCCTACGGGAGCATGAGGAACGAGACGAGGAAGCCGAGGATGGCGTAGAACTCGACGAACACCGCCAGGATGAGACCCTTGGCGGCGTCAGCCGGCTGCTTGGCCGCGAGGGCGACGCCCGAGACACCGACCTTGGCCTGGTGGATTGCCGAGAGAAGGCCTGTGAACGCCACCGGGCAGCCTGCGAGGAAGGCCTTCCAGACGAAGCTCGGATCGGCTGCCATGTCGGCTCCCTGGATGCGGCCCAGCAGCAGGAACGCGATGACGAAGCCATAGATGCCCTGCGTGCCGGGGAGGGCCACCAGCAGCAGCAGCTTGCCGAACTTCTTGGGGTCGACGCTGAGGACGCCGGCGGCCGCCCTGCCCACGAGGCCGACGCCTATCGCGGAGCCGATCCCCGAAAGGGCCGCGGCCAGGACAACTCCGGAGTACGCTATTAGCTCGTTCACTGAGAATTCTCCCTTCAGGCCTTCTTGCGGACGATGTTCACGAACCGCGGATCATATCTGAACGGGACGAACGGAGAGCCCGTCCCCTCGTAGAACTTGCCGTAATACTCGACGAACTGCAGCCTGGCCGTGTGGATGTAGCCGCCGAGGAGGCTCATCAGGATGTTGAAGATGTGCCCGAAAAGGATCACCGGGACAGAGATCAGCAGGCCCACCACGGGTATGTCGGTCCCGGGGAGCATGCCTGCGATCTGGTTCACCACGCTGGCGATGATGCCCCCGGAGAGCGACAGGGCGAAGAGCCGCGAGTAGGAGAGCGCGTCGGCGAGGAGGTTAACGATCCCATACGCCGCCATGGCCCCGAGCCCTATCCTGCCGAATCCGGAGGCCGAGCGGCCGCCCATGACGAAGATGAGGACGGCCCCTGCGAGCAGCATGTACATGAATGCCGAGTCGAGAGGGCCGGCCATGTCGTAGAGCCTTCCGTCCAGCAGGTAGTGGTTGAAGAGCCAGGGGAACAGCCCGAACAGGGACAGCAGCCAGCCCGTCTGCTCCAGGATGGCGGTCGCCCTCTCGCCAGTCCTCCATCTCTTGATGAAGTTCAGGACGATCCCGGTGGTGAGCTGCACCAGCCCGAGAGCCATGGTGGCGTAGAGGAACTGCTTCGACAGCGCGAAGGATCCCCCTTCGGGGACGAGCGAATCGAGCAGGCCGGCAGGCGCCAGGAGGAATCCGGGGAGGAGTGACGCATCCATGCCGAACCACCCGCCCAGGAATGTCCCGGCCACGATGGCGGAGAGCCCTCCGTGGAAGATCATCCGCAACAGCCTGTTCTTCCTGCCCTTCCGGCGGGCGATCGAGTCGGCGATGCCGGCCGCCAGGGCGATCACGAGTCCGTAGCCGGCATCCCCTATGCATATGCCGAAGAAGAGCGCGTAGAAGGGCGCGGTCAGCGGAGTGGGGTCGGGATCTCCCGGGGCGGGCCTGCCGAACATGTCGGTGAGCATGACGTAGGGATCGATGGGTTCCGCCTCGGTCATGGCCGCGGGCGGAAGCTCGTCCTCCCCCGGCTGTATCTCCTCGACGAATGCGTTCCGCGCCCCGGCCGCCGCCGCACGGACGGCCTCCAGGTCGCGCCTGCGCACCCAGGCCCGGAGGACGAAGGTCTTCTCGCTGCCGGACCCCGCCCGGGCCGCGGCCACACGCTCGTGGAGCAGGCCTGCTGCGTCGCGCAGAGCCCGGAATCTCGGGAGTTCCATCGCCAGCTGCCTGGCCTCGGCCTCGAGCCTCTCGCGGCGGTTCGCCAGAGCCTTGAGCCGGAGCGATGCCGAAGAGAGCAGCGCCGAGGCCCTGCCCTTCCTGCCGCTGAAGTCCTGCTGGCTGAATCCTGCCTCGGAGAGCTTCTGCCGGGCCTCCTCGAGGATATCCGTGTGGATCACGGAGAGGACCCTGGAGGACTCACCGCCGCCGTCCACGGGGATGAGCGAGAAGAGCGGCTGGGATTCCTCGTACAGCTGGAGAAGGGAGAGCGATTCGGCAGGCACCTGCCCGGCCAGCAGGGCGAAGCTCCCCGAGACGCCGAGCGCCTCCAGAGGGATGGACAGGCCTTTCCAGCTCTCCAGGAAATCGACCTCGGCAGCCAGCTCGCGGGCCTCTCCCTCACGCTCGGTCAGGACCATGGCGACACGCCACGAGCGACCGGCCTTCCAGATGAGATCCTTGTCGGAGGCCATCCGCTCCAGCTCGACCGGACTGAATGCGGGCGGGATCTGGGTCAGACCGGACAGGAATCCCTGCTTCGGGGCGTACTCCCCCAGGAAGTCGATGATCCTGTCGAGCTCGAGGATGTTTTCCGAGAGGGACGCCGTGTCCGCCGATATGCGCTCGAAGCCCGGGGCATCATCCTCTCCCGGCGCTTCGGCGAGATGGACAAGGCCGCTCGATTCGAGAGCGCCCAGCAGGGCCGGTCGCGATGACGAGTGGCTGACTATCTGTATCTTGACGACTGGATCGAGTGACACGGCCGGGCCCTTCAGTCGGCTATCGACGAGCGGAGCAGCTCGAAGGCCCTGCGCGCGGCCTCCCCGGAGCGCCCGGCCAGGGCCTCGAGGCGCAGCCGGGTGGAATCGGAGAGGCCGGCCCGGTAGGTCTCCACCTCCCTGCGGATGGCCGCCTCGCGCTTCTGCCTCTCATCGGAGAGGCGGCGCGACTTCTCACCTGCGAGGAGAGCCACCTCGGCCTGGATGCCTGCCCTGACGGCGGCCGATTTCTGTCTGGCCTGCTCAACTTCCTGCCTGGCCGCCAGCTCTGCTTCACGCAGCACTGTCAGGGTCTCGGACACGGAATCCCGCCTTTCTCTCCCGGTGCTGTAGAAATCAGTGACTTGTGGAAATCACCTTCCAAGAGGCTTGACATCAAGTTCATAACTAGCTGTTAAACAAGTTGTTGCAAGGTTGTACACCGACGCCCGGAGTTGTCAACATTTTCCACATTCCCGTTCGTTGTCGGGGCGCATCCTGCAGTTGCCCTCGAAGAAGACCCCCTCCTCCATGATGAGGGACCGGGTGAAGATGTCCCCTTCGATCCGGGAGCCGCTCTGCAGCTCGATCTGCCTTTCAGCCCTGACGGTGCCTATCACGGTGCCGCCGACGATGGCCTGGGAGGCCGTGACGTCGCCCCGGATCAATCCGTCGTGGCCGACCGCAAGCGTGCCCGATACCTCGACCTGGCCTTCGACGGTGCCATCCACGCGGAGCCCGCCTTCGGTCCGGAGGGTGCCGTTGAAGGCGCTCCCCGCGCCGACGATCGAGTTCATCGCGGCGGACCTGGATTCCTCGCGTGCCATGCCGCACCTCCTTGATCTACAGGCTGTCGCCGGGGGCGGGGCCTGCGATCTCCGAGAGACTCTCGAGCCTCGCGCGCATCAGTTCGACCTGCTCCAGGACCGTCTCTATGGAGTCCAGCCTGGATTCGTAGCCTCTCAGCAGGGTCAGGGAGTCCTCCAGCACCTCCACCCTGTCGCGGAACCCCGCTCCGCGCAGCGGGCCGGCGATGCCGAGCACCACCAGAACGACCGCCGCGCAGACCACGAGCGAGAGCGCCCCGAGGACGATCCTCAGTATGACCAGCCGTCGCCCGGAGAACTCGTACAGCCTCGGCGGTTTTCCGCCATGAGGCAGTATGGATAGAGTAAAGCCCTTAGCGGGCATTTTCTTGCCTGTTCCCCGCGCCTTCGGCAGGCGAAGATACTCGGCAGGCGCTCAGTCCGTCAACGAAATACGGCCGCTTCACGCCGGACTCCCGAGGAGGGCCGCAGAAGCCGCTCCATCGAGCCCGGCGCCCAGGCAGGCCATGAGGAAGAGACGGACCTTGTGTCCCGGCAGGTCGCCTGCCAGGAAGGCTCCGCGCCTCTCCAGATCGGCGCCTCCTCCGGGGTATCCGTAGACGCCCAGAACCCTTCCCATGAAGCACCTGCTTGTCACGGCGACCGTCACCCCGGACGCGACCGCCTCCTCGATGGCATCGGCGACATCCGGCGGGACGTTGCCGCGTCCGAAGGCCTCGACCACAACCGCCCTGTCACCGCCTGCGACGCAGCATCGGACCTCCCTCGCCCCGAGTCCCGCGGCTGTCCGCACCAGCCCGACCCTCTCGTCGAGCGTCAGCGTCCCCGGAGGGAGATGCACCCTCCCGAGAGGTGCGCGCGCGAAGATGACCCTGTCATCGTCCACGAAGCCCAGCGGGCCGTACCCCGGCGAGGCGAAGGCGCTCACGTTGCTGGTGTATGTCTTCGTGACCCTCGCCGCGGAGTGGATCTCGTCGTTCAGCACAACCACTGTTCCGAAGTTATGAAATCCATCACTCACCGAGGTCAGCAGGGCCCCTCTCAGATTCCTGGGCCCATCCACTCCGAGCTCCGACGGGCTCCTCATGGCGGCCGTGAACACCACCGGACACGAGCCTTCGAGGCTGATATCCGCCAGGAAGGCGCTCTCTTCGAGCGTATCGGTTCCGTGGGTGACCACCATGCCGTCCCACCTGCCCGACCTTTCCTCGTCCGCAAGCAGACGGCAGAGCCCGGCCATCCTGGAAGGGGTCATGGAGGGGCTGGGCAGGGAGAACAGCCTGCGATGCTCGACCTCGAGCCAGGAAGGCAGCCCTCCCGGCTCGACCGGGCCTTCCGAGGGCTGTGACGGCATGTCGAACCCGGCCGGTCCCTGGGACATCTCGATGGTGCCCCCGGTGGAGATGACGAGGGCTTTCTTCGTTTTCACCGGAAGAGCCTCAGGCCGGTTCCTGGAGCCTCGCCTTGAGGGCGGCCGGGTTGCCCGCAAGGCTCTCGACGGTCTGGAGGAAGCGGGAGTCCTGGACACCCGAGTCGAGCATGTGCATGAGCTCGGTATCGCTGCCGGCCGCCTCCAGGAGGGCGGGGTTGTTCTCGAGTATCCGGAGGAGATCCTCCCTCGAGGGGTCGAGGGTCCATCTCAGCAGGATCGCCACGACCTCCGCGTTGTCGCGGTAGCGGCGGCGCATCTCGACGCTGATCTCCTCGGCCTCTGCTGCCGTGACGGCGCCCGCGCGCCTCAGGAGGTTGCGGAACACCTCCCGAGCAGCCTCGTAGCCTTCCCTCGCGGCGTCCGCCGCGCTGTCGCCGGGCTCGCCCGCGCCTCCGAACAGCCAGACGCCGGAGAGCATCTCGTGTATGTGGAGGACCTGCCGGTGGTCTTCGAGAGCCTGAGCGGCATCCTCGACCGTGAGGAAGATCTGTCCGAACTTCCTGAGGAATCTCACCTGGGCAGTGATGCCCGCTTCGCGGGAGAGCCTCTCGAGAAGACCGTCAACGAGTTTCTCCCTCTGACCCAGCCCCGCCACCAGCAGCTCGACACGGCTCATGGCCCTGCGCCGCCACAGCGGCCTGAAGAGCTGCTTCTCCAGAAGCTTCAGGGCCTCGCGCGAGCTCGCGGGCGGCTTGCCGGACTCGCCGAGGGACAGGCATCTCTCGAACGCGAGGAGCAACTCGTCTCCGCCCGTCTCGGTGCCCAGGAACTCGGCAACCTCCAGGAAGCTCTCCGTGAGCTGGTCGACGGAGGAGGTGCGAGCTCCCTCGAGCATCATGAGATCGACCAGGCAGGCTCCCAGGGGGGTGAAGGAGTCGAGGCGCCACATCCGGCACGGGGATTCGCCCGAAGGTCCGGGCGACCTCCTGTAGAAGAACTTCTCGGCCTTCTCGGCCACGCTCTCGGGCAGAGAGCCCTCGCCGCGCTCGAGCAGCCTGACGACATCGAGGAGGCTTCCGCCTCCCGCCTCTCCCAGCATCTGCACCCCCTGGGCGGCGGTCATCTTCATCAGCGCGGGGCGGGAGAGCAGCCCGGCCCTGGAGAGCCCTTCCCACATCTTCCGGGCCTCGTGGACGAACAGCCTCTGGATCTTCTTGTCGGGGGTGATGCTCCGGGCTATCTGTGTGGCGTCGCGCACCAGAGAGGCCTCTGCTGCGCGCGACTGGTTCCAGGAATCGTACGCCTGGGGAGGCCAGGTGAGTGGGACCGGAGGACCCGGAGGATTGGCGCCGGTCATCGATGACGCGAACCGCTGGGTGTAGCTCTCTATCAGGAACTGCTCGAGCCGCAGGGCCACGTCGCCGAGATAACCGGCACCGGCAACCACCCCCTGCGTGGTCCTGACGGCCTGGTCGCAGAGCGATTCGGCAAAGGCCGAGATCCGCTTGGCGCTTCCCGGGAACAGCTCGATGGTGAGCGGCAGCACCTGCCCGAAGAACACCATGCCTGTCTTCATCTGCCAGCGGGCCACCTGGGGATCGGCCTCGGAACCTGCGGCGGAAGGCATGAGCATGTCCACGAGCTCCTGCATCCTGCCCCGCCCGAGCGTGTCGAGCACCTCCGGGAAGTCGACCATCGTCCGCACCAGCCGGGGCAGCCCGCGCTGCAGGAATCCCGGGAGCGTGCTGTCGCTGGATTCCTGCCAGACCGACAGCCTGCCGAAGGCTCCACAGAGCAGCTTGACGGAGTCGATCAGGATCTCCGCCCTGTCGCCCTCGAGGCCCGGCATGCGCAGCAGCCGCGAGATGGACTCCTCTATCGCCTTCGTCCTGTCCCCGGTTCTGAAGAGCCTCTGGAGAAGATCGTTCTCCGTGTCTCTGAGGGCGCCCTGGCTGCCCACCTTGTTGTACTCGGTCGCGGCCGCCACGAGGTACTCCTCGAACACGCCGCCGCGCTCCGGCAGCTCGTCGAGCATCGGAGCCACGACCTTCTCGAGGAAGCGCAGACGGAGCGTCCTGTCCCTCAGCTTCTCGACCGCCCCGCAGACCATCCCGAGGGCGCCGGTCTCCTCCGCTGCCAGCGACACCAGCCAGGCCGGCGGGAGGCTCGCCAGGAGCTTCTCCCTTTCGGAAGCCCCCAGGAGCAGGAGAAGTGACGCCGTCTGGGCGGTCCGGGAGAGGATTCCGGCGGTCTGACCCGGCTGGGCCGACCGGAGGAGGAAGGAGGCTGCCACGAAGACGTCGGCAGGGGTCAGCCCGGGAACTGTGAGGGCCTGCTCGAGGGCCTCGAGTGCGGCTTCGGAGTCGGTGGATGCCGCGAGCCCTTCGAAAACCCTGCCCACCGCGTTCTTGAAGCTCCGCGAAGGCTCCCCCTCGCCTGCGGTCAGGCCCAGGAGCCTGAGCATCCTCACCCAGGAGCCGGGAGGATGCCTCGGGATCGGCGGTTTCAGGCCCGCCACCAGCTCCATGGCCTCGAGTATCTGGGGCTCGGAGACCTGCCCCTCGAACCTGTCGAGCAGGGCCACGAGCGTGGATGTCTCGAGCCTGCCGCCGCCGGCCGCGGCCGCGAGCCTCACGAGCCCGGCTCCCGTCTTCAGCGGCGATGCGAAATTGCCCCGCAGAGATGTGATCTGCATTATGAGCTCCATCTCGCCGACGCCTTCGAGGGCCTTGTAGGTTTCGGGGACCGAGGCAAGCGCCTCGTCGACCACCGCGCGGTCGTGCTCGCCGAACATCCCTGCGACGACCGCCGCACGGACCTCCGAGAACATCTCCTCGATGCCCTCCCTCTCGAGCTCGCCCAGAACCCCGGCCATGAGCTGGAGGGACGAGGCGGGTATCGCCGTGCCGCGCAGCCGCCTGAAGAGGACCTCTCCGAGCCTGCCTACGGCTTTCCACAGCGGCAGGTCGTCATCGCCCAGGAATCTCCATCCGAGCTCGGCGGCAAAATCGAGAAGGGTTTCCCTGGCGTAGGGGGAGGCCTCCGGCAGGAGCGCCTCGGCCCTCTTCAGAGCCTGGATGACGTCAGGCCCGGCCTCGGACGTCCTGTCGAGCCAGAAGCAGAACCTCTCGGGCCACCGGCCTGCGAACTGGATGAGGAAATGGATCATCGCAGCGGAGCGCGGGCCTTCGCCGACGGAGCGCAGGGCGCGGTAGAAGAGAGCCAGGACCGCTTCGAGCTCGACTCCTGCCACGCTGCGGATCTGCTCCCACATCCATGCGAGCTGGAAGAACTCCATGATGGCGGTCGGATATGTCGAAGGGAGGAGCCCCGAGACCGCCCATATCCAGCGCCGCGCCAGCATGGGGTCCAGGGGCGGAGGGGCCGAGATGAGGGAGAGGCTTTCCATGAGCCTCTGCCTGGAGGCTTCGCTAAGGCGGGAGAGGAGGGCCGACATGTCGCGGCTCACGCCATCCCAGCGGGGGTCCTCGAAGGCTCTCAGGCCCGAGAGCTGCACGGCCAGGGCCGTGTCGGGGATCGCCGAGGACGGGGGCTGGAGGGGGAGCTCGGCGTCCGAGTTGAGCTCCGGCGCCGGAGATGGCCTGGGTTCGTTGGCCATGTACCACAGCCGGATTTTCTTGGCGAGAACAGTTGCCGCCGGACCCATCGCCTCAGTCCCCGGTGTTTGCCTGCCCCTCGATGTCCCCTTCTTCCGACTCGAACACGGCCGCATCCACAAGCCGGTCGTCCTCCGGAAGGTTCATCAGACGGACTCCCTGCGTCGTGCGTCCCGTCGGGCGGACATCACTCACCTGTAACCTTATCAACATTCCTCGCGCGGAGACAAGTATGAGCTGCTGCGCGAGGCCGGCCTGCATGACGGAGACGACAGGGCCGTTCCGCCCGCTGCCCTTGATGCCTATCACTCCCTTGCCGCCCCTCCTGGTGACGGGGTAGCCAGAGACCTCCGTCCTCTTGCCGTAGCCGTTGGCGGTCACCGTGAGAACGTCGCCTTCGCCGGATACCACGAGCATCCCGACGACCTCCTCACCGGCTCCGACCCTTATCCCACGGACGCCGCTGGTGTAGCGGCCGGTCGTCCGCACTTCCTTCTCGTTGAAGCGGTTGACACGACCCCCGGCCGTGCAGAGAAGTATCTCGCAGTTGCCGTCGGTCCTGGCGGCTCCCACCAGGCGCGCGCCCTCAGGCAGCTTGACCGCGCGGATGCCCCTCTTCCTGGGCCGGCTGTAGGCGGCCATCGGGGTCTTCTTCACCGTGCCGTCGCTTGCGGCCATCAGGATGAAGCCGCCCTCGGCGAAGTCCCTCACGCAGACCCTGGCAACGGGGCGCTCTCCCTGCGTGAGGGAGAGCAGGTTGGCTATCGCCTTGCCCTTGCTCTGACGGCTCTCCTCGGGGATCCTGTAGACCTTGAGCCAGTGGCAGAATCCCAGGTCCGTGAAGAAGAGGATGCTGGAGTGGTTGGTGGCCACGAAGACCTGCTCGACGGAGTCCTCCTCGCGCGTCGTGGCTCCGGTCAGGCCCTTGCCGCCCCGCCTCTGGCTCTTCCATGTGTCCAGAGGGAGCCTCTTTATGTAGCCCGCCTGCGAGACCATGATGACCATGGTGTCGTCGGGCACGAGATCCTCGTCCTCCAGTCCGGCCATGGAGACCGTGTCCACGAAGGTCCTCCGGGGCTCGCCGAAGGCTTCCGCCACGGCTTCCAGCTCCTCCAGGACAACGCCCATCAGCAGCTCGCGGCTGCCGAGGATCCTCGAGAGGCGCTCTATCTCCGACCTCAGGCCGGCGAGCTCCTCCTCGAGCTCTCCGCGCTCCAGGGCGGTGAGCCTGTGCAGCCTCATGTCGAGTATCGCCTGGGCCTGCTTCTGGCTGAAGCCGAAGCTCTCGCACAGGGCGTTCCGGGCTTCCTCGGCGTCGCGCGAGGCGCGGATGGTCTCGATCACCTGGTCTATGATGTCCAGGGCTTTCAGCAGGCCCTCGAGGATGTGCGCCCTCTCCTCGGCCCGGGCTATGTCGAACCGGCAGCGGCGCTCGATCACTTCGCGCCGGTGCTCGATGTAGTACTCGAGCATGCTCTTCAGATCGAGCTTGCGCGGCTGGTTCTTCACGAGGGAGAGCATGTTGGCGCCGAAGGTGACTTCCAGGTCGGTATGGCGGTAGAGCTGGTTGAGGACGATGTCCGAAACGGCCTCGCGCTTGAGCTCGATGACAATCCTCATGCCATCGCGGTCGCTCTCGTCGCGGATGTCGGAGATGTCCTGGAGCTTCTTGTCCTTCACGAGCTCGGCCATTGTGGAGATGAGGCTGGCCTTGTTCACCTGGTAGGGGATCTCGGTGATTATTATGGCTTCGCGTCCCCGCTCGGTCCTCTCCACGGAAGCCCTGCCCCTGACGAGGATGCCGCCCTGCCCCGTCGTGTAGGCATCTCGTATCCCGGAGCGGCCGATGATTATGCCGCCCGTCGGGAAGTCGGGGCCCTTCACCACTTCCAGCAGCTGCTCGATGCCGGAGTCCGGATGCTCGATCAAGAGCCTGCAGGCGGCGACTATCTCGCGCAGATTGTGGGGCGGGATGTTCGTGGCCATGCCCACCGCGATGCCGGCTGCTCCGTTCACGAGCAGGTTCGGGAAACCGGATGGCGCGACGGAGGGCTCGGAGAGCCTCGCGTCGAAATTGGGCACGAAGTCGACCGTATCCCGGTCGAGATCGCGGAGCATCTCCTCGCCGATCTTCGACATCCGCGCCTCGGTGTACCTGTACGCGGCCGCGGGGTCCCCGTCGACGGAGCCGAAGTTGCCCTGGCCCTCGATGAGGGGATGCCGCAGGGAGAAGCTCTGGGCCATGCGCACCATGGAGTCGTAGACGGCGCTGTCGCCGTGGGGATGGTACTTGCCCAGCACATCGCCCACCACCGTCGCCGACTTCCTGAACGGCCTCTGATGGGTGAGCTTCTGCTCGTACATCGAGTAGAGAATGCGCCTGTGGACGGGCTTGAGACCATCCCGCACATCGGGCAGCGCCCTCGAGACTATGACGCTCATCGAATAGTCGAGATAGGACCGGCGCATCTCGTCTTCGAGATCGACCGGCAGTATTCTCGCGGACTGCGGCTTGAGGTTTTCTTCAGACATCGAGGTTCCTCACCTCCGCTGCGTGCTTCTGGATGAACTCCCTCCGAGGCTCCACCTCGTCACCCATCAGTATCGAGAAGATGTGACTGGCCTCGACGGCGTCCTCCATGCGCACCTTGAGCAGGATGCGCGTCTCGGGGTTCATGGCCGTCGCCCAGAGCTGGGTCGGGTTCATCTCGCCGAGACCCTTGTAGCGCTGGACTGCAGCGCTGCGGTCGTCGGTCCCGAGGGACCTGAGGATGGAGTCCCTCTCCTTCTCGCTGTATGCGTAGTGGGTGTCCTTGCCCTTCCTGATGCCGTAGAGCGGGGGCTGGGCGATATAGATGTTCCCCCTCTCGATGAGCAGGGGCATGTAGCGATAGAAGAAGGTCAGCAGCAGGGTCCGGATGTGGGCCCCGTCAACGTCGGCATCGGTCATGATGATGATCCGGCCGTACCTGAGCCGCGCGAGATCGAATTCCTCCTCGCCGATGCCCGTGCCCACCGCCGTGACTATGGTCTTGATCTCCGCGTTGCCGAGGATCCTGTGAAGCGGTGCCTTCTCGACGTTCAGGATCTTTCCCCTGAGCGGGAGGACGGCCTGGGTGTACCTGTTCCTCCCCTGCTTGGCGCTGCCGCCTGCGGAGTCTCCCTCGACGATGAAGATCTCGGCCTCGGCGGGATCGGTGACCGTGCAGTCGGCCAGCTTGCCGGGGAGCGCAGCGGTCTCGAGGGCGCTCTTGCGCCGCGTGAGCTCACGGGCCTTCCTCGCAGCCAGCCTCGCCGCGCTGGTCTCCTGGCACTTCTGCACGATCTTGCGCGCGATGGGGGGGTTCTCTTCGAGATAGGCGGCCAGGCCGGCGTAGATCGCCGATTCGACGGCGCCCTTGACGTCGCGGTTCCCGAGCCGCGCCTTGGTCTGCCCCTCGAACTGCGGAGCCGAGAGCTTGACGCTCACCACGGCCGTCAGGCCTTCGCGGACGTCGTTCCCGGTGAAGCCCTCGTCGCTCTTCTTGAAGAGGCCGAAGGCGGTTGCATAATCGTTGAGGGCGCGCGTGAGTGCGGCGCGGAAGCCCGTGAGATGCGTTCCGCCGTCGACGGTGTTGATGTTGTTGGCGAAGGCGAAGACTTCCTCGTTGTACCCGCTGTTGTACTGGATGGCGCACTCCGCGAGCAGGAACCCCCCGTCGTCCAGGACGGTCTCCCTGCGGACCGCGATGGGCTCGGCGTGGAGGACGTGTCTTCCGGAGTTGAGGAACTTCACGAATGAGACTATGCCGCCCTCGTACCTGAACTCGTGCGCCTTGCCGGTGGCCTCCGGCCTCTCGTCGGCCAGTGAGATGCGGAGTCCGCTGTTCAGGAAGGCCAGCTCGCGGAGCCTCTTCGAGAGCATGTCGAAGCTGAATTCGGTGGTCTCGAATATCTCAGCGTCGGGCTTGAAGGTGACCTTCGTCCCTCTGCCCTCCGCCGGCCCCACCATCTCGAGCGGAGCCACCGGCCTGCCCCTGCGGAAGCTCTGCCTGAACAGGGTGCCGTCGCGCACCACCTCGACCTCGAGCCATTCTGAGAGCGCGTTCACGACGCTGACCCCGACCCCGTGGAGGCCTCCCGAGACCTTGTACGCGTCGTTGTCGAACTTGCCTCCGGCGTGCAGGGTGGTGAGGACGACCTCGAGCGCCGAGCGGCCCATCTTGGCGTGCATCTCGGTGGGTATCCCGCGTCCGTTGTCCAGCACGGAGACGACGTCTTCGTCGAGGAGTCTGACGTCTATGCTATCGCAGTAGCCCGCCTGGGCCTCGTCGACGCTGTTGTCCACGACCTCCCAGACGAGATGGTGCAGCCCGAGCTGGCACGTCGATCCGATGTACATGCTGGGCCTCTTGCGGACGGCTTCGAGACCCTCCAGGACCTGGATGGAATCGGCGTCATAGCGCCGTTCCGTGCCGTTACTCTCCATGTCGACCTCGGTCGCGCGTGATGCGAATGCGCTTGATAAGCGGCCTGCCCATCGCCTCGTTGAGTCCGGCGATCAGCTCGGCCTCCCTGGCCCTCAATTCGAGGACCGCACCCGGATGGGATGTCCTGACCGTCAGGACGCCCCCTGAAAAACCGGCCGGGGCCGAGAGCCCCGCAAGACCCGGCCCTGCCAGGCCCGACCACAGTGCACCGGCCGAATCGGCGATTCCTGCATCGGCAACCGGACCCTTCGCGAGCATACCCTCGATGATTGCCGGAAGGCTTTTCATGGCATCACTCAAACCCTTGCGGGCAATCGAGGCGTCTCGGAGCTGGCAGTCCCCGCGTCAGGCAGGACTGCCGGGGGTCGGGAGGCGAACCGGCATGAGAAGGGCCAGATAAGTCGTTCCCGGTTCCGGTGTGTCGTTCTCTATGACGACGGCCGACGAGCTGTTCTTCAGCTTGAGCACCACGCGCTCGGACTGCATGTTGCGAAGGATCTCCATCAGGAAATCCCCGTTGAATCCGAGCTGCAGCGGCTCTCCGGCATACTCGGCCGACAGTTTCTCCCTGGCTTCGCCCGCATCGGTGTTCTCGGCCTGTATGAGGACGTTGGAGGCTTCCAGGCTGAGCTTGACCTGATGCGTGGCCGGATTGGCGATGATCCTCATCCTCCTGAGCGCGGCGAGCAGGTCCTCCCGGACTATGGCAAGCTGCTTGTCGTTGTCCCGGGGGATGACCTTCTCGTACGGAGGGTACGGACCTTCGATCGTCCGGCTGTAGATGACCGTGGGACCGAACTCGAAGGAGATCTGGCTGCCCTGGAACCGGACTGTCACATCGCCTTCCTCGGCAAGCCTGGCGAGCAGGTTGAGGGCCTTGGGGGCGACGATGGCTTCGAAACGGTTGCCCGACGTAATGTCGGCCAGGTGTATCCGGGCCAGCCTGTGACCGTCGGTGGCCACCATCTCCAGCCCCTCGGGGCCCAGCTTCCAGAGCGCTCCGTTCAGGGAAGGCCTGTAGTCCTCCCGCGCGACGGCATAGGAGGTCCTGCGGATGGCCGAGGAGAGCACGCTCACGGAGAGCACGGTCCCGCTCACGTCGGTTGCGTGGGGAAGCTCGGGGTAGCTGTCCCTTGCGCTGCCCCCCACGACGAAGGAGCTCGACCCGGAGGATATTCCTATGCGGTTGCCGGTCCCGCT
>DIAQ01000047.1:0-2584 GCA_002414865.1 candidate division Hyd24-12 bacterium UBA5074 | reverse complement strand
ATAGTTGTATCGAGATCTGTTGCAGCAAGATGTAGCTGATCGCGATCGGTCTCCAGAAGAACGTTCGTGAGAGCCGGCAGGATCGTCCTGGGCGGCAGAGCGGCGGCGACGGTGTTCAAACCCTTCAGGAGATCGGCTTGCGCAACCAGCAGCTTTATCATGTCCACCAGCCTCCCGCTGTCGGAAGCAACTGACTAGGAAATAGCAAACTAGTAGTTGTTAGTATACTCCAATACATGTGCATATGCCATAGCTTTGCCCTTGGGGACGGCTTTCGCGCCGTGGAAAAATCTGTGGACCGGAAGGTAGCGAAAGAGGGTTTTTCCACAGCGTCCGTCCTGGGGGGGCAAGTGGGCGGTTTTCCACAGATCATGATGTGAACTTCGAGCGGATCTCTGCGATGCGCCTCTTCAGGGCGGGATCGTCGGCAGAGAGTTTTCCGATGCGTTCTATGGAGTTGAGGACGGTGGAGTGGTCGCGGCCGGAGAAGAAGTCACCGATTTCCGAGAGAGGGGTGTTAGTGAGCTCCCGCATGAGCAACATCGCTGCCTGCCGGGGCACGAGGATCTCCCGGCGCCTGTGCTGGCCGCGCAGCTGTGCGGGGGAGATCCCGAAGCTCTCGGCCACGGCGGCGGCTATCTGGCCCAGAGAAGGAGCCCTGACGGAGGCTCCCAGAGTGTCGGCAAGAACGCTCCTGGCAAGCTCGAGATCGATGGGCAGGCGCTTCAGCCGGCTGGTCGCGGTGAGCCTGTGCACGGCCCCCTCGAGCTGTCGCACATTGCTGCGGATGGATGTCGCGATGTACTGGAGAACTTCGGGCGGGATGAATCCTTCGGACTCGCGGGCCTTCAGTTCGAGGATGGCAAGGCGCGTCTCGTACTCGGGCGGCCGTATATCCACCACGAGGCCGGACTGGAAGCGGGATATGAGGCGCTCCTCGAGTCCTTCTATCTCGGCCGGCGCGTGGTCGGAGGTCAGCACTATCTGACTGCCCCGCTGGTAGAGCTCGTTGAAGCGGTGGAAGAACTCGTTGACGGTGGTCTCCTTGCCGGCGAGGAACTGCACGTCGTCCATCAGCAGGATGTCCACGTCCCGGTACTGCCGGCGAAAGTCCATCGTGGAACCGTTGCGGATCATGCTGACGACGAGCTGGGTGAACTGCTCGGAGGAGACGTACCAGAAGACCTTGCCGGGATCGGCCCTGCGGATCTCGTGCGCGATGGCCTGTATCAGATGCGTCTTTCCGAGGCCGACACCGCCGTAGATGAAGAACGGGTTGTGCGAGTGCTTCCCGGGATCCATCGCGACGGCCCGGGCTCCGGCGTAGGCCAGCTCGTTGCTGGGCCCTGCCACGAATCTCTCGAAGGTGTAGCTGGGATGGAGATATGTCATGCGGACATCACCGTACGCAGGAGCGGTCTGCGACGCGTGCGGTCTCGCAGCCTCCGGAGGAGGGGCGGGAGGGCCGGTGCAGACCAGAGTCAGCTCGGGCCTGCCCGCGGCGTCGCGCAGGGCGCCCTGGAGGAGCTCGCCGTAATGGTCCTTGGCCCAGCGGGCCTTGAACATGTTCGAGAATCGCACGGTGAAGGCATCGCCCTCCTGCGAGTCGAACGCCGAATCCGTGAGCCAGGCGTCGAACGTGGAGGGAGGCAGCACGGTGCGAGCTTCGGACAGGCATTCGGACCAGATGGCTTCAGGCGTCTTCTCCGACATCACACCCGAGCCTCCGGTCGCCCGCCGGGCAGGGAAGGCGTAATCGTGTCAGGATCATGGAGAAATAAAGTTATGAACAGAGTTTTCCACAGGGCAATGTGAAGCTTGTTTGCTATGTCGCAATGTTTTATGGCTTTATCGAGCTTCGGCGGTGCAGGGTATGTTGATAGCTCGGGGATGTACATGCGAGAAGCACCTCTGCTCTTGACACAACCATTAGCCGGGACTAGCTTCCCGCTTCCCGCCGGCCGGACAGGATAGCATGGGAATCTCTGGAAAGGCGGCGGCCGAGTCAAGCACGGGATACCTTCGTTCCATCGTTCGAGAGGGATTCGGAAGACATCATGAAGAGAACCTATCAGCCGAGCAGGATCTCACGGGCGCGCAAGCACGGCTTCAGGGCCCGCATGGCCACAAAAGGCGGGCGCCTCGTTCTCAATGCCCGCCGTCGCAGGAACCGCAAGCACCTCATCCCGTGATGCCGCAGGAGCGGCCCGGCGCGCGCGTCTGCGCGGCCGGCAGGCTTTCGGCAGGGTTTACGCCGAAGGCTCGCGCTTCAGAGGCAGGGCGCTCCGAGTGACATATGCCATGAATGCCCTGGGCGTCACACGCCTGGGGTTTTCGGTGTCCGCCCGCATGGGCGGGGCGGTGATGCGGAACGCCTTCAGGAGGCGCGTCCGCCAACTCGTTCGCGCGGAATGCCCCCCCGGCCTGGATATCGTGGTCGGAGTCCGCATCCCGCTCGCGGAGATTCCATGGAGGATCGTCCGGGAGGAGTTCTCGCTGTTCCAGGAGGAGCTTCGCTCCCGGTCCGGATCGTCCTCTCGATGATAAAAGCCTACCAGAGGTTTCTTTCCCCCCTGGTGCCCCC
>DIAQ01000059.1:2394-7669 GCA_002414865.1 candidate division Hyd24-12 bacterium UBA5074 | reverse complement strand
GGCAGCATCCGCATCGATGGCACAGACATCCGGGAGATCGGGAAGGCCGGCCTCCGGCACCAGATCGGAATCGTTCTGCAGGACACGTTCATGTTCGCGGATACCGTCATGGAGAACATCAGGTTCGGCCGGCCCGGCGCCACGGACGCCGAGTGCGTCGAGGCGGCGAAGCTCGCCGAAGCGGACCACTTCATCAGGCAGCTTCCGGGCGGATATGCGACCGATCTCTCCGAGAGGGCGGGCAATCTGAGCCAGGGGCAGAGGCAGCTCCTGTCGATCGCGCGCGCCATCCTGGCCGATCCCCGCATACTGGTCCTGGACGAGGCGACCAGCAGCGTGGACACGCGGACGGAGGTCAGGATCCAGAGTGCCCTGCAGCGCCTTCGCGAAAACCGCACCAGCTTCGTCATCGCTCACCGGCTCGGGACGATCAGGGACGCGGACCTCGTCGTGGTGGTCGACAGGGGCAGGATAATCGAGACGGGAACGCACAGGTCGCTGCTCGAGAGCAGGGGGTTCTATCACTCCCTGTTCATGGCGCAGTTCAGGGGACAGACGATCTGAGGGGAGGAGCGGGAATGGCGGGGTATATGGATGCCCTTGCGCACGGATGCTATCTGATCACGACGGCCCTGGACGGGAAGCGGTACGGGATGACGTGCAGCTGGGCCGTCCAGGTGGACTATGACAGGGTGATGCTGGTCATCGGCGGGCAGAGCGCGACAGGCAGGGCCATAAGAAAGAGCCGCGTTTTCGGGGTCAGCGTGCTGGCCTCGGATCAGCGCGAACTGGCGCTCCGGTTCGGCGCGGGCCACAGCTCCAGGAGGGACAAGTTCGATGGCGTCGAGACCCTCGATGGCAGCCTGGGCGTCCCGCTGATGGCAGGCTCTCTCAGGACCTTCGAGTGCCGGCTGGTGGATGACGAAGCCCATCCCGGCTCGCTGGTGGGCATCATTTCGCACTTCAGGATCCGCAGGAAGGCCGCGAGGCCCCTCCTCCTCTGCGACGTCGACCACTGATGTGACGATGCCGAAGGCGGGAGGGCCGGCCCTCCGGCCCGACCATCTCAGGCAGCGCCCTTCCTCGGACGCCCCCCGACTCCTCGACTGGCGGGAGTCCGCCACGCGGCCTCAGCGGAGGAGCGGTCCCAGGTTGCAGGTCCTCATGCGAACCGCGGCCGGCTCGTCCCTGTGACGTCCGGAGCTCGTTGACCGGCGGCCCCGCCCGGGCCGATAGTCGAATATGTCCTCCAGCGGAGGTGGGTGATGGAAGGGTTCTCTGCCGGCGAGCTTCGAGGGATCGATCCCGTCTGCGGGATGGAAGTCCGTTCGGACAGGATCACGGCGGTGTACGAAGGAAGCGAGTACCACTTCTGCAGCGAGCACTGCCGCAGCAGGTTCCTGGCTGATCCACAGGCTTATGCCACACCCCGTCCGGTGCTGCCCGACCGGACCGCGGAAGCCGCAGACATGCCTTCGGCGGCGTCCGGAGCCGCCGTGATCCACACCTGCCCCATGCATCCCGAGGTGCGCAGGGAAGGCCCCGGGAGCTGCCCGATCTGCGGCATGGCCCTCGAGCCCGCAAGTGCAGTCTCCGCCGGGGAGGAGGACAACCCGGAGCTCACCGACATGTCCCGGCGGTTCCGGGTGTCGCTCGCATTCGCCGCACCGCTGCTGGCCGTAGCCATGGGTGACATGCTGCCGGGCGCCCCGGTCTCCGCTCTCCTCCCGGGCCGCTCCAGAGCCTTCCTCGAGCTCGCACTGGCAGCGCCCGTCTGCATCTGGGCCGCATGGCCGTTCTTCGTGAGGGCCTACCGCTCGATCGTCCACAGGAGCCTCAACATGTTCACACTGATAGGGCTGGGTGTTGCCGTCTCCTTCGTCTACAGCCTGGTGGCAACCCTTGCTCCGGGGGCGATCCCGCCCTCCTTCCGGGATGCGATGACCGGCGAGGCGTATCTCTATTTCGAGGCATCCGCCGTGATCGTCACTCTCGTTCTGATGGGGCAGGTTCTGGAGCTGCGCGCGAGGAGCAGGACGGGGACGGCCGTCAGGAAGCTCCTGAGCCTTGCCCCGAAGACTGCGCGGAGGCTCGAGGCCGACGGCTCCGAAGTGGATGTGCCGCTCGGCTCGGTCATGGTCGGCGACCGCCTTCGAGTGCGCCCCGGTGAGAAGGTGCCGGTTGACGGCATCGTGGAGGACGGCTCGGGCGTCATCGACGAGTCCATGATCTCCGGCGAGCCCATGCCGGTGCGGAAGCAGAAGGGAGATAAGGTTATAGGCGGCACGATAGCAGGGAACGGCTCATTCATCATGTCCGCCGGGAAGGTCGGTGCGGATACCCTGCTCGCACGCATCGTCGAGATGGTCGACAGGGCCCGGAGGACGAAGGCTCCCATCCAGAGGATGGCGGACAGGGTCTCGAGCTGGTTCGTCCCGGCGGTCGTGGCGGTCGCCATCGCATCGTTCCTGATCTGGTCCCTGGCGGGGCCGGAGCCGAGGATGGCCCATGCGCTGGTCAATGCGGTTGCAGTGTTGATCATCGCATGTCCCTGCGCGCTGGGTCTGGCCACCCCGATGTCCATCATGGTCGCCACCGGGAAGGGGGCCGGCGCAGGAGTCCTCTTCAGGAACGCCGAGGCGATCGAGCTGATGGGCAGCGTCGACACTCTCGTGGTGGACAAGACTGGCACCCTCACCCGGGGCAGGCCTGAGCTCGTCGCACTGCTCCCTGCACCCGGCTTCGACGAGGTGGAGCTCCTGGGAATAGCGGCCGGCCTCGAAAAGGGCAGCGAGCACCCTCTGGCCGGCGCCGTGGTGCGTGCAGCCGCTCACAGGAAGGTGCAGCCAGCTCCGGTCACGGATTTCGAGGCCATCCCCGGGATGGGCGTGCGAGGATCGCTCGGAGGGACCCGCGTCCTGCTGGGGAACAGGTTCCTGCTCGACGCCGGGGGTGTGGTGGCAGGGGCTCTCGGGCAGAAGGCCGACGCGATGCGGAGTGAAGGCAGGACGGTTGTCCTCCTGGCATCGGGCGCCGCCGCGATCGGTATCCTGGGAATAGCCGACCCTGTGAGGAAGGAGGCTGCCGGGGCGATCGGGAGGCTGCGCAGAGCTGGGATCAGGATGGTCATGCTGACCGGGGACGGGAGGGGCACCGCCGAGGCCGTGGCACAGGAGCTCGGAATCGATGAAGTCCACGCCGAGGTGCTGCCGGATCGGAAGGCGGAGGTCGTGAGGGAGCTCCAGGCTTCCGGCGCGATCGTGGCGATGGCCGGCGACGGCATCAACGACGCTCCTGCGCTGGCCCAGGCCGATGTCGGGATAGCCATGGGCGACGGGACCGACATCGCGATGGAGACCGCCGATGTGACCCTCGTGCGCGGCGACCTGGGCGGGATCGTCAGAGCTCGTATCCTGAGCCGGGCCACTCTGCGCAACATCAGGCAGAATCTCTTCTTCGCCCTGCTCTACAACTCCGTCTGCGTTCCGGTGGCGGCCGGAGTGCTCTATCCGTTCTGGGGGCTGCTGCTGTCCCCCATGATAGGCGCCGCAGCGATGAGCTTCAGCTCGGTCTCGGTGATCGCGAATGCCCTGCGTCTCCGCAGGGTGAACCTGCAGCCGGGGTCGGACAGCGCCTGACTTCCCCCGTCAGCGCATCAGGATCAGGGATGTGGAGCAGCTCCGGCCAGAAGCCGTCGCTCTTGCGATGTAGACTCCCGAAGGCGAATCGGTCCCTTCCGAGTCGGTCCCGTCCCAGATGACGGTTGCCCCGTCCGCCGAAACATCCGCAGCGAGGCGGGCGACCAGCCTTCCTCCGATGTCGAAGATCTCGACTCCGGGCAGGCCGGCCGACACATCCCCGGTCCACGCCAGATCGAAGACGACCGTCGAGGAGAAGGGATTGGGCGAGGCCTGGATCTGAAGGTCCGAGATTCCCGGCCCTTCTTCAGGTGTGATGCCCTGTCCGGTGTAGCCGCTGAAGTAGTAGCCCGTGCCTCCCGTGCTTGATGCCCCCCCCACAGCGAGGATGACCTTGTCGGCGGGGTCGGTCATGCCGTTGATCTCCAGAGTTCCCGTCTGTGTGGGGCCGTCCAGGGTCATGCGGTGGACCTCGGTGGCTCCTCCGTTGTGCATCGCCAATGCCCACACTGCGAAGCTGTTCGCATTGTCGCCATCGAACGTGAGCAGCAGGTTGCCGTACGAGCTGAGGCTCTGGAAGCGGTAGTAGTCCGCGGCCCAGTGATTCACGGTCTTGTAGATGTTGACCACCGGATAGGTCGAATAGGTGCCCATGATGCCGAAGGGAGGCAGGTCGTCGCCGGCATAGCCGAACCGACCGTCTTCGATCGTCGTGTCGTCCAGATAGTTGGCGACGATCCAGTCGGCGAAGACGTCGTCGAAGTTCTCGGCGTAGCCGAGGGCGTCCAGGGTGTTCTCATAGCCCTGGATGGAGTTCGCGGGATCGTGAAGGGCTGCGTAGATGGCGGGCTGTCCCCCGTACTGCTCGTAGAAGTAGAGGCTCCAGAGATATGTCTTGATGTAATCGGCCCAGACGCCTTCCCACACCGTGAGGTTGTTGTCCGGGTTGGAGCTGAAGCCCGAGATCGTGTCGGGGTTCCCGTACAGCCACATGGCCAGCTCGGCCATGCCTTCGTTCACCCAGGAGGTCTCGTCCTCGTCGTACAGCCAGTGGATCATGTGCTCGAACTCGTGGGCGACCACGGCCAGCATGTAGTCTCCGCCCGGGCCTCCCGAGCTGGTCGTGCTGAGGTACACCACCTCGCACTCGTTGCTGTGGTACTGGGGGAAGGTGCCTTCCGGGTACTCGTCGAAGTAGAAGAAGAAGCCGTCGGCGGCTATCGCGAAGTCGAACCAGACCAGATAGATGCGCGGATCGTTATCGAGCTCGTCAGGCGGCGTGCCGAAGGCGTTGGAGTCGAGTTCGTATATGCCCTGCGCCGGATAAGGGCCGATGCTGCTGTTCTCCCATCTCTCGAGTATCGCATCCACGTCCGCCTGGTCCATCGAGACCATCCAGTCGGTGTTCCGGACGACCACATAGCCGTGTTCGCTCACACCCCGAACCGTGCACATGTGCTGCTCGAAATGGGGGGGCATGGGGCTGTGGACCCAGAGCCACCAGAGCCAGGAGTCTCCCACCTGCGGATTGTCGGGCGGGGACATCGGCATGCCGGGAATGGCGAAGGGCACGTCAGGCCCGATCTCGCCCGGCACGGGCGGGAGGATGTCGTGGATCACCTCTCCACGGTCCCCGG
>DIAQ01000059.1:0-2042 GCA_002414865.1 candidate division Hyd24-12 bacterium UBA5074 | reverse complement strand
CGGCCCGGGCGCAGGAGACGAGGGACTGGCAGGCGGTGCTGGGGAAACATGCTGCTCCTCTCGGGATGAGGCATCACGGCGCAGGTCTTCATCAGGCGGAAGACCTGACCGGCGTTCAAGATCCGTCTCTCTGAAAGCAATATACCAATCGGTAGGATCACGCACAGGGCCGGTCGGGAAATCGGGATGGCATTCCTTGACCGCCATATGCGGCATGCCTAGACTTGCCATGCCAACCCCAGCGAAGGGAGGTGCGCCGATGAGGGATGTCGAACGGCTGCGCACGGAGGTGCCGGCCTAGACGGCGCCTCGCAACATCCACCCCGGCAAGGGAGGTGCGCCTTATGGCAGAAAACGGCAGACGACGCGGGGAGGACGGGTTCTAGGGCCTGCCTTTCCCGCTCCCGGGAGGGCCGGGGCAGCGATGCCCCGGCCCCATTCTTTATGCCAGAGAAGGAGAAGGCCGATGAAGGCGCTGATCGTCAACGGCAGCCCGAAAGGGAATGCGGGGAACACCGCCCTGCTGCTGGATCCGTTTGTCGAGGGTCTGAAGGAATCAGGCGCCGATGCCGAGACGATCCTTGTCCGGGATCTCTCGATCCGCCCGTGCCTGGGCGACTATGCATGCTGGCACAAGACTCCGGGCATCTGCATCCACGACGATTCCATGAAGGAAGTGCTCCCGAAGATCGCAGCGTCCGAGATCCTGGTCGTCGCCTCGCCCCTGTATGTCGATGGCATGACGGGTCCTACCAAGTGCTTCCTGGACAGGATTATCCCGCTCGTGTCCCCAAGGTTCGAGATGAGGGATGGCCACTGCAGGCACCCCAGGATGCCCGGCAGCTCGAAGGGGCTGACCGTCCTCGTCTCCAACTGCGGCTTCTGGGAGATGGACAACTTCGATCCGCTCGTCGCACACATGGCGGCTGTCTCCCGCAACATGGAAAGGGAATTCGCGGGAGCGCTCCTCAGACCGCATGGACCCGCCCTGGGAGCGATGCTCCGCATGAAGCTGCCGGTCGACGACGTCCTCGAGGCCGCGCGGGAGGCGGGCCGCCAGCTTGCCAGAGACGGTCGCATGGAGCCCGGCACGCTTGCGTGCGCAGGTCGCGAGCTCCTGCCCCTGGAGATGTACGTGAAGATCGTCAACGGCGAAGGATAGCCGGGGTCGGAGCAGACCTCGTCGAGAAATCCAGACATCACGATGTCAAACGATGACCCTGGTGCAGCATGCGGGTCGTCGGCAAAGACAATTGATACATAGTCGAATCAGTTTCGACTGATCCGGGTGCAGACCCCGGCCTTCCCCCGGCCGGCCGGCTAGAAGCCCAGGAGGCCGTGCAGGGTGGGCAGATCCACGAACTGGCTTGCCGCAAAGAAGGCGTAGAAGAGCAGGAGCCCGAACGCCTCCAGCCGGTCGACCCTCAGGTCGGTGGTGACGAAGATCTGGATGACGACTGCCGCCAGCACCAGGAGGGGCATTGCGAACCCGGTCATCGATGGCCCCACCGGGATCGGCGCGATGAGGCAGCAGATGCCCAGGACCACCATCTGGGTGAAGATGTTCGACGCGTAGACCTCGCCGATGGTGACGTCGTTCTTGCGCCTGAAGGTCGCCGATACGCTTATGGCCAGCTCGGGCAGGCTGGTTCCGAATGCGAAGAAGATCACACCCAGCGCCACCGTGGAGATGCCCAGCGCAGTTCCGAGCACCATGCCCGAGTCGAGCGCGAGCTTGGACGAGCCCACCACCCCGAGGATCCCCACCAGAGCCAGCCCGGTGGCCTTGAATATCTGCGCGGGCCTGCGCGCCGCGGCGCACTGGGCCTTGTCGATGCCTTCGCCGGCGGTCTTGAGCACGCTGACGACGTAGGGGATGTAGACGAGCATGAGGATCAGGCCGTCGGATCGCGACAGCAGGCCATCGAGGGTCATCACGAAGGAGGGGGGGGGGGGGGGGGGGGGGGGGGGGGGGGGGGGGGGGGGGGGGGTGGGGGGGGGGGGGTGGGGGGGTGGGTGGGGGGGGTGGTGTGTGTGGTGGG
>DIAQ01000116.1:2320-3002 GCA_002414865.1 candidate division Hyd24-12 bacterium UBA5074 | reverse complement strand
CGCGAAGCCACCCCGGCGAAGGCAGGCCGGGCATGCCTTCAGCTGCGGGAGCGCCTCCCGGAGACGACGGGAGAAGCCCTGCGGCCACCAGGGTCCTAAGCGCCTGGGCGCTCGCCCCGGACCTGGCCAGCGCCTCCCGGCGGGGCATCCTCCCGCAGGCCGCCAGCAGGGCGAGGAGCGAAGCCTGCGCGGAAGCCCGGCTCCTTCGCCTCGCGGCTTCCCGGACCAGGACTTCCGATTCGGCGCCTGCCTCGATCCAGCCGGGATCGGAGCCTCGCGGGGAGGCATCGGGCTGCCACCAGGAGATCAGGGCGCCGGACGCCAGGAGGTCCCCGACCATCCCCGAACGCCCCTTCGATGACAGCAGGGCCTGCAGCCTGTCGAAGCTCATCGGCCGTCCGGGCTCGATCATCCTCGCGATGTCCGGTGGAGCGCCCCTCTTCTCGAGCATGGCCATCTGGACGGCCCGGCCCGACAGGCCGGGAGGAAAGGCGGCGGAGGCTGCGAGGCCGGGTGGGGAGATGTAGTAGCGCGCCGCCCACTTCACCATGCGCCAGACCACCGGAGGCAGCAGGGGTGCCGGGTCGAGTCTGTCCAGGACCTGCTTGAGGGAGGTGGAGGCCGGATTGTGCGATTCGCTCCAGACGAAGCCCACGAGTCGCGAGCTCCCGAACTCGACCGC
>DIAQ01000116.1:0-1941 GCA_002414865.1 candidate division Hyd24-12 bacterium UBA5074 | reverse complement strand
TGCCATGCCCGAGCGCCTGAGCACCTCGGCGCGGGCTTCGGAAGGTGACATCGGAAGGGGCGGGAGGGTGGGGAACCGGCCCTCGTCATAGACGGGCTCGCCCGCGCACAGCACCCGTGATATCCTCGACGGCCAGTCGAGCTCGAGTACGAAGCGTATGGGATCGGCGCAGCCGGCGATCTCCTCCCAGTCCAGCTCGTGGAGCCTCAGGACCGCCAGATCGGCCGGGGACCCCTCGGAGATCAGGCCGCTGTTGTCCAGGCCCATCGCCTCCGAAGCGTCCCCGGTGAGGCTTCTGAGCCATGCTGAACCGCATTCCGGCCTGTGTCCGGAGGACAGGGCGGCCAGCGACATGGCGAGCCTCGCGTCTCCGGCAGCGTCCAGCCGGTTGTTACAGGCCGCCCCGTCGCTGCCGAGGAGAACCCGCACGCCGGAGTCCCGAAGTGACTGGGTGTCGGCAATCCCGCTGGCGAGCTTGAGGTTGGCCCAGGGACACGTCACGGCCGAAGCGCCCGAGGCGGCGAGTATGCCGGCCTCTCCTTCCTGGAGGTGTATGCAGTGCGCGAGCAGGGTGCGGCTTCCCAGGAAGCCCCTCCTGAGGAGGTAGCGGATGTTCCCGCCGTCGCTCCTGATCCCAGGATCGAGCAGCTCGTCCGGAGACTCGGCAGCGTGGGTGGCCCTGCACACTCGGGCCGGGAGCCCCGCCAGCCATCTCCACAGGGCGTCGGAGCACGAGAGTGCGAACCTCGGAGCGTAGCACCTCGAGACGAGCCCCCCGTAGAGGTCCTCCAGGGACCGGGTCTCCTCCCTGAGCTCCGCCAGGTCGGCCTCGAGACCGGCCGGCCCCCTGTCCATGAGCGCATTCCCCGCGACCGCCCTGATCCCGCTGCGCCGCAGGATGTCGAGGGTCACCCCGGTGCCCCGCACCGAGCCCATGTCCAGCAGGCAGGTACATCCCGAGGAGAGAAGCTCCATGAGCGAGAGGATGACGCTCGTGGCCAGGGTGTCGGCGGTGTGCGCGGCCTCCATGGGCCAGATGCGCTCGGACAGCCAGGGCATCAGGGGCCTGTCCTCCGCCATGCCCCGGAACAGCGTCTGGCAGAGGTGGACATGCGCCTGCACGAGCCCGGGCGACGCTAGGAGGCCTGTTCCTGCCGCGTCGGGGCACCTCCTCAGCGAGGAGATCCTCCCGGCGGAGGTGGCGATCTCCCAGCCTCCATCGCAAACGCCGGCTTTCCAATCCATTATGGCGCGAACCCGAAGTTCCATGTCATCAGGATTCTAGCTCTGCCGAAGCCCGGGCGCCACGGCCTCGCAGCCCGCCGACGGGTTGACCACGGAGTCTGTATTGGGAATGATCGAACGGCAAAAAAACCTTGAACGCTCTTTCAAGCGGGGGTGTGACTTTGGCGAGGTTCCTGCTCGTCGCGCTGCTCGTCGTGGCTGCCAGCCCGGCCACGCCGTTCGTCCAGCGGACCCTTGAGAACGGGCTGGAGGTGATCGCGGTCCAGGACTCCACGGCCCCGGTGGTCACCATCTGCATAGCCGTGAGGACCGGCGCCACCTGCCAGACGCCAGAGACCTGCGGCCTGGCTCACTTCTACGAGCACATGTTCTTCAAGGGGAACGCCAGCCTCCCCGACCAGACCGCGTACAACAGCAGGATGCGCGAGCTGGGGATCATCCAGAACGGCATGACATCCGACGAGATGGTACGCTACTTCATCACCCTCCCCTCGCAGCGCTTCGATGAAGGCATGGAGTTCATGTACTATGCCATCGCCACGCCACTCTTCGACGAGGAGGAGATCGAGAAGGAGAGGCAGGTCGTCCTCGACGAGTACAACCGAGGGACCACCTCCCCGTTCTGGAGCTACTGGCTGTCCCGGGAACAGGTCATCTTCCCCGACGCCCCGTGGCGGGCGAGCACGATCGGGAGGC
>DIAQ01000069.1:13991-18108 GCA_002414865.1 candidate division Hyd24-12 bacterium UBA5074 | reverse complement strand
GACGGGCAGGCATCCTTGGCGATCGCCCTCACCGAGTCCTCGAGGAACGGCGCGAGCTCCTCGACCACGATCACCTTCGCCAGCCCCTTCAGAAAGCTCGACAGCAACTCCACGGGCAGCGGATGCACGGTGCCGAGGCGCAGGACGGGAAGCTCGAGACCCATCATACGGCAGGCTTCGACCGCGCAGTTCCATCCTTCGCCGGCCGCGACGATGCCGATGGGTCCGGCAGGTCCTTCCACGGCGTTGAAGCCGCTCTTCTCGAAGGCCTCCGCGATCCTTGCCGTCCGCTCGACCGCGGCGGCGTGGAACTTCCTCGCGGATGCGGCTACCGTGACGAACCTGGCCGGGGGATGCGGCCATTCCACCTTCGCGGCGGGCCGCTTCACGAACTCGCCGGTCTGCACCACTCCGCTCTGATGGTTCACCCTCGTCACGGTGCGGATGATGAAGGGCACGCCGAATTCCTCCGACAGAAGGAAGGCCTCCTTCGTCATGGCAAGGGCTTCCTGCGGATTCCGCGGCTCCAGAATGGGCACCATGGCCGCGGGGCCGTAGAAACGCCCGTCCTGCTCCGACTGGGAGGAGTGGGCGGACGGGTCGTCGGCCACCACGATCACCATACCACCCGCAACCCCTGTGTAGGACAGCGAGAACAGCGTGTCCGAAGCGACATTCAAGCCCACGCTCTTCATTGACGAGAGCGAGCGCAGGCCGGCCATCGCGGCTCCTGCGGCCGTCTCCAGCGCGACCTTCTCGTTTGTGGAAATCTCGGCGTAGATGCCGGCTTCTCCAGCATTGTCCAGCATTGCCTCGAGCAGCTCGACAGTGGGGGACCCGGGGTATCCTGCATAGACTGCGACACCGGATTCGAGGGCTCCCCGCGCAATCGCCTCGTTGCAGAGGAGGAAACGCCTGAACGGCTGCGTGCCGGCAAGGTTTCCCATCGCCATCATCCCCCCTGTCCTGTTTGCTGTTCTATCATATCAAGGAACGTTGCATCCGGTGAGTCGAGAAGAGAGGGGATTCGTTGATGGATGTGCTGTTTTCCCGCAGGAGCGTCCGCAGATACACGGCGGACCCCGTCGAAGAGGCATCCTGGGTCGAGATGATCCGGGCGGGGATGTACGCCCCCTCGGCCGGAGACCAGAGGCCATGGCACTTCATCCTCTCGAGGGACAAGTCCGTCCTCGAGGCGGTTCCCTCGATCCATCCGCATGCTGCGATGGTCCCGGGAGCGGCGGGGGTGATCGTCGTCTGCGGGCTGCCCTCGGCCGGCAGGCATCCCGCCATGTGGGTACAGGACTGCTCGGCGGCCACGCAGAACATCCTGCTCGCGGCCGAATCGCTGGGTCTGGGGGCTGTATGGCTGGGAGTACATCCTCGCGAGGACAGGGTCGAGGGTTGCAGGCGCCTGTTCGGCATCCCGGAGGAGGCATTCCCCTTTGCGATGATCGCATGCGGTCACCCTGCGGAGAAGCCGGCCTTCCCAGAACGTTTCGACCGGGCGCGCATACACTTCGAGCGCTGGTAGGCAGAGGCGGGTCCCGTGCCTGTGGAGCCCGCGACCGGGAGGCTGCCGGTACCTACAGCCCGGTGATGGTGCCCCACTTGTCGATGTTCATATGGTTGGCGGCCGGATCGGCGGGAAGGCCGGGCATCCTCAGGATGTCGCCCGTGATGGGGATGAGGAAGCCGGCGCCGGACGCGATCTGTATCTCCCGCACCGTCACGATGAAATCCTTGGGTCTGCCCAGCAGGTCGGGATCGTCCGACAGCGAGTTCTGCGTCTTGGCGATGCAGACGGGCAGCCCGGTGTAGCCGAACTTCTCGATCGTCTTCAGATCCTTCCGGGCCTGCGGCTGGAACGATATGTGCTCGGCGCCGTAGATCTCCCTCGCGATCGTGAGGATCTTCGTGTCGACCGGCCAGTTCCAGTCGTAGAGAGGGCGGAACGGAGCCTTGCAGTCGGCGGCGGAGGCCACGACCTTCCCGGCGAGATCGGTCATCCCCTCACCGCCGCGCTCGAAACCGTCCCCGATGGCTGCCGGCACTCCCAGCGCCTCGCAGCGCTCGAGCACGACCGCCATCTCCTCCCCGGTGTCACCGGCGAAGCGGTTCAGGCAGACCACCGCGGGAAGGCCGAACTTGCGGATGTTCTCCAGGTGCTTCTCCAGGTTGGGCAGGCCTCTCTCGACCGCTCCCGGATCGGATGCCGCGAGGCTGCTCTTCTTGACTCCACCGTGCATCTTGAGCGCGCGGCAGGTTGCCACGAGAACCACGAGCGACGGGCAGAGCTTCCCGTACTGGCACTTGATGTCGAAGAACTTCTCGGCTCCCAGGTCGAAACCGAAACCTGCCTCGGTGATGGCCCAGTCCGCGAACGAGACCGCCATCCGGGTGGCGAGGATCGAATTGCACCCATGCGCGATGTTCGCGAAGGGTCCGGCATGCACGAAGGCCGGGACGCCTTCGCAGGTCTGCACCAGATTGGGCCTGATGGCGTGCTTCAACAGCAGGCCCATCGCGCCGGAGACTCCTATCGCCCCCGCGGTCACCTGGTCGCCTTCATAGGTGAGGCCGACGAACATCCGGCCCAGCCGGGCGATGAGGTCCTCGCGGCCTTCGCACAGGGCGAGTATGGCCATGACCTCGCTTGCGGCCGTGATGTCGAAGCCGGATTCCCTGGGGACGCCCTGCGTCCTTCCGCCGAGGCCGATGACGACGTTGCGCAGAGCCCTGTCGTTCATGTCGAGCGCGCGGCGGTACCTGATTGTGCGGGGATCCAGCCTCAGGGGGTTGCCCCAGTAGATCCTGTTGTCCATGGCCGCCGCGAGCAGATTGTGCGCAGAGGTAATCGCGTGGAGGTCCCCCGTGAAGTGGAGGTTGATGTCCTCTGCCGGGACGAGCTGGGCCAGACCTCCACCGGTCGCCCCGCCCTTGACCCCGAATATCGGCCCGAGCGATGGCTCACGGAGTGCGCAGCAGACGGATTCCCCGATCCTCGCCAGGCCCTGGGCGAGCCCGATGGTGGTGGTGGTCTTCCCTTCGCCTGCCGGTGTCGGCGTCATGGCCGAGACCAGGATGAGGCGGCCATGACCCCTGCGGCGCTTCTCGATGGTGTCGAGGCGCACCTTGGCCTTGTCGTCCCCGTAGAAGACCAGGTCTTCCTTCATGAGCCCGAGCGAGGAAGCAACTTCGCCGATGGGTCTCGGGCTGCCTTTGGGCTGCAGGCTCGAGGGCTCCGACATCAGGGCTCCCCTCCCTTCCGGGCAGGCGCTCCTGGATCAGAAGGAGTCGTCTTCGATGTCCTCGGCAGGCTCGATCTCGACCCGCTCGATCCTGGGGTTGATCACTTCATCCAGGATCCAGCCCTTGGGAAGGCCGAAGCCCTCCATGCAGGCCACGCGGTACTCCTTCGAGCCTGTCTGCTCGCGGGAGATGACGCAGTAGCTGATGCCTTTCAGGTCCGCGAGGCGGCCCGCTTCACGACGGGCCTTTTCGAGTTCGGTCATGTAAAGTCCTTTCTGCTACGGACTTCAGGCCTCGTGCCCTGTGGGGTTCCACTCCCTTCAGGGCACATACTATACGATCTTGAGCGGGGTGGTACAATCCGTGTGAAGTGCGGACCGCGCGGCACCCGTCGGCGCCGCGCGGATTCAGGCTCCATCCGACAGCGGACCTGCTAGCGCATCGGCCGGGACATCTCCCTGCCCGTCGAGGCCCTCTCCGCGAGATCGGACACGGTCTCGAGCTGCCCGGGAGTGAGGATTTCATGGATGTCGACCAACGCCTGGAGAGATATCTCCCGGATTCTCGCGCGGACCGAATCGAGGTCACTCACGAACACCTCGAGGTCCTCGAGGGATAGCTCGTCCTCTGCGAACATGGACAGGAATTCGCGCATCGGCTCCCCGTCGCGGGCCTCCTCGCGGATCTCCTCGATGCTGTCGCGGGAGGACTCCATGATGGCCTCGACCGCTTCCCACTGCCCGTCGGTCAGGTCGAGCCGGTCCAGGAATCTCATCAGCATCCCCGGATCGCCGAGCAAGCCATCCCCGCCTGCCTCACCGGAAACCCTCTCCGGTCCGGGCGCCATTCCGGGGCAGGGGCCCAT
>DIAQ01000069.1:882-13675 GCA_002414865.1 candidate division Hyd24-12 bacterium UBA5074 | reverse complement strand
CGAGCAGAACAGGTGCCGCTCCTCCGATTCCCTTCATTTCGATCTGCCTTTCCGGGATCGGTGCTCCCGCCGCATCTCCGCGGCCCGCCCGTCCCCAGGCATAATCTGCACGAGCACCTTCAGGGATTCCTTTCCGATCTGTAACATTTCGTAACCGATGCCGGCTCAGAACCCGTTCGTGCTGGTCTTCTCGGGAGGCTCTATCTCGGTGCGGGGAGAGGAGGGAGGGACCGTCTCCTCGAGGATCCAGCCGGGCGGGAGGCCGAAGCCGTCCATGGGTGTGACAGCGAAGAGCGCCCTGCCGTCCCTGCGGCTCCTCCCGGATATGACGCACCAGGACTCCCGCCTGCTCTCGGCAAGCTCCCGCGCGCGGGCCAGAGCTTCCTCGATGGAGTCGAGGATCTCCGGTCCCGGTCTTTTCCTGCCCGTTCTCATCGGATCCTCGCCCGGGCCGTCGCCAGGGCTCTGAGGCCGGCGGACAGCAGGTAGACCACCCCTGCAACAAGGATGATCGAGGCCCCGGCGGGAATGTCCAGGCTCCACGCGGCGGCCAGGCCCGCAACCCCCTCGGCGGCAGTCAGTGCACATGACAGCAACATCATGGCCGGCAGCCGCCTGACGAATAGCCGGGCGGTCGAGGGTGGTATCGTCAGGAGGGCGATGACGAGTAGCAGACCGACTGCCCTCATGAGCAGGACGATGGTGATCCCGACAAGGCACAGGAAGGCCAGGAACACCATGTCCGTCTTCAGCCCGCGCGTCCTCGCGAACTCGGGATCGAACGACACGGCGACCAGGGAGCGGTAGGTGACGACGACGAAGACCAGCACGAGCGCATCGACGGCTGCGAACAGGACGAGGTCCCCGCGCGGAACGGCGAGGATGCTCCCGAAGAGGTAGCTCATGAGGTCCGGCGCATAGCCCGGAGCGAGCTGAATGAACACGAGGCCCATCGCCATCCCGCCCGCCCAGATCGCAGCGATCGCCGAATCGGCTGATTCCCGCCAGCGCGAAGAAGCTGCGCCGATCCCCAGGGATGAGGCGAGCCCGAACAGGAGTGCTCCGGCTGTGGGAGGTGCGCCTACCAGGAAGGCGAGGCCGAGCCCTCCGAAGCATGCGTGCGCCACCCCTCCGGCAAGGGACGAGAGCCTGTTCACGACCACGAGGGTACCCACGATGCCGCAGGCTATCGAGCCCAGCAGGATGGCCGCCAGGGCGTTCTGCAGGAACCCGTACTGCGCGAGAGCCTCAAGCATGCCCATCGCCGTCTTCCGCATGCCTGCCCAGCACCCTGTGGGGCGCCCCGTGGGACAGGAGGTCGATCCCGCAGGAGTAGGCCTCACCGAAGGCTTCTGCCGGAAGCTCGTCTCCATGCGAGACAAGGCGCCCGTTGAGGCATGCTATGGTCCGGACGACCCCGGAGATGGATCCGACGTCATGCGTCACCAGGACGATGGTGCACGCCGAGTTGATCTCCCTCAGCAGGTCGAAGAAGCTCTCCTGGGTCCCCGGGTCGACGCTGGCGGCGGGTTCGTCGAGGAGCAGCAGGCGCGGCTCGGAAGCCAGGGCCCTGGCGACGAAGACGCGCTGGCGCTGCCCGCCTGACAGTTTCCCGACAGGCAGGGCTGCAAGGTCGGCGATCCCCATCCGTTCGAGCTTCGCATGGGCGGCGGCCCGATCGGCGGCGCCATGGGGCCACAGATGCCGTCCCCTCCCCAGGGTGCCCATCATCACGACATCCAGGGCGCTGACCGGGAAATCGGTCCTGAAGGTGGTTATCTGGGGCACATAGCCGATGGAATGCCCCGACTCGCCGGGGGGGCGGCCGAAGACCTCGACCCGGCCTCTGGACGGCCTGACCAGCCCCAGGAGGAGCTTCAGCAGGGTGGTCTTCCCTCCGCCGTTCGGGCCGATCACCGCCAGGAAATCACCCTCAGGCACCTGCAGCGTGATATCCGTGAGCGCCGGCACCCCTCCCGGATATCCGAACCAGACGCCCTCGAAGGAGGCGGCCGGGATGCTCATCGGACGGCCCCCCCTGCAAGCTCTGCGCCGAGCTGCCTCAGACCCTGCATCCAATCCTCCGCCAGGGGGTCATGGAACACCAGCGGGATGCCCAGCTCAGAGGACACTGCCTCCGCGGTCCTGGTGCCGAACTGCGGAGACGCGACCACGAACCTGGCTCCGGATGCGCCGGCCTGCCGGACGAGGTCCGCGAGCTCCGAAGGGGTTGCCTCGGAGCCGCCCTCCTCCATGGCTATCTGGATCAGACCGAATTCCCTGGCGAAGTATCCGTAGCTGGGATGGACGACGAGGATGGACGAGCCTCTCAGGCTGTCCAGCTCGGAATGGAGCTCCTCCTGCAGATCGGCGATCCCGGCGAGGACAGTGTCGAGCCGCATGGAGATCGCAATCGAGTCGGCGGGATCGAGTGCCTGCAGCGCCCGGGCAGCGTTCCCCGCCTGGATGGCCATCAGCCCGGGGGAAAGCCAGGTGTGCGGGTCGGCGTGCCCGTCCCCGTCCTCCTCCTGCAGGAGCTGGATCCCGTCCAGGAGCGAAACTGTCCGCAGCCCGGGACTCGAGCCCGTGATGCGCGGCAGCCAGGCGTCCTCGAACGGCAGGCCCGCCGTCAGGTAGAGGTCGCATGAGGAGATGCGCTGCATGTCCGAGGGAAGGGGCTCATACGTGTGCGGATCAGCTCCCGGCGGAACGAGGTAGGATACATCGGCGAGTTCGCCGGCCAGCCTCTTCACCAGGTCGGCGTGGGGGGCCAGGCTGGTCACGACCACGAGCCCCTCCCGGGCGCCTTCCGGCGCCCTGCCTCCGCATCCGCAGCAGATGGCCGTCAGGGCGATGATGACGTGAAGCGCTGTCTTCATGCTCTTAAGCTGCCCGGGGGGAGCTCCCGGGTCAAGTGAATCAGCGGAGCGCCCGGTGCCCATCCATGATCTCCCTGCCGGCGGCCCCCCGGCGAATCGGTCACGGAACGGGCGCTCCCCGCCTGTCCGCCGCCGTCTCTCCGCGGCCATCCGGGGCGGTCGAAGTGTCGGAGACGCGCCTGATCACGAGATTGTGCCTGCCGCTCCTTTTCGATTCGTACATCAGGGAATCGGCCAGCATGACGGCCTGCTCCACATCGGCGGGAGGAGTTTCGAAGACTGCTGCGCCCATGCTCATGCCGGGATCCTGCCCGAATCCTGCAAGGGCTTCAGTCAGTTTCTCGTGGACCCTCTCGAGAACGGAGCCGCCCTCCTCCAGATCCGTCTCCGGGAGAAGCAGGCCGAACTCGTCGCCTCCGAGGCGTGCAGCGGTGTCCGTGGACCGCGAATCGGCCCTGAGGGCGGCGCTGATCCGCCTGAGGGCGAGATCCCCGCCCGAGTGGCCGTGCAGATCGTTTATCCGTTTGAAGCCGTCCACGTCCAGATAGGCCAGGACGAAGGGCCTGCGCATCCTGCCCTGCCGGACGATCTCCTCCTGGACCTTCTCCCTGAACACCCTCCCATTCCAGAGCGAGGTCAGAGGGTCCGTCCTGCTCAACACCCTTTCCTTCCCGAGCGAGGTCCTGAGCCTGGCAACCAGGTAGCTGACGACCCCGAAGCCCACGCCGTTGAATCCGATGTTCAGCGGCCATGCCCATGGACTCGCGTAGTGAACCCCGGAGAGATGATTCGAGAGCGTCCACGTGAACGCGCACAGGACAGTCAGGACGGCGGCCGTCCTCGCGGTTCCGTACCAGGCGCCGAAGCAGAGCGGGACGAAGTACAGCGCGTAGACCCGGATCTCGATTCCGGTCATGTAGTCGAGCGCCCCGACGAGGAGGATGCCGGTCAGCGAGAAGACCAGTGGCATGGCTCCGCCTGGGACCTTCGGGGTTGTCAGCACCAGAACCACGCCGGATTCCCTCCGAAGCGGGGTGTCATCTGCCTCTGCGTCCTGCCGCATGCGCGGACCGGCATCCGATGCCTTGATATCGCCCGACGGGGAATATCGTTCCCGGGAGATGGTCGGACGACATCTGTCCTGTCGCCAGGCCGAAGCTGACCGGCGGCTCGTCGGTCGATGATGATGATGGATAACGGTCGCCGGTCCAGGATTGCTTGACAGCCGGCCGCCCCTCCAGGATGTTGAGCCTGGGAGTGCGGTGTAAAGTCGGCGGGAATTCCCGCCCGATCAGGCACATCACCGCCCCGGCGCGGCCTTGTGCGACGGAGGTATGGAATGGGCAATCTTGCACAGCAGCTTCTGCAGCAGCTCGCGGGTGGAGCCCTTTCGAGCGTCTCCGGCAGGATAGGCGCCGACGAGAAGACCACCGGATCGGCACTCGAGACCATAGTTCCGCTTCTCATAACGGCACTGGCGAAGAATTCGTCCAGGCCCGAGGGTGCCGCTGCGCTCCACAGGGCCATCGAGAAGGACCACGACGGCACGGTCCTGGACAATCTGAAGGGTTTTCTGGAAAATCCGCAGGCAGCCGATGGCGCCGGGATCCTCCGCCATGTCCTCGGAGGAAGGCAGCCTGCAGTCACCGACGCGCTGTCCAAAGGGACTAATCTGGACGGCAACCAGATAGGCCAGTTGCTCCAGATCGCGGCGCCTCTCGTCATGGGCATGCTGGCCAGGCAGCAGAAGGGTGGCGGCCTGGACAGCAACGCCCTGTCCGCCCTTCTCGGCGGTCAGACCCGGACTGCCCGCGAGTCGGGTCCCGACATCTCGAGCGTCCTTTCGAGCCTTCTGGATTCCGATGGCGACGGTATTTCTGCAGGCGATGTCATCGGAACCCTGGGAAAGCTCCTGGGCGGCCGCTGAGCCAGGCAACAACTCCGTCCGGGGGGGGCACAGTCGGGAGTGAAGACCAGGTATACAAGGATATATCCTGCTGCGAAGACCACCCTCATGCGGTGTGTCCTCTTCGCCGTAGCCAAGGTCGGCGCGAGGCTGCACCAGTACAGCGAGCCCGATGGAATCGTCATCGCCAGCTTCGGTCTGTTCAGGATCGGACAGGCGGAGTGCGTCAGGCAGGAGATCAGGGCCACCGTCACCGAGGTGGAATACGCAGCCCGGCTCGATCTCACCGCCCCTGAAGAGGTCGCGATCGAGCTGCTCCGGCTTGTCGCCAGCTATGTCGTCAGGGGAGAGAAGGCCATCAAGGGTGATTCCATCGCCCGGTGGGACCGATTCATCAAGGCCGGGGAGGACAGCCAGCGGAGGGCCGAAAGGAAGAGCCGGATGCTCAGGAGGCTCGACCAGGCGAAAGCCCGTGTGACCTCTCTGCTGGGGACGGGCAAGGGAGCCGAGGCGGCATCTTCCGGAGAGCCGGGCCAGATCACCGGAGAGGACTCTTTCGACACATCCGGCTCTGCCGATGGCGAATCGGTCGTGACGGTCGAGGGTGATACGGCGGTGATCGTCCCCGTAGGCACCGGTGCCCATGATCTCTGCCTTCCGGAAAACCCCGGCATGCTCGTGCAGGATCGCCGGCGGCAGACCCTGGAGGTCCGGATCGACCCGGAGATGTTCCCGGACCGGTCACATCTCCTGAGGATCTGCGCCAACTGCTCCGCGACGAATCTCAACACCGCCCTGTTCTGCTCCCAGTGCGGGCAGGCCCTTGTCCTCGAGGCCGTGGTCAGGGGGGAGATCGGGGAGGGGATCATCGCCCATTCCAGGGCCGGCTTCTGGTATTCCATCGTGGGAGCGCTCCCCATACTCGCCCTTCTCGCGATAATGGCAGGGCCGGCAGCCTTCGCGGGTCTCTCACCGGCGGGGATGCTGGCCGCCCTGATAAGGGCTCTCGGCTCCATAGGAGAGGCGACGAGCCAGGGCCTTGCAAAGGCGACCGTTCCCATCCTTCTCCTTGTGGCAGCGCCCAGTTTCATCTTCGGCAGGAAGGCCGTGGTGGAGAGCAGGAAGGCCTCCCAGTACCTCAACCTGAGCTTTGTGCTGGAGAAGGCGGGCATGAGGAGGGCCACCTTCGGGAACGCCCTGGGCTGGTTCGACACCTATGCGGGCATTTCCCTCCTGGTGCTGGTCATCGCCGCTACGCTGATGAAGGCCTGACACGGGATACTCACGCTCCTCCGGTCAGCAGATGGAGATGTTCCGCATCTGAATCAGCCTTCTATCAGCATGCCTTACTCTGGCTCATCGAATAATCAGGCACTATCTTATCCTGCTGGGTAGGGTATCCAGCGGGTGAAAAAGGAGAGGGGAAGCCATGTCCATCCTCGACTTCATCAAGGACGCAGGTGAGAAGCTGGTCGAGAAGGGCCAGGAAGCTGCGCTCGCGCAGAAGATCCACGAGAAGATCAACGCCCACGGCATCAAGGTCAACGATCTCAATGTCGATGTGAAGGACGACCAGGTCTTCCTCAAGGGCTCGCCCATGAGCCACGAGGACAGGGAGAAGGCGCTGCTGATCGCGGGCAACGTCAAGGGTATCGCCAAGGTCAACGACACCCTCGTCGTCAAGGGCGAAGGCGGGAAGACGCGCTTCCACACCGTCGTCGCGGGAGATACGCTGTCCGCGATCTCCAAGAAGTTCTACGGCGACGCCAACAAGTACAACAAGATCTTCGAGGCCAACAAGCCCATGCTGTCCCACCCGGACAAGATCTATCCGGGACAGGTGCTTCGAATACCCGAATAGACAGGGCTGCAGCCGCTCGCTGAGTTGACCGGACCCCGCCGCCCGGCCGGTTCCCGGCTGTGGCGGCGGGAATCCGCATGCGGGATCCCCTGATTTGGACGCGGGATGAACGGGGACGGAAAGAGCCGCCGGGCGTTGCCGGCGGCTCTCGTCTTCGTCAGGATTCGCGCCCTAGGGCCTTTTCTTGAGCAGTCTGTAGAGGATGAGCAGGATCACGGAGCCTGCAATGGCGAGCAACCAGCTGGTGAGGTGGAAGAACCCCTCGACCGTCCCGATGCCGAGGAGCCTGCCGATGAACCCGCCGAGAACTCCGCCGGCGATTCCTATGATTATCGTGACGAAGAATCCGCCGGGATCCTTGCCAGGCATCAGGGTTTTCGCGATGAGCCCTGCAACCAGCCCAAGGCAAATCCAGGAGATGAATCCCATCACCGCCTCCTTGTGAGTGTTCAGCAAGATCACTGACACAATATAGCCTATTGACCCGCCGCACACAGTCAGATGTCAACCATAAACATATCTACAAATTCGTGCGTTTTGCAGCGCCGGGAAGGGCAGTATTATCGATGCCTTGACCTATTGCGGCGGCGGTAATGCATGTTCCAGAGTCGGCAGAACTCTCCGGTCGCTCAGTCGACGGCCGGGGGATTCCTGTCGCAGAGATCGAAGGCGGGGACTCCCCGCTCTCCGGCCTTCTTCAGGACAGGGCTCTGAAGGACGAAGCGGGAGTAGATCCTGTCCCCTGAGCGCATGGAGGCGTTGAAGGTCTGCGTGCCCTCCATGCCTGCGAATTCGTAGAAGAGCTTGCGCAGGAAGAAGGGCACCTTGCTGTTGATTATGCCCAGCTTCCTGGAGTTGTCGAGCTCGAGCGCCTTGAGAACGTTGGGATTGATGTTCTCTTCGTAGAGAATGTTCAGGCCGGACTCGGCCAGCTGCCGGCGGATGGACTCGAGTCCCTTCCCGGAGTGGTAGTCGGCATAAAGGAAGTGGCCGCCAGGCTTCAGGATCCGGAAGACGCCCGCGAGGAACTGCCTCATGGACCTGTAGCAGTGTGAAGACTCCACGTTTATCACGGCGTCGAAGGACTCAGGTCCGAACTCGAGCTCCTCTGCGTCCCCGATGACGAACGAGAGTCCCGGTATTGCATGGCGCTGCCGGCAGAACTCGATACCTTTCGAAGAGAAGTCGAGGCCAGTGAGCGTTCTGGGCTGCAGGTAGCGCATGATCCAGGAAGCGCCTCCGCCCCTGCCGCATCCTATCTCGAGGATATCCTTGCGTCTGAGATCGACGGAGCCTGCCACCTGGTCATAGAGCTGGATGCAGTACCGGTCCTTCTCGTCCTCGGGTTGGAGACCGAGCGGAGAAGCCTCCGGGTCGAGGCTGGCCCAGCCGTAGTTCATGAAGACCATCTGCTCGCCCCGGTCGATGCGGGACATGAGGTTGTACCATCTCCTAATCACCGGCGCCTTGGCCTTCTGGGCCACGCGGTACAGCATGCTTACTGGGGGCATAGGTATCCGATCGAACGAGAATGCGAAGTGAGTGCAGAAGTTCTGCAGTGACAATAATATAACGATTGTCCTGGCCGCGGCAATCAGATGCCGCCGATCCCCTCGCCAGGCTGCGATTCCTGCATCGGTGGCGGATGCCCGTGGGTCGGATGGTAATCCTCAGCGCTGGGTGCTCTTCTTGAGGAACGTCCCGTTGTCCAGCTCCTCGAATGCGACTCTGAGCTCCTGACTCGTGTTCATGACGATCGGGCCTTCCCACGCGATGGGCTCTCTCAGAGGACGGCCGGATACGAGGAGGGCTCTCAGAGGTCCCGCCCCGCCCTCGATCTCGACACTGGTTCCTTCGTCGAACAGCACGACGCTACCGTTTCCAGCCGCCGCACCGTCCCTTCCGCCGAACCTGCCCTCACCACCGATCGCATATGCGAATACGGTGTAGCCCTGCTTCGTGGGATGGACGAACGAGACTCCGGGAGGAATCGTGACATCCAGGTATTCGGGATCGATCTCTATCCCCTGCACCGGTCCCTCGACGCCGGCAACGCTGCCGCAGATGACCCTCGCTTCGACGCCCCCGTCCAGCCTGACCAGCGGGATCGTCGAACTCCGCACATCCCTGTAGCGTGGCTCCATCATCTTCCGGGCGGCGGGAAGGTTCGCCCAGAGCTGGAAGCCTCCCATGTATCCGTCGCTGTCCCCCCTGGGCATCTCCTGATGGACGATTCCGCTTCCTGCGGTCATCCATTGGACGTCACCCGGCCCTATGACGCCCCTGTTCTGCATGCTGTCGCCGTGCTCGACAGTGCCTCCCAGAACGTATGTGATGGTCTCGATGCCTCGATGGGGATGCCAGGGGAAGCCCTTGATGTAGGACTTCGGATCGTTCGACCTGAAGTCGTCGAGAAGAAGGAACGGATCGAAGACACCTTCCTCGCGGAAGCCGAACCCCCGTCTCAGATGGACTCCCGCGCCCTCCACGGTGGGGCGGCTGGAGATGATCCTACGGATTTTCCTGCGTGTCTCCATCGAACGCCTCCTAGTCAGTCCCCGTGTACTCCCGATTGATCCGGGCGCCTCACGGAACTCTCCGGTAACATCCTGTCCACCTCGTGGATCTTCTCAGCTCTGCCGACGCGAATCGTGGCGCAGCTCCATGAGCCGGATGATCCAGCCTTCACCTTCCGGCCTGACGATGAAGTCCCATTCGCCGCTGCTGCTGTCGAGGGAGTCCGGATAGGAGATGTCCAGCTGGAACTGCCTGGTCATGATGACTGACTCTCCGGTGGAGTCACCGGGCCATATCTCCTGACCATCCCCGTACAGGACGAGAGAGATGGAATCGGCCTGATAGAAGACTATTCCTGCATATTCCATATATAGATCTCTTGTCAAAGCCGAATCGATGATGCCGTCGGGAGGGATGGAGTAGTCGTCCCAGTCCTCTGGCGGAAGCACATAGATGAACTCCGGTGCCAGGCAGTCCGAGAGGATGTCGGTGTTTCTGGCCTCCCAGGCCGCTTCGAACGCGGTGAGCGCCTGTCCCGGATCGGACGGCTGCTCCCCGGGACCGGTCCCGCATGCATAAAACGAGCTCAGGGCGAGTACGGATGCGATGAAGAGCAGGGCTTTCTTCATTCCGAAACCTCCTTGGGTGGGCATACTGCCAGATATGCAGACCCGGATGAAGGGCAATCCATGGGTTCGGAGGGAGTGCGTTCCGCCCCGGAACAGCGAGAAATGACAGCCTGCCCGAAGGACGGTCTGCCTGTCTGCTGGACACGGGAGCCGGAATAGAAGATCTGGCGGTCCGGACGGGACTCGAACCCGCAACTTCCGACGTGACAGGCCGGTGCTCTAACCATTGAACTACCGGACCGCCGAACTTCTCTGCGAAGAGCGGGATACATATTGGCAAGCGCAAGCGGCTGTCAAGGAAAGCGTCTTGCAGCCTGCAGCCGCGCGGCCTATACTCGCCCTCGAACCGCCTGCGGTTGCAGGAGAAGGGAGGCTCGACCATGAAGGCATTGATTCTCGTCGCCGTTCTCGGCGCATCCGCCGCTGCTTCCTTCATCGACATAGGCGCTGACGAGCTGCAGAGCAGCAAACCCTTCTGCGGTGATTGAGCCTTCAGTCTGCGCTACCAGGTGGTAGTGCTCGACTCGGAGATAGGGCAGGCGGTGGAGGTAGACAGCATCTCCTGGAAGAGGTCCCCCTGGGGACAGGACAACGCCAGCTTCGTGGATCTGAACATCTACATGGGATTGTCCGCGGACGACTCCCTGGGCCTCGACTTCCTGGATAACTATCTCCCCGAGACCAGGACTCTGGTCTTCTCTCGCACGAGCTACACCGTGTCCGCCGGCCCTGACAGCTGGTACGGAATAGCTCTGGACACCCCCTACTGGTACACCGGCCAGGACAACCTCCTGATCGAGATCGAGTGGTCGGCAGGATCGGGCTCCATCTACTCCTATCACTGGCAGACCGGCCAGCCGCGCGCTATCGCAGCTTCCTACGGCGACTCGACGGCACCTGGCTTCGAGACCACTCTGCCGCACATGCACCTCAACGGAACCCTCGAGCTGGAGCAGGTGAGCTTCGCCGCCGTGAAATCAGCCTTCAAGCGCTGAGATGAGGGAATACACCAGCTGATGCCGCGTCTCCTGATCACCACTCTGGCCTTGGCTGCGCTGGCCTTCGGGCAGTGCCCTCTCGGTTACACGCCGGATCAGGCCTGTGAAGCATCCAATCCCACATGCGGGCTCTTCAAGGACGAAAACGGCGATGGACTCTGCGACAACCCCGGCCCGCAGGTCGTCGAGACTCCCCCGGACACGATACCGGAAGTTGTCGAGACGCCGGATACGATCGTCGCGGTTCAGCCCGTGGACAGCGATACGCTCCAGACACCCGTCGGACCCGACAATCCGACGGAGCCTGCGGCAGGTGACACGACTGCCGTCATCGCACCTGCGGACACCGCGCCTGTTGACAGCACCCTCGCCGACTCGACCGGGCAACAGGTCTCACTCTGTCCTCTCGGCCTGTCGGTCGCTGAAGCGTGCAGTTCGCTCTCTCCTCGATGCGCCCTGTATTCCGACACCGATGGCGACGGCCGCTGCAACAATCCAGGACCGCAGCCGGAATTGGCCGATTCGGTGGCCACCGACTCTGAGGCCGCATCTCGAACGAGGCTGATCGCCAACGGCTGCCCGCTCTACCTGCCCCCGGCAGCTGCCTGTCCTTACTCGAGGCAGCTCTGCCCGCACTGGATGGGCTGGTCCACGGCATCGACATGCCTCAATCCCCGCGGCGGGCTCGACCGGGCACTGCTCTACCTTGTGGTGACAGCGGCGCTCCTGGCCGTCGGGACCGTGTTGTCGAGGACCATCCGCGGCCGCAGGAACCGCCGCAAGGCAAAACGCGCAAGAACGATCGTTCTCGCATTCTCGGCGATAGTGCTGGGCTTCGTGCTGCAGGGATGCTACTGCCCCATCGGCATGTGGCAGTACCTCTTCGCCGGCATGCTCGGGTTCATTCCCGTTTTCGGGCTGATCCTCCTGCTGCTTCCGATTCTGCATGCGCTTCTCTTCGGGAGGGTCTACTGCGGATGGGTCTGCCCTCTCGGCGCCATGCAGGAGCTTCTCGGACGCGTTCCCGTGCCCGGCGTCCCACGGATACCTCGCGGGCTGGACCGGGTGCTGGTCATCGGCAAATACATCCTGGCCACACTTTTCACGGCAGCCGTTTTCGCGTCGGCCCGAGGATTCCTGGATGTCGGCTGGCCCGCCCTGTTCTGCATCATCGACCCGTTCCATTCCGCCTACTCACTCTTCCTGACGGGAAGCGTCGCCATCGCGGTCATCGCGATCTCTCTCTCGATCCTTTTCGGCAGGTTCTTCTGCAGGTACTTCTGCTTCTACGGCGCGGTGCTGTCACTCGCCTGCCGTGCAGGGCTCTGGACCCGGCTCTGCCGGCTGGGGGGGCGGAAGGCCGCAGCCTGCGAACAGACCGAGGAATCTTCGCCATCCTGCGAGATCCAGAGATAGAGCAGGTGCCTTGATAGAAAGGGGCGGCCCGGAAGCCGCCCCTGTTTTCTCTGGAGATTCGCTTCAGCGGATCCGCACCAGCCTTGCAAGGGCGCCCTCGCCACCCGGGGTGGATATCCTGGCCAGGTAGACGCCTGCCGCGACAGCCGTCCCCTCGCTGTCCCTGCCATCCCATGTCACCAGTGCCGAGCTTCCCTGGGCGCCGGTCGGCGGGAATGCTGCAACCATCCTGCCGGACAGGTCGAAGATCCTCACCGAGGCTTCTCCGGCATCAGTTCCCGAGATGCTGACAGATACGATATCCGTAAACGGATTGGGTGTGGAGAACGCACCGAGAGGCAGCATCGTATCGCCGGACGAGCCTTCTCCGATACCGCTCGGCCCGGTCAGGTTGACGTCGTCTATGAACCATCCCTCGCGAGTCCCGGCGGCGTCCGTACCGAAAACGAAGCGGAGCTTCCTGGGGCCGGCCAGCTCGTCGGGCAGGTCGAAGACCAGGTGCTGCCAGGAATAGGTGCCTGAGAACACCTGCGTCGCCGGAGGGAACGGCCCGGAGGTGCCGGCGGGAATCTCGAAGGTGTAGCCGG
>DIAQ01000069.1:0-559 GCA_002414865.1 candidate division Hyd24-12 bacterium UBA5074 | reverse complement strand
GCGGCAGGTTCCCGGAGGAGACCTGGGCGTCGGTCCACATCCAGAAGTCGAGCTGGCCGTCATGAGGCACATTGAACCACTGGCTGGTCTCGGAGCAGTACAGCAGGTTGTCATAGTCGCCGGAGCCTGTGTCCCCGCACTTGAAGCTCTGCGAGCCTCCGGCGGTGTGGTTCCGGGCGGTGCTCAGATGCCAGTTGTTCCCCCAGCCGTTGGCCAGGCTGATGTTGGACCATGAAGGCTGCGAGCCCTCGACATCCGTCGTGATGCCGCATCCCACCGGGATATCGAAGTTGATCTCCGCTATCGGCTCTCCAGATGCGTACAGGGTCAGCAGCATGGGATAGACGCCCGATGCCGGCCCTCCCGAAAGGGCCGTCAGGCCGAAGTCCTCCTCGCAGGTGCCTGTTCCGCCCGCGGGGATGAGGTAGTAGTTCTCGTACCCATCGGTGATCGTGACCTGCGGGGAGAGCGATTCCAGGATGGCCGAGAGCCCGCTCAGCGGAGTCGTCCCATTGTTGGCGATCTCGAGGATCAGCTCGATAGTCTCGCCGACCTCGAA
>DIAQ01000041.1:1125-7429 GCA_002414865.1 candidate division Hyd24-12 bacterium UBA5074 | reverse complement strand
GAGGACTACTTCTTCTACCACGAGGAGACCGACCTCCAGTACCGGCTCTCGAAGGCCGGCCACGAGGTCTGGCTGGTGCCCTCCGCGAGGGTGGTCCACTACGAGGGAGTGGCTGCGGCGCAGAAGTATGGACGGGACCTGACCCTCCGCTATATTCCGGCGAAACTTCGATTTCTGAGGAAGAACGGGCATCCCGGGAGCCTCCTGGCCTTCCGCCTGCTCTCTTCCGCTCTCGCCGCCGGCCGGCTCATGGCCGGCGCAGTCTGCCCCGGCCTTCCCCTCAGGGATGGCAGGTGCTCGTCATCCTACTTCGCAAGGGCCATGAGAGCCCTCTGGCGCGGAGGGTCGGACGCGGACTGAGAAACTCAGGGGGTTGTCATGGCCGCAGTCCTGGGTCTCAACTGCTACAAGCACGATGCAGCGGCAGCCCTTCTCGTGGACGGCCGCCTCGTGGCCGCCGCCGAGGAGGAGCGCTTCAGGCGCATCAAGCATTACGCAGACTATCCCGCCAGGGCCGTCGAATTCGTTCTGAAGCAGGCCGGGCTCGAGCCATGCGACCTCGACCACGTTGGCTACTACATGCTCCCCGGGCTCGTCTTCCGGGAGAATCTACAGTTCAGCAGGCACTACCTTCTGCNNTCCTGGGTCTCAACTGCTACAAGCATGATGCAGCGGCAGCCCTTCTCGTGGACGGCCGCCTCGTGGCCGCCGCCGAGGAGGAGCGCTTCAGGCGCATCAAGCATTACGCCGACTATCCCGCCAGGGCCGTCGAATTCGTGCTGAAGCAGGCCGGGCTCGAGCCATGCGACCTCGACCACGTAGGCTACTACATGCTCCCCGGGCTCGTCTTCCGGGAGAATCTGCAGTTCAGCAGGCACTACCTTCTGCGTTCCGGCGGACCCACCTTCCTGGCCGGCCAGCTCGCGGCCTCCAGGAAGATGGCCAACATTGAAACGCGTCTGCGCGACCACCTCGGGTCCTCCTTCAAGGCGCGCGTGCACTTCATCGAGCATCATGTCGCACACGCCTATGCCGCGGCTTTCTGCTCGGGGTTCGAGAGTTGCGCCGTGCTGACGATGGACGGCGTGGGCGAGCGTGACACAAGCCTCCTCGGCGCCATCAGGGGCTGGAAGCTCGAGAGGCTCGCCTCCTCGCGGTACCCGAACTCTCCGGGCGTCTTCTACAGCACGCTCACCCGTCACCTGGGCTTCGAGCCCGACAGCGACGAGTACAAGGTGATGGGGTTGTCGAGCTACGGCCAGCCCGAGTTCATCGACCTTTTCCGGAGGATGATCCGCACTCCGGGCAACGGGCGCATCGTGGTCGACACCCGCATGCTCGACATCTCGCGGGGCGTCCACACCGCGAGGTTCTCCCCGGAGGTGGCCGGGAAGATCGGGGCTCCCAGGCTCCCCGGCGAGGAGATGGCGCAGAGGCACGAGAACACGGCATGCTCAGCGCAGAGGGCGCTGGACGAGCTGGGCCTTTCGCTCGCCAGACTCCTCCGGGAGAAGACCGGGCTGGACAAGCTGGTGATCTCCGGGGGCGTGGGCCTGAATTGCGTGATGAACGGCCTCATCGAGAGAGAGGCCGGCTTCGACGAGATCTACCCGCTCCCTGCTCCCCATGACGCCGGCACCTCCATCGGAGCCGCGGTCTGCGTCCATCTGGCGCAGTTCCCCGGCGTCGACCTCGAGCCGCCCTCGGACATGTACCTCGGATCCGGCTACGCGGAGAAGGCGGTGGAGGCGGCCTTGCTGCAGTCGAAGCTCACGTTCGCGAAGCCCGAGAGGCTCGCCGGCATCGCTGCGAAGCTGGTGGAGAAGGGCATGGTCGTCGGCCTGTTCCAGGGGAGGATGGAATTCGGCCCGAGAGCCCTGGGCAACCGCTCGATCCTTGCCGATCCCCGCAGGGAGGACATGAAGGACATCGTCAACAGCGTGGTGAAGCAGCGGGAGCCTTTCAGGCCCTTCGCGCCGGCCGTCCTCGAGGAGCGCGCCGGAGAGTTCTTCGAGGGCTGCCGCAAGTCGCGCTACATGATAAGCACCTACCGTGTGCCACCCGGGAAGGCGGCGCTGATACCGGCCGTGACCCATGTCGACGGCACCGCGCGGGTGCAGACCGTGCCGCGCGAGTCGAATCCGTTCTACTACGCGATAATAGAGGCGTTCGACAGACTCACGGGCGTGCCCGTGGTGCTGAACACCTCCTTCAACGTGAAGGGGGAGCCCATCGTGGAATCCCCCGTCGACGCGATAAGGTGCTTCTACGGCACGGGCATCGATGCGCTGGTGATGCCCCCGTTCCTGGTGGCCAAGAGACATGCAGCAGAGGTCCTGAAAGCCCCTTCAGGACACTGACCTCTAGCCGTTGCCGCCCAGTTTCCTCTGGAGGGTCCGCCTGCCCACGCCCAGCAGGGAGGCGGCCAGTGTGCGATTGCCGCCCGTGATTGCGAGGGTCTGCTCGATCAGCTTGTCCTCCACCTCTTCGAGAGTGGCGGGCAGATCGATCTGGAGGGTTGTCGTCGAACCGGGCGAGCCTCCCGAGATCTCCCGGGGCAGATCGGCCTCGGTGATCTTCTCCCCGGAGGTTATCAGAAGGCTCTCGACCGTGTTCTTCAGCTGCCTCACGTTCCCGGGCCACGAGAAGGCTGTCAGCTTCTGCAGCGCAGCGGGCTCCAGCATGGGCGCGCGCAGGCCGAGGCGCTCCGAGCCCTGCCTCAGGAAGGCCATGGTCAGCAACGGGATATCCTGTCTCCTCGCCCTGAGAGGCGGTATCTCCAGCTCCACCACCTTGAGCCTGTAGTAGAGATCCTGCCTGAATCTGCCCTCCCGCACGCGGCTCTGCAGGTCGCTGTTCGTGGCTGCGATGAGCCGGACGTCGGTGGGCAGGGGATTGTTCCCACCTAGCCTGGTCACCTTCTCCTCCTCGAGGGACCGCAGCAGCTTGACCTGGGTTGCCTGGGGTATGTCACCGATCTCGTCGAGCATCAGCGTGCCGCCCTCGGCGGCCTCGAAGCGTCCCTGGCGCATCCTGTCCGCCCCGGTGAAGGCACCGCGCTCGTGGCCGAAGAGCTCGTCCTCGAGCAGGGTCTCGGGAATGGCTGCGCAATTGAGCGCTAGGTAGAGCCCCCTCCGTCCGCTCATCAGGTGAATCTGTCTGGCGAGGACCTCCTTGCCGGTACCGCTCTCCCCGGTGATGAGGACGGTGGCCTTGACCGGCGCAACCCTGCGGGCCTTCGTCATCAGATCGTCCATGACCTTTGTGCGGTAGAGCATGCCTTGCTCAGGGGGCTGCCCGGCCTCGACCGCGGCGGACTCGGAGGAGAACCTGGCCGAGCGGGAGAAGGCGAGGGCCACAGCCTCGCGCACCCTCTGCGAGTCCGAGGGCTCGATGATGACGTCGACGGCCCCGGCGCGCATCCAGTTGACCGCTTCCTCGGCGCTGGCGGTGCGCCCGTATATGACTACGCCGGCAGCCAGGTTCGCGCGTCCCAGGGATTCGAGGAAGGTGGACATGTGCATGTCGGGGATGTCGGCCGACACCATGACGACATTGACCGAGCGGGCGCGCACGCGCCGCAGCCCCGCCCTGGCGGAAGACTCATAGATGACGTTGTAACCGTATGAGGAGATGCCTGCGCCTAGCTCGGCGGACCTTTCCGGCCTGCTGTCCACGAGCAGCACGGTGCCTCTGCCGAGAACGGTGACCAATGCGATAACCTCCCAGTTGGCTTGAATATGGCTTGCTCGACGATCGAGGGCCATACGAAATGGCCATCGCCGCGGGACTGCCCTTATATAGCGCACTGACCCGGAATCCCGGTGCGCGGGCCGCGAGCGGCCCCTACATGGCGGGGGGTGGTATGAGCAACCTGAGAAACGACGGCAACTGCTTCGTATGCGGACCTGACAGCCAAACCGGGCTCAGGCTGAAGCCCGAGGGGCATGACGGGCGCTGCTCCCTGACATGGATCCCCGAGAGCCGCTTCTGCGGCTGGGAGGGGGTCCTCCACGGGGGCATCGTCACTGCGGTCCTCGACGAGACCATGGCCTATGCCGCGATGAGCCTCGTGGGCTTCTGCGCAACCGTCGAGATCAGGGTCGGCTTCAGGCGCCCGGTGGTTCCCGGTGTGCCGATCGAGGTTTCCGCCTCCGTCACGAACAGGAGGGGGCGGATGACGGAGACCGAGGCAGAGCTCACCCAGGAAGGCGTCCTCAAGGCGTCTGCCACGGCGAGGTTCATCACCACGCAGGAAGCCCCTTCGCAGGACTCCGGAGGGGGCAGGAGCTGAGCGCCATCCTGCTCGCCGGCTCGACAGGCCGCCTGGGCAGGACCGTCGCATCCCTCGCACGGGGGGGTTCGTGCCGGGTGATCCCCCTCCCGCCCCAGTACAGGGGGCCGGGAGTGTCCGCGATCCTGGAGGAGGTCCGCCCCTCGGCGGTCATCAACTGCGCCGCCCTGTCCTCGACCGCGCGCTGCCGAAGCGATCCCCGCGCAGCGCTCGAAGCCAACGCACTCTGGCCTTCGGTCCTGGCCCGCGCCTGTGCAGCCCGAGGCACAAGGCTGGTCCATGTCTCCACCGACCTGGTCTACTCGGGCGGGAACGCACCCTACACCCTGCAGTCGCCGGCCGTTCCGCTCTCGATCTACGGGTGGACGAAGCTGTTCGGCGACATGCTCGTTCTGCGGAGGTCGCCCGGGGCTCTCGTGCTCAGGACCTCCGTGCTCGTGGGCGCCGTGGGCGCCGCTGCGCCGACCTTCACCGAGGAGCTCCTCGCAGGCCTCGTCCCGGGCGTGTATGTCGACGCCATACGCAGTTTCACACCCATCGACGGGTTTGCGGAGGATCTGCTCGAGCTGTCGGAAGGGGGGGCGGAGGGGCTGCGGATAGTCTGCTCGAGGCAGGCGTACACCAGGGCGGCCTTCGCCGAGATGTTCCTGCGCGGTCGCGGCATCGAGACGCTACCCCCTCAGACGTACCGGCCCGCGGGCACTCCCGCCGACCTCTCCATGATCCCTTCGGAGGAGGTCCGGGCCTTCCGCTTCGGCCCGGGAGACTGACTCAGGCCTCTTCGAGGACTTCCCTCAGATACCGGCCAGTGTACGATGCGGGGCAGGCCGCGATGGCTTCGGGAGGTCCTTCGGCGATGATCCTCCCGCCCTCCTCGCCTCCCTCCGGCCCGAGGTCGATGATCCAGTCGGCGTTCTTGATCACATCGAGGTTGTGCTCTATGACTACGATGGTGTTGCCGGCGGCGACGAGCCTGTCCAGAACGTGCAGCAGCTTCTTCACGTCGGCGAAGTGGAGCCCGGTGGTGGGCTCGTCGAGGATGTACAGTGTGTGAGAGGTCCCGGGCCGCGCCAGCTCGCGGGCGAGCTTCACACGCTGCGCCTCGCCTCCCGAGAGGGTCGGCGCGGGCTGGCCCAGCCTGATGTAGCCGAGGCCCACGTCGTCCATCACCTTCAGGACCTTGTAGACAGCCGGGATCCTCTCGAACAGGTCCATGGCCTGGCGGACCGTCATGTCCAGGACCTGTGCGATGCTCATGCCCTTGAATGCCACGCGCAGGGTTTCCTTGTTGAACCTCTGGCCCCTGCAGGTCGAGCACTCCACGAACACGTCGGGCAGGAAATGCATCTCGATGCGTTTCACGCCAGCTCCCTCGCAGTCCTCGCAACGGCCTCCGCGCACGTTGAAGCTGAAACGTGCGGGGCCGTAGCCCCTGATCTTCGACTGGGGCAGCTCGGCGAACACGTTCCTGATCGAGTCGAACACCTTGGTGTAGGTCGCGGGATTGGAGCGCGGAGTGCGCCCGATCGGCTCCTGGCTGATGTTGATCACCTTGTCCACGTGCTCGAGTCCTGTGATGGCCCTGTACGGGCCGGGCACCGCCAGGGAGGAACCCAGCATCTGCGCCAGTGCGGGATAGAGCGTCTGCGCAACCAGCGAGCTCTTGCCGGAGCCCGACACGCCCGTGACGCACACGAGCTTGCCCAGGGGTATCTTCGCCGTGATGCCCTTCAGGTTGTGCAGCTTTGCCCCTTCCAGCGTCAGGAAGCCCCTGATCCTCTTCGAGGGGGTGCGCATCCTCAGGATCTTCTCGCGGCCGCAGAGATACCTGCCGGTCACGGATTCCGGGTCGGCAGCGATCTGGGCCGGCGTGCCCTCCGACACGATGAGCCCTCCGTCTGCGCCGGCGCCCGGGCCGAAGTCGATCACGAAGTCGGCGCGCATGATCGTGTCCCTGTCGTGCTCCACGACGAGAACCGAGTTGCCGAGATCGCGCAGGCGCTCGAGCGT
>DIAQ01000041.1:0-759 GCA_002414865.1 candidate division Hyd24-12 bacterium UBA5074 | reverse complement strand
CTTATCCTCTGCGCCTCCCCGCCTGACAGGCTGGGGGCCGACCTGTCCAGGGTGAGGTAATGGAGGCCGACGTTTATCAGGAAGCCCAGCCGCGAGCGTATCTCCTTCACCAGCTCGGCTGAGACCTTTGTCCGGAACTCGTCGAGTCTCAGCTTCTCGAAGAAGTCGGCAGCCTCCTGGACGGTCATGCCGCCCAGGTCTGCGATGCCCCTGCCCCCCACGGTCACAGCTCTCGCCTCCGGGCGCAGCCTGGCGCCGCCGCAGGCTGAACAGGGGGTCTTCCTGAAGAACCTCTCGTAGTTCTCGCGGGATCCCTGGCTGGAAGTAGTCATGTAGAGGCGCTCGAGCCGGGGGATCACCCCCTCCCAGGAGCCCTCCCAGTGGCCGCTGCCATTGTCTCCTGACCAGGAGAAAGTGATCTTGTCGTCTCCCGTGCCTTGCAGGATCACGTTCTGGTGCCCCGGGTCGAGCCTCTTCCACGGAGTTCCCAGGGAGAATCCGAACTTGTGGGAGAGGGACTCGGCGATGGTCTCGGACCAGCCCCTCGGCTCGCCCCATGGAGCCACCGCCCCGTCGCGTATCGAGAGGGCCGGCCGAGGGATGACCAGGTCGGGATCGACCTTCATCTCGAAACCCAGGCCCGAGCAGGCCGGGCACACGCCCATCGGATTGTTGGAGCTGAAGAGCTGCACCGACATGTCTGGCATCGACATTCCGAACTTGCGGCAGGCGTTCTGCTCGCTTGAAAAGGACTCCCTC
>DIAQ01000060.1:1705-5035 GCA_002414865.1 candidate division Hyd24-12 bacterium UBA5074 | reverse complement strand
GACCAGGAAGAGCGTTGTCCTGCGAGCCGCTGCGCCGGGGCCGACGATCTTCAGCAGCAGGAGCGTCAGGAGGCAGAGGTAGGCCATCCCGCAGATGGCGCCGGCCAGCAGGAGCGGGAGGACCGGATCGCCGGGGAGGAGTGCCCTCAGAGGGATGATCACGGCAAGATAGGCGGGCGAGGTCAGGCCGTAGGTCTGCTCCCCTCCTGGGTTCAGCGCGAGCCTGCCGTCCTCGAGCACCCTGTCGGCATATCTCGTGAACATGAAGGAATCGTCCAGCAGGGATGACGCCGTGAACCTCGTGTACAGGGCGAGTGCCTCGATGAGCATGAAGACTGCGATGAGAGGCGCTATCGTCGCTCTTATGCCACGGAATGGCCTGGTATCAGGAATGACAACCCCCTGCCGGTCGCGGTCGGCATCTACGCCGTGCATCGGTGCCTCCCGGAGCTAATCTGGGCAATGCGGCCTCCCGGCGGTATCCCTGGAGTTGCGCTCATCATGGTGTCGAATCGGCCGGTCCCTCCTCTTCACCGAGTCCATGGCGGGCAGGTCAGTGCAGGAAGCCGGCTGGTCGGACACCCCTTCCTCCGGCTGCATGGAACATAATTGGAGTGATGCATGACCGCCCCGGATATGAGCACTGGATGCAGGGATGCATCGTTCCCCCCGGAAGGCTCCGTGTAGCCGCTGGAGAGCAAGATGATCCATGCCCGCCATCACAGAGCGAAGATCGCCGGAACTCTCAGGAGAGTGGGCCTGCTCGAAGCTGCACGCTCGATCAGGAGGATATCCAACGGATTCGTGATGGATGCGAGGTGGTTCCTGGGTCCTGCTCCCCGCAGGAGGGGAGATGACGGCCTTCCCGTCCCCCCCCCTCATCTCTGCTTTCTCGTCAGTGCCAACTACAGCACCGACTACTTCATGAGGACGAGTGCGCAGAGCGCCGAGTCGATAAGGGGGACGCTCCTGAGGAATGGACTGGAGATCGGATCCTTCAGGAGCATCCTCGACTTCGGATGCGGGTGCGGGCGGACTGCCAGGCGATGGAAGGACCTGAAGGACACGACAGTGTGCGGGACCGATATCCAGGCGAGCCTCGTGAGATGGGCCGACCGGCACCTCCCGTTCGCGAGGTTCTCCTGCAACGGCCTCTCCTCCATCCTGCCGTACGGCGACGGGCAGTTCGACTTCGTCTACGCGATCTCGGTCTTCACTCATCTTGACCAGCGCCTGCAGTCGTGGTGGAGGCAGGAGCTGGCGAGGGTGCTGAAGCCGAACGGCCATCTCCTTTTCACGGTCAAGGGCAGGGATGTCTGGAAGGAGCTGAGCCCCGAAGAAACAGAGCGATTCGCCAGGGGAGAGCTCGTCATACAGGAAAGCGGTTCCTCCGGCAGCAACTACTGCGCGGCCTTCCATCCCGACGAATACGTCAGACGGACTCTCGCGGACGGCTTCGACGTGATCGCCTCGGAGCCGGGAGGCTCGCAGGATACGCAGCAGGATTTCTGGCTGTTCAGGAAGCGATAGCGGAATCGCAGGGTTTCCCCGCCCCAAGCCCGGAGGACGACGGGAGAGGTGTGCCCACAGACGCAAAAGCCCCCGGGGCGGGGGCTTACTGGCTGGGGAGCAGGGAGTCGAACCCCGATAAGCAGATCCAGAGTCTGCTGTCCTGCCATTGGACGACTCCCCAGCAACGCGCGGGAAGATAGGCCCTGAAGGCTCATCCTGTCAACATGAACGGGAACCCGTCACAGGGCTGGACGCCATCCGGCGCAAGGCGATGCGCGGCTTTCCCGCCGGCGCTGGGAACGGCTCAGGCCGACCCGGTCACCAACTCGAACCCGTGCAGGTATCCTGCGCCGATATCGTCGACTTCGATGCCCCGCAGCCCGCAACCCTCCATGTAACGGGCCACCTCCGCCCCGTCACAGGGTGCGCAGGCCTCCCCGTGGGTGATGCCCAACCCAGTGGCGGCCTTCTCCTGGAGCCTGTCGAGCGCCCTCTTCCAGCCAGGGCCGCCTCCACTGGTAAGCACTGTCAGACGGCCGCCTTCGGACAACCTCGCGGCGCATGCGGAGATGAAGGATGCCCTTCTTTCCGACGGCACCAGATAGAGGACATCGAGCAGCGAAACCTGGTCGAAGCTGCCGTGGGTGACTCCCACATCAGCCGTCGTGAAGTTCCTTCGATCCGACTGCCCCAGCCATCTCTCCGCCCTCCCGGTCTTCCTCGCGTCGGGATCGATCCCGGAATACGAGCCCTGGTAGCCGCCCTCCTCGAGGAGGAACGAAAGCAGCCCGGGACCGCATCCGACGTCGAGGAGCGTACCCGGCGACATGTCGAACTGCGCCATGACGCTGTGCCAGGGGACCGACAGGAGCCTGATCCTCAGGTGCCATCTCTCGGCGGGTGACAGCACGGACGCCCGCGAAAGAAGCCTTCTCGAGAGAAGAGGTCCTGGGGGGAGCGAGCAGGGGATCAGTCGGCGCCCTCGACCAGCCGGGGGAGGGAGATCGTGGAGATCGAGCCGTTGCGAACGTCGAAGAGCTCGGTCCACAGCATGACCGAGGCTGACGGGGTCCTGCGCGCGAGCTGGAGGAGGTAGCTGCCCTCGCCGAGAACCAGGGTGCAGGGCTCGGTTGGCGAGAACTCGAGGTAATCGATCGGAAGCCAGTAGCCCGGAACGGCTATCGAGATGGCCGCCAGCGTGCTCTCAGGAGCCATCTGCACCGGCTCGATCACTGCTGTGCCTGTGGGGGTGAGTGCGGCCGTGCGCTCGACGTTTCCCGCGAAGGCCCAGGCAAGGTTGGCCCAGCCGGTCGGGATGCTGTCGGACGCCAGGGGCACGGGCAGCCACTCGTCGCCGTCCCAGACCTCCATCCAGCCCGTTTCCCCCGGACCCGGACCCGTGAAGAAGCCGGTGCCAGGGCGCGAGGCTATCCCCAGCGACCTCAGGCTGCATCCGAAGAGCACCCTGATCTCGTCCGGGGTGCCGCCACCGGAGGAGAGCACGTCCAGAGGGCCTGCGACGCCCCCCAGGAACGAGGGCTTCCTGACCTCGAAGCTCCCCAGCCGGGCGGCCATGGCATACGCTATCGAGACGACGGTCGTATCGGCCTCGTCGAGGGTGCTCGACCAGTAGGACTCGAGCGGCGCCCTGAAGGCGGTCACCGGTTCCTCCGAGATGCGGTATTCGACCAGCCCCGTGAGGAACACCGAGTCGGGCAGGCTGTCATAGAAGCGCTGCCGGGAATCGAGGGCTCCGAAGACGTGATCGGACAGGATGGTCTCGTCCATCTCCAGACGGTCGAGTCTGGGGATGACCCC
>DIAQ01000060.1:0-1356 GCA_002414865.1 candidate division Hyd24-12 bacterium UBA5074 | reverse complement strand
GCCAGGATGCTGTCGATCCGGGCGGGCTCGAGCAGCGAGAGGATGGCCGTGAAGAGTATGGCGGCGCTCATCGCTCGTAGTTCATCAGCAGGGAGCCCTCTGCCGGAGTTGATGCCTGCGTGTCCACCCGGACGGTGTCGCCCGCGGTCACAGAAACCTGCAGGGACCGAAGTGGCCAGCCCCACGTGAGCAGGTAGACGCCTTCGCCCACCTCGGCCTGCCTTACGGGGGGCCTCAGGACGAAGAGCGGCCTTATCGCGCCGTAGTTGACTATGCAGACGGCGACATCGCTCGAATCGTCGGAGATGCGGAGAAGCCCGGTTTCGCCGTAGGAGGGCGTGACATCGAGCATCGACACGCCGCCCCGCCAGGCGAGAGCCCCCGGCACCGAGTCGGGGCTGATGGCGACGACTATGCCGGTGCGGGCGGCATTGGCCGTGAACCAGCCGGAACCCAGCGAGTCCTGCGTGGTGGCGGCATCGACGCACTTCCAGCCCTCCGGCGTCCAGACTTCGAGCCAGGCGTGATTGCCGTCGGTGTCGCTCCACCAGGGGGCATAGACCTGCCTGCAGGGGATGCAGGCGCTGCGCAGGGCATCCATGTTGAGGATGGTCAGCTCCTCGCATCGGCCGATGCCCGATCTGAGTGTGACGAGGGGCGACTGGTCGCGCCTCTGGGTCATTCTCCAGACGGTGAGCGAGTCGATCCAGGAGTCGATGCGAAGCGCGGCGCCTTCGAGATCACCTGCCGCAAGGGCCATAGGCACGGCTTCCGCGGCCAGGAGGCCCCGCCAGCTGACGAGGGGCTCCTGGCTCACCCGCGGCGGCAGGACATACCTCAGGAAGATCGAGTCGGGAATCGAAGGGCCCCAGGGAACGGAGTCTCTCACCTCGAGGGCCAGCAGCGTATTCTCCTCGAGGATGGAGCTGTAGGCCGGGATCAGGTCGCATGCGGGAAGTGTGCGCCTGAGGAATGCGTCGCAGTCGGCCTGCGAGAGCTGTAGACCCACGATGACGAAGACTGCGGCCAGCATTGGGCTCCTCCGGGATCGGTGTTCCTCCTCCGGAGTATATTCCTCCATTCACATTCACGGAAGGGGCGCCCATGGGAAGGTTCCTGATAAGCTGGGGCGTCGGCGCGATAAGCCTCTACCTGGCCTCCCTCATGCTCGGCAGCCATATGGAGTTCTACACCGTCTGGGCGGTGGTGTGGGGCACTCTGCTCTACGGCCTGCTCAACGCGGAGCTCGGGAAGCTGATCAATTTCCTGACGTGCCCGGTCTATCTGCTCACGCTGGGGCTGTTATGCTTTCTGGTGAGCGGCGCCATGCTGCCTGCTAACGACAAGTTACTGGCT
>DIAQ01000070.1:8004-16029 GCA_002414865.1 candidate division Hyd24-12 bacterium UBA5074 | reverse complement strand
GATGTCGGCACTGCCTCGTAATGCTCGAACTGCATCGAGAAGGATGCCCGTCCCTGGCTCATGTTCCTGAGCTCGGTGGCGTATCCGAACATCCCTGCCAGCGGGATGAGAGCCTTGAGGACCTGTGCGTTGCCCTGCCTGCCCATGGAGGTGATGCTTCCGCGCTTCTCGTAGACCGTTCCCGCCACCGCGCCCGAGTATTCCTCCGGCGTGATGACCATGACGCTCATGATGGGCTCGAGCAGCTGCGGATCGCCCTTCATGAATGCGCGCTTGAAGCCTTCGGATGCGCACCGGCGGAAGGCCATGTCGGACGAATCCACCTCGTGCGCGGAGCCGTCGAGCAGGATCACCTTCACGTCCACCACCGGGTAGTCCGCCATGACACCGCGCTCCATGGCTTCGATCACGCCCTTCTCAACCGAACCGATGAACTCCCTGGGGATCCTCCCGCCGGAGACCCGGCTCTCGAACTCGAAGCCATGCCCGGCCGGCATTGGCTCCAGCCTCATGACGACATGAGCGAACTGGCCGTGGCCGCCGGTCTGCTTGACGAGCCTCTCGTCGATCTCCACTGAAGTGGTGAGGGTTTCCCTGTAGGCAACCCTGGGTGCGGAGGTCGTGACATCCAGGTTGAACTCGCGCCTGAGGCGCTCCACGAGAATCTCCAGGTGGAGTTCGCCCATTCCCGAGATGACGGTTTCGGAAGTCTCGCGGTCCGTCGCCACGATGAAGGTGGGGTCCTCTTCCGCCAGTTTCATAAGGGCGCTCGACAGGTGATCCCGTTCAGAAGCCTTGTCGATCGTAACCGCAACGCTCACGACCGGTTCCGGGAATTCGATGGCATCCAGGATGATGGGATCCTCACGGACGCAGATCGTATCACCCGTGCTGGTGTCCTGAAGGCCGGTGACGGCTCCGATCTCGCCTGTAAAGAGTGCCTCGATGCTCTCGCGCTTGTCCGCGTGCATCCGGAGGATTCTACCGATCCTCTGCATGCAGTCCCTGGAGGAGTTGTAGATGTATGAACCCGCCTGCAGAGTCCCCGAGTAGACCCGGACGTAGACCAGCTTGCCCACATGCTTGTCCGTGACCACCTTGAATGCGAGGGCGGCCAGTCTCCCGTCGTCCCTGGGGACGCGCTCGATGGAGTTGCCCTTCAGGCAGAGGCCGTTGACGGGAGGGAGGTCGAGAGGGCCGGGAAGATAGTCCACGACTGCATCGAGGAGTCTCTGAACGCCGGTGTTGCGATATGCGCTGCCGCACAGGACCGGGCAGATCGCCCCCGAGTGTGTCGCCTTCCTGAGCGCCGCGACCAGGTCCTCCCTGCTGATCTCCTCGTCGGCAAAGAACTTGGCGAAAAGCTTCTCGTCCACTTCGCTGGCCCGCTCGATCAGGTTGCCGCGCCAGTAGGTGTAGGTCTGAAGCATCTCCTCCGGCACGGGTTCTTCGCGCCAGGTCATGCCGGAATCTTCCTTGTTGTAATAAACCGCACAACCCCTGACGAGGTCGATGATGCCCCTGAAGGAATCCTCGGAGCCGATGGGAATGACGAGCGGGACTGCGTTCGCTCCCAGTTCCTCCTGGATTGACTGGACCACGCCGTAGAAGTCGGCTCCCAGACGGTCCATCTTGTTCACGAAGGCGATCCTCGGAACCGAGTACCTCTCCGCCTGCCTCCAGACGGTCTCGGACTGGGGCTCGACTCCGCCCACCGCACAGAAGAGCGCGATGACCCCGTCGAGCACCCTGAGGCTTCGCTCCACCTCGACGGTGAAGTCGACATGCCCGGGGGTGTCGATGAGGTTGATCATGTGTCCGCGCCAGACGATGGCCGTCGCGGCGCTCGTTATCGTTATGCCCCTCTCCTGCTCCTGGTCCATCCAGTCCATGATGGCCTTGCCGTCGTGGACCTCTCCGAGCCGGTGGGTCTTCCCGGTGTAGAACAGCATGCGCTCCGACATCGTGGTCTTGCCCGCATCGATGTGGGCCATGATTCCTATGTTTCTCAGGTTCCCCAGAGGGAACTCCCTCTTCATTTCTTCCTCCGAGCACACAGATTGAATCGAATCCTCGAGGCGAGAAGCTGGAATATAGGAGAAAAGGGACCGGATTTCCACTAATTGCGTCAAGATCAACGGGCTGAATGATTAAGAGCGATGTGCCCAGACCAGCTTCCTCCCCTGCGGAGTAAAACGGCCTCTGTCCGGCTGCATTCCGGGCCTTGCAGTTATGCTACTTTTTCACGGCCTTGAGGCTGAAGAGGAGCGGAATCCGAGCGAGCGGATCCGGCAGCCTCCACATCCCGTCCTCGCATCTCTCCATGCTCGCCAATCCCTTCCAGTGCATGAAGTCGAATTCGTGGATGAACTGGATGCGCAGCCCGGCATCGACCAGCGAGTTGTGAATCTGTGAGATGGTCCACAGGAATTCCATAGTGGGGTGACTCGAGATGTAGCTGCTGTCGGCATAGTCAGGCCAGTCCCCCGGCCACTCGATCGCCTCTCCGCCCGAGAAGTAGCTGTGCCTGACCGACAGCCCGTCTGTCTCGTCGTCGAACACATGCATGAAGGGATGCGACTCCATGAGATACAGGACTCCGCCGGGCTCGAGGTAGCGGGAGATTATCAGTGCCCACTGCCGGATGTCGGATATCCAGTTGAGAACGCCAAGGGATGTGTAGACCATGTCGAAGGTCTCATCCAGCACATCGGGAAGGTCGAACAGCGCTGTCTCGATGAATCTGGCCTCGAGCCCCGATCTCTTCGCAAGCTCCCTGGCCACCTTCAGGGACTCCCCGGAGAAGTCCACTCCCGTCACTTCCGCTCCCAGCCTCGCGAGTGAGAGCGAGTCGGTCCCGATGTGGCACTGGAGGTGCAGCAACTTCTTCCCGGCGATCGCACCCAGCTCCTCGACCTGGATCGGGTCGAGGAGATGCCCACCGGACAACAGGGGATCGGTGTTGTACGCCCTTCCATGAACTGGCGCGACATCATCCCAATGCCTTTTGTTGGTCTCCTCCGCCTCGAAATTCCTGCTCATCGATTTCTCCTGGAAATTGCCCCGTGAAGCGGCAGCAGACCAGCTCTGAAGTTCCGCAGACACCGAATGGGTGGCGAAACAGCTGGAATGCATGCATTCAGCAGCCCTGAGGTTCTGGCGCCAGGTCACGTACGATCGTGTGCCCCGGAAGGGCGGACACGGGGAGGCTGGTGGTCCCGCCTGCCCGGGCTCTATTCGACGACGGCGAACCTCCCGACGCCGGAACATCCTCCGGAGACCATCCTGCACATGTAGATGCCCGGGGCCAGGTCGTCTACGACAATCTGGCGGATGCCTGAATCGAGGGCTGTCGCCGCCGATTCGAACACCCTCCTGCCGGAGATGTCGAAGATGGAGATGTCGACCAGGGCCTGTTCCGCGACGGAGAGCCTGACGACCGCAAACCCCCTCGCGGGATTCGGACAGAAGGGGAGGAGCGTGACACCGGGTGCGCCAGGCTCCCCTGGAGGCAATCCCTCCTGGTACCAGCTCACAGTGACCTCGTCCAGGGTGGGTTCCGCCCCCGGGGAGGAGATGTCGAGGAGAACGCGGTACTGGAACAGGTTGTCTCCCGCTTCCAGGATCTGGGAAAGGCGGGCCGGGGCTTCTATCGGCTCGGACCAGTCCCCCATCTGCAGGATATCGCGGGATGCCCTCACCTGGAAGAGCACCGAGCTGCCGGAGGGGACGTCTGCGATGCACTCGAGTCGATCCCATTCGGGAGCCAGCCCTGTGTCCAGCACGCTCGATTCGAGGTATCCCGAGTTCTGGCGTCTGTCCCACCAGGCGATCTGTCCGGCTCCCATCGCGGCGAACACGGGATCGATCTCGCCGTCAGCATCGATGTCGGCGGAGCATACGGACATCGCCCCGTCGAAGCCGGTGACGATCGATTGCGGCGTCCAGCTTCCATCCGTGTTCTCCCACATCCTGATCTCGTCGGCGTAGACTGCTGCGCCGACAAGGTCGAGGTCGCCGTCGCTGTCGAAGTCACCCGGAACAAGGGAGACCGCTCCGTCGAAAGCCCCGTCGATCTCGTGCGCGGTCCAGCTCCCGGAGCGCCTGTCCCACCAGGTGACCTGTCCACCGAGCGCAGCAGCGCCCACTATGTCCATGATGCCATCGCCATCCATGTCGGCGGCGCCGGCACAGTAGGCCCCGTCGAAACCGGTGGCGACATCCTGCCGTGTCCAGGTGGTGTCGGTTCCGCCGCCGTTCGTCCACAGGGCGACGGCGTCGAGGTAGTAGGCGGTGCCGATGACATCCAGATCGCCGTCCGCGTCCATGTCCGCCGCGCTCACGGACCAGGCGCCGTCGAAGGTGTCGCCGATGATGTGCTTGGTCCATACCGTGGCGGTGCTGTCCATGTTCTCCCACCAGGCGATCTCGTCGATGTAGGCGGCAGCCCCGAGGATGTCCAGGTCTCCGTCTCCGTCGATGTCACCTGTGCAGACCGACCTCGCGCCGTCGAAGGAGCCATCGATGACCTGGCCGGACCAGATCTGACCCAGGCCGTCCGTATTGATCCAGAGAGTAATGTCGATCGTGCCGAACTGGGTCTTGGAGGCGCCGAGAACATCCATGTCCCCATCACCGTCGACATCGTCCGCCCAGACCGCGCTCGCCCCGGTGAACAGGGAATCGATGGTGTGCCTGGTCCATCCGGAGTCGTTCTCGTCCACCTGCTCCCACCAGGAGACCTCGCCGGTTTGAACGGAGGTTCCGACGAGATCGACGTCGCCGTCCCCATCTATGTCCGCGGGACACACGGAGGCCACTCCGGCGAAGGCTTCATCGATCACGGTGGTGATCGGTCGCGCTCCGATTCCAATGATGCCTGGCAGTTCGGCGAACTCGATGTTGGAGCAGAGGTAGAAGGCGTTCTGGAACTCCGACACCGGTCCGGAGACCCCCGGCCCGCCCGACCAGTCCGTTTGCGTAGCGGTATAAGCACTTGACACAGAAACAAAAACGAAAAGGGCAAGAATCATCCTGGACATGTCGCACCTCCGTTCGTGCAATACTGCCAGATGGCGGTATCTGGGTCAATGGCATTGATTTTCGTAGATGCCAGGCATCCGGTCCCCTGCGCGCCATGCACCGGGACGACACTGCCGGCCCCACCCGGAGTCCGACTCTGCTCGGAGGAAGGGCTGGATGTTGATGGAACTCGCCGGAAGTTGCCCCGGACAGCTGCGCTGTTGAATATCCCGGCATGGCGAAGGAATCTGAATCCACTGGCCGCAAGGGTCTCCAGGTGCTCGTGGTGGACGACGAACCCGGCATCAGGAAGACTCTGGCATACTGCCTGGAGGAGGACGGCCATGAGGTGATCGCCGTGGGCAACGCCGCTGACGCCGCGTCGGAGGCATCGCGGAGGGCGTTCGACGCAGCCTTTGTCGATGTCAGACTGGGTTCGGCGAACGGACTCGACCTGATACCGGTCCTGCTCACGGAAACTCCCTGGATGAAGATCATCGTCATCACAGCCTATGCATCCGTGGAGACTGCCGTGCAGGCCATGAAGCTCGGTGCGGCGGACTACATCCCCAAGCCGTTCGAGCCGAGCCAGATAAGACTTGCCATCCGCAAGGCGTCCGAGCTCCGTAGCCTGGAAGGACGGATACAGGATCTATCGGAGGAGCTCGCCCGATGGGCTCCTGAAGTCTCGTTCATCACTTTCAGCGCAACCATGCGGAAATGCCTCGAGACGGCAGCGCAGGTGGCCAGTTCGGATGCAGCGGTAATGCTGAGAGGTGAGAGCGGCACGGGCAAATCGGTCCTTGCCAGGGCTATCCATCACTGGAGCGCCAGGGCGTCGAGGCAGTTTACCGCCGTATCATGTCCATCCATCCCACCCGAGCTCCTCGAGAGTGAGCTGTTCGGCCATACGAAAGGAGCCTTCACCGGCGCGGTCAGTGAAAATCCAGGCAGGATTGCAGCCGCCGATGGAGGAACCCTGTTTCTGGATGAGGTGGGTGACCTTCCTCTCACGCTGCAGCCGAAACTGCTCCGATTCCTGCAGGAGAAGGAATACGAACGGGTGGGCGATGCACGTACCCGAAGGGCTGACATCAGGCTGATCTCCGCGTCCAACGCGGATCTCGAGGAATCCGTCCGAAGGGGCACATTCAGACAGGACTTCTATTACCGCCTGAATGTCATCGAAATCCGCATCCCATCTCTGAGCGAGCGGAGGGAGGACATCGCTCCGCTCGCCGAATCCATGCTCCAGCACTTCTGCAGGATAAACCACAGGTCGATGACCGGTTTCTCTCCTGCTGCGCTGGAGGCGCTGGAACGGTACGGGTGGCCCGGGAATCTGCGGGAGCTCAGGAACACAGTGGAGCGCGCCGTGATACTGACTGCAGGAGACACGATCGGCATGGAGTCACTCCCGGGCAGCCTGGCATCGCCGCCCAGTGAACTGCGGCTGGGCGATCACCTCTCCCTCTCCAGCATCGAGGAGGAACACATCCGGCGCGTCCTCGCATCCTCCGCCTCGCTGACGGAGGCGGCCAGGATCCTGGGTATAGACGAGACGACGCTCTGGCGACGCCGGAAGGCGTACGGGATCTAGGGCGACATTTCAGAATGCAATGATCTCTGCCGCCATCATTTCACGATGCAAGGTCCCCGCGATCTCTGTATTCACAAGATACATGTGAACCAAGCGTATCCTGAACTGGCAAACTTCCTGCTTCTCTGATCGCCATTGGCTGGAGGTTTGCGATGACTCTTCGCAGGAAGATGCTCCTGGGATATGGCGTTGCCTTCGCCCTCATGGCACTCGTCATGGTCTGGGCAACGGTCCGGCTGGCTTCACTCGGCAAGGCGACGGACAGCATACTGAAGCAGAACTACAGGAGCATCGACGCATCATGGATGATGCGCGACGCCCTTCATCGACAGAACGAAGCCCTCCTGACTGATTCCTCGTCAACGCCTGGGCTCCCGACGGCGTTCGGTTCGGCCGAAGCCGACTTCCTCTACTGGCTCGGGAAGGCGAAGGATAACGTCACAGTATCCGGTGAGGACTCGGCTGTGACAGCTATCGATTCACGATACAGGGTTTATCTCGAAACGTGCAGTGATCTCGATGCCTCTTCCGCCGATTCCGCCGGCGTGGGAAGGATTGGGGGAAGAGTCACCCCTGTGGCCCTCGGCGTCGATTCCGCCCTGACGAGGCTTCTCGAGATCAACCAGGCTGCGATGTACTCAGCAAGCCAGCGAGCAGGGAGCCTTGCGGCCCATGGCTCCAGGTCGACCCTCGTTGTGGGCGGGTTAGGACTGGCTGTCGGGATAGTGTTCAGCATCCTTCTTTCCGGGAGGATACTCCGTCCGCTCAATCAGACCATCCCCGCTGCACGGAAACTCGCGGGCGGCGATTACACCAGCAGAGTCCCGGAGGGAGGCAGTGACGAGCTGGGAGTCCTGGCCAGGGAGTTCAACTCCATGGCAGAGCAGCTCGAGAGATTCGATTCATTGCACGTCGACCGCCTGCTCTCGGAGAAGTCGAAGACCGAGGCAATCCTCAACGGGATAGACGATGGGATAATCCTCGTCGATCCCGAGCTTCGAGTTCTGGACATGAATCCTGCCGCAATCGCCCTGCTCGGGATCAGCTGGACAGGATCTTCCAGGAAGCTGCACCTGTCGGAGGTCATCCGCAGCGAGAAGCTTGTCTCGGAAGCTCGTTCCGTTTGCGGTGGCGCAGATCCCTCGAACCTCCCGGATGAAGAGCGGACGCTCGAGGTCGAACGGGACAAGTCGAGGCGCTATGTGCTGTTCTCGGCGATCCCCCTCCAGCACTCCGGTGCTTCGCTGCCCGGCTGCGTAATCGCCCTGCGCGATGTCACGCGGACCAGGGAGCTGGACAGGATCAAGAGCGAATTCGTCATGGCGGCAGCCCACGAGCTCCGCACACCCATCACGAGCATCGGTATGAGCGTCGACCTGCTTGTAGAGCACTGCTCCGGCGCC
>DIAQ01000070.1:6507-7657 GCA_002414865.1 candidate division Hyd24-12 bacterium UBA5074 | reverse complement strand
TCCAGGATCGAGGCGGGCAGGATCGACCTGGTGGTCGAGTCCGTTCCCGTCAGGTTCCTCTTCGAGCGGATCGAACGGATCTTCGCGGGACAGCTTGCGCAGAAGAAGGTCGAGTTGTCCATGGAGATTCAGGACAGCAGCCTGGAAGTCATGGCGGACTCGGGCAAGATCGCCTGGGTGCTCACCAACCTGCTCTCGAACGCGTTGCGCTATGTGAAGGAAGGCACGGGCAGGATCTCACTGGGCGCAAGGCGAGTCGGCGGAAGCGCGCAGATTTCGGTCTCGGACAACGGACCCGGAATTCCTGCGGATCACCAGACCCGGATCTTCCAGAAGTTCATCCAGTTCGACATCGACGGGAAGGCAGGAGGATCAGGCCTCGGCCTGGCGATCTGCCGGGAGGTGATCAGGGCATCGGGCGGGACTATCTGGGTCGAGTCCGAGCCTGGCATGGGAACCACTTTCGTATTCACTCTGCCTGTGCCTTCACAGGCGGATGGAGGCTTGTATGAGCAAGGTCACTGCACTAGTCATTGACGACGAGAGGTCGATACGCATCTCGCTGAGTCGAGCCCTGGAGGACATGGGTCTGGAGGTCCAGACGGCCTCCACCGGAGAGGAGGGTGTCGAGAAGTCGGGGTCGGGCTCCTTCTCGGTAGTCATGCTCGATCTCAAGCTGCCCGGTATCGATGGCCTGGAGGTCCTCAGTCGGATCAGATCTCGGAGCATGCCGCCCGCAGTTGTCATCATCTCCGCACATGGAACTGTGGATTCCGCAGTCGAGGCGATGAGGAACGGGGCAGTCGACTTCATACAGAAGCCCTTCACGCTGGAGGAGGTCCGCGCAGTCGTCGCGGAAGTCCTTGCGAGAAGTGATCTGGATGAGGCAGCAACAGACTACGAGAGCCTTATGAGCCTGGCCAGGAGGGCTGTCACGAGGAAGGAATTCGACATGGCCGAGCGCCTTGCCTCGAAGGCAGTCGCCGTGGGGACAGCCCGTCCCGAAGCCTACAACCTTCTTGGATCGCTTCTCGAGATGCGAGGCGAGAAGACCCAGGCCATGAAGTTCTACAGAGCGGCGCTCGACATGGATCCAGCCTATGCGCCCGCCAGGGCCAATTTCGAGAAGCTCTGATCTCTGCTGATATAG
>DIAQ01000070.1:5688-6122 GCA_002414865.1 candidate division Hyd24-12 bacterium UBA5074 | reverse complement strand
AGGCAGGAGGCGCTCGACGCCCTCTCACCGGAGTATGGAGGATTCCGGATGGACGGTGACGCGGGGGACGTTGCTGTCCATAGACGGGCGAGACTCGACAGCGCCGACCTGGCTGTTGCGGCCACCGATGACGACAATGTGAACCTCTTCTTTGCCCAGTCCGCGAGATTCCTCTTCGCGGTGCCGAGGGCGATCGCGAGGGTGCACGATCCAGCGCGGGAGGACGTCTTCCGCCGCCTTGGCATCGAGACGGTTTGTCCGACTACTGCAGCCGCCGACCTGATGCTCTCTCTCGTGTCTCAGGCTCCCCACGGGGACAACAGAGCATGAAGGTCGTTCTCGCAGGTGCCTCCGCATCTCTCCGGCCGCTCTGCAACTCTTTCATGTCCAAAGGCTGGGAGGTGGTCGTAGTCCACCGGGACAGGGACGAATGC
>DIAQ01000070.1:3368-5313 GCA_002414865.1 candidate division Hyd24-12 bacterium UBA5074 | reverse complement strand
AGGGATAGCACTAATCTCGCGATCTGTCAGATCTCGGCTTCGGAATTCGGGGTGAAGAATATGCTCGCCCTGGTGAACGATCCCGGCAACGAGCAGGTCTTCGAGAGGCTGGGCATCAGATTCTTCTCGGCCAACGCTGCCATCGCATCTCTCATCCAGCAGATGGCGGACCTGGAGGAGATAACGGGGATCGGAGCGCTGGCCGACGGCAGGATCCAGCTTGTCGAGTTGAGGGTCCAGGAAGACTGGCCCTGCGTGGGACTCCCTCTGCAGTCGCTACGCATGCCCGCAGGCAGCCTCGTCGCAGCCGTACTGAGAACTGACGAGGCGATTATTCCGTCCGGGGCGACTGTTCTCCTGCCTGGGGACCGTGCGATAATCCTGGCCACCTCTGAGTCGTATTCGCCGGCTCTCGAGAAGCTTTCGGGGACGGATACGGGCAAGGCCTGACGATGCTGGACAGGCGATATCTGAAGGCGAGATACAGGGCGATCCTGGCGTGTGTCGGGTTCGTATGCTTCCTCGGTGGAGTACTCCTCCTGACTCCTCTGCTTGCACTGCTCTTCTGGCCCCATGAAAGTCACGGCGCCAACGCCTTCATCATTCCCGGGCTGTCCATGGCTCTCTCAGGCTTCATTGCCTGGAGGCTCCTCAGGAGCCGGGACATGCTGACTCTGACGCTGACTGAGGGAAGCGTGGCTGTCGTGCTGAGCTGGACCCTGGTCTGCCTCGCTTCGGCTATCCCGCTGATGATGGCCGCGGGACTCGACTTCACGCAGGCAATCTTCGAGAGCGTCAGCGGCTGGACAACGACCGGCCTCACCGTCGTCTCCCTGGGTTCGGTGAGTCACTTGATCCACCTCTGGCGTGGCATCATGCAATTCGCCGGCGGGGCGGGGCTCGCGGTGATACTCCTGTCCGCCATGACCGGCCCGATGGGTTCCTCGGTGACCGCTGCGGAAGGAAGGGAGCTCCTGGTCCCTCATGTGAAGCAGTCGGCCAGGCTGGTCCTCTCCCTGTATGCAGGCTACGCGCTGCTGGGTGTGGTGGCCTTCTATATCGCAGGCATGAACCTGTTCGACGCGATCATCCACACTTTCGCGGCGATATCGACCGGGGGGTTCTCGACACACCCTGAGAACATCGGGTACTTCGACTCGCCTCCAATCGAAGCGGTGGCGATTGTCCTGATGATCCTCGGGAACCTCAACTTCGTCACGGCATGGGCGCTGGCAAGGGCAGATCTGAAAAGCGCATGGAGGAGCGGCGAATCACGGCTGATGGCCGTCATGATTCCGTCGTGTTCTTTTCTGATCCTGGTGCTCACATGCCTGGGAGTCTACCCCACCATGGGCAAGGCCGTCAGAGTGGCCGTGTTCGAGACAGTGACCGCGCTGACCACGACGGGCTTCTCGACGGTGAGCTATGCGAACTGGAACGGCTTCGGAGTGGTCGTGCTGATCGCCTTGATGCTCATCGGCGGAGGCACCTGCTCCACGGCGGGCGGCATCAAGCAGTTCCGGGTCTACGCCCTGTGGAAGTCGGTGATCTGGGATCTGAAGAGGGCTCTTCTCCCTTCCCGGGCGATCCAGAAGAGGGTCCTTCTCGAAACGGGAAGGGTGGTCCACGTCAGTGATGACAGACTGAGGCAGATCGGCACATTCGTTTTTTTCTACCTCCTCCTGTTCCTCCTCGGGTCTGCCGTGATCATGGCGCAGGGCTTCGGATTCAGGGACTCGCTCTTCGAATTCGCATCGGCTCTGGGCACGGTGGGTGCGTCGATAGGGCTCACTTCACCGGAGCTTCCGAAAGGTGTTCTCTGGACTCTCACCGCCGGGATGTTCCTGGGGAGGCTTGAGATCTTCATCGTCATCACGGGCTTCGCAAAGATGGCGAAGGATGCATCGGGCCTGTTCCTGTGCCGGCCATCATAAGGTTAGATCAG
>DIAQ01000070.1:1823-3111 GCA_002414865.1 candidate division Hyd24-12 bacterium UBA5074 | reverse complement strand
GGCATTGCCTCGGTCAGTCCGAGGGATGTCCCTCCGGGGCTCCTGGAGGAAATGACGAAGAGGTTAACCCAGCCGATTCCGGCGACAAGGGGCTGCCGAAGCGGCTTCATGATCGAATGTGAAAGTGGTGGCTCAACCACGCTGATCTATGTACGGTTCTTACGGATTCAACGGAGGAAACTCCCATGGGATTTCCTTCGGCTCGCCATCGACCAGCTCCTGGACATCACACGGGGGCAGTCTTCGAACATGCGGCCTTTCCCGGTCACTCCAGAGATCTGAGAGTCATTCGGATCCATGTTTTCGGCCGCGGGATCCCCCCCACCAGCCCAGACCAGAGCAGGGGATCTCACCACTGATCTCCATGTTGCCCGTGGACTTGTCGCAGACGGTTATGTACACCACCTCCGCCAGTGTTGACCTGTCGAAGCCATGGATGATCGCCATCCCGAAGGACTCGCTTCCGAAGGGATCCACATAGACTTCCGGCTTCAGGACGATATCGTCGATCAGAGCCTCGCTTGCGGCCCGGACGTCCTCCTGGTATTCCGCCCAGGCTTCGGGTGTCGATGCCGGACACACCTTGCTGATTCCCATCGACACTCCTGCGAGCAGGATCAGACGGCATTTCATCACTGTTCCCCTCCGCATCTCCGGCACGGTCAGCCCACCCCGCTCTGCACATGTCCACGGCATCCCACTCGCTGCCCGGGTGGATAGGCTTCGCATGGCGTAAAGTATGATTCCGTCCGGAAGGATCAGTCCCCTGATCCAGGCACGAGATCGCCGATGCCCTTCCACCGATGAGCAGTTATGCGCCAGTCAGGCTCGGAAGACCACATCGGATATCCACCTTCCTTGTGCATCCGATGGGAAGCGTGCTCGGCCGCGGAGCCCAGGCAGGGCGTTCCGCATCCTTCAGAGCCTCGCCATGACGGTCAGCGAAGGCAGGGGCAGAAGCGCACCACCTTCGCCGATCAGCATGCCGGCATCCAGCAGGATGGTCATCCCCCTGGTCCGTCACGCGAAGCCGGCGCCGGGCCAGAGGTGGCCTTCGTCTCATCGCGCCCTTTGCTGCTGAGCCAGTCTTCGCCCCCTATGGCGACCGCGCCTCCCGCCCCACGGACGCTGATATCAACCAGGCTCAACTGCCGCCTCCACGGACCGTCTCGACCACCGCATCACGAGGCTTCCCTCAGTCATGGGCCATGCTGCACGACTCCGGATCAAGCAGGAGAGGTCCGGCAGTTTACAGGGCTGCCAATCCTTGTATACTTAGATAATCGGA
>DIAQ01000070.1:0-1492 GCA_002414865.1 candidate division Hyd24-12 bacterium UBA5074 | reverse complement strand
GGCGTCATGGGGGAGAGGGCGGTGCCCGGATGACCGAACGCAATCGACGGATCGTCACTCCCTGGAGCATCCTCCTGCTTCTGGGTTTCGTCCTTCAGGTCGGACTGGCCTGCTGGTTCTATGATTTCAGGGATCCTGAGCTCAACAGGCTTGCACCTGACGATACCTTCCACTACCTGAAGATCGCCTCGAACATCGCTCAGGGCTGCGGGAGCGTCTTCAGCGCCGGCGAGCCGACCAACGGATACCACCCGCTGTGGATGCTCGTCCTGGTTCTCGCCCACCTCGCATTCAACCCCGGCAGGGATGTATTCGTGCTGATCGCCCTGGTCCTCTCGGCTGTGTTCTCGGTCTGGTCTGCTGCTGTCTTCCGCAGGGTGCTCATGCAGTCCGGCTTTTCCGAGAGCGCTTCGACACTCGGGATGGCCCTATTCCTTTTTTCGCCCTGGTCTCTCCTCCTGAACCTCTCGGGGATGGAGACCGCCCTGTTCTTCCTTCTCTTCTTCTCCTACCTGAGGACGTTCAGGAAGGTCATGTGTGTGCGGGGGGGGGGGGACAGGAACCTGGGGCTTTGTACAGCTCGGTCTTGCTGCCGGGTTGATGGAACTCGCGCGGACAGACAGCATGATAATCGCTGCGATCGGGTACTTCATCATCCTTGCACGCCATGGCTCGACGTTCCTGAGGAGGGCTCTGCTGCTCGGAGCTTCAGTTTCAGTTAATATCCTGATGCTCCTGCCATGGCTTCTGTGGAACCTGTCGAGGTTCGGCTCTATCTCCCAGGACTCCGCATGGGCGATCTCCTACTGGCGCTGGTCAGAGCTGCCGTCTCCGCTGACACTGCAATACCATGTCCTCGCAGCCCTGAGGATGCTTCACAAGGCCGCCGTTCTGTTTATCCAGCCATTTATCTACAGACCGGAAAACTACTGGTTCCCGAAGACCCTCGACCTGTTGTTCGCAGTTATGGCCGGAGCCTTCCTGGTTGCCGTCCTTCTGCGGAGACGCCGGCAGGGAGTCGTCCGGGTTCCTGTCATGCTGTGGCTTCCGGCCCTGGTCATTCTCGTTTTCTACGCCTTCGTCAGAGTCCATTCGCAGGTGTGGCATCTCTCGACGCTGCTTCCCGCCTCGATCGCCTGCCTTCTGACATTGCTGCCGAACAGGCCGGGGTGGAAATGCGGCGCGCTTGCCGCCGCCCTGCTTGTCCCGACCAGCATCTACGCGCTCGGGAATGGCTACTATTTCCCCCAGCAGAGACTGGATGCTCTCGGATTCTCGCTCGGTTTCCATGCTGACGCGGATTCGACGATGCTGATAGGCAACGGGGACTGCGGCTACCTCGGGTACTTCAGCAGGCATGAGATCGTGAACCTCGACGGTACCGTGAACAGCACGGCCCTCAGGTACATCAGGGCGGGCAGGCTCCAGGAATACATCGACAGCATGCACTTCGACGAGGTCTACCTGCGTTCCATGGAGCCGGGGAGAGTCC
>DIAQ01000053.1:2349-3960 GCA_002414865.1 candidate division Hyd24-12 bacterium UBA5074 | reverse complement strand
CAGATCGGCATCATCAACTCAGGCGTGAGCTACGTCAGCGATCAGGGACACGGGGCTTCGTCCGGCGTCTACTGGTACTTCGAGCCGTCGAACATGTTCACGAACTCCAACTACACGGGGATGGAGAACTGGGGCATGTTCCCCATCTTCCACTCCATGGCCTGCAACCCCGGCCAGCTCTCCGTGAACGGCTGCAGCGCCGAGCGGCTGATGATGTGGCCCTCAGGCGGGGCCATCGCCGTCATGTACAACTCGAACTACGGATGGGGCACCCCTCCGGCCATGGGTCCTTCGGAGCACCTCGAGCTGCAATTCGCCAATATGTTGTTCGTAAACGGAATACAGCGCATTGGAGACATGCAGTCGGCAGCCAGGGACGCCTTCAAGGCCTGGGGCTCGATCGCATGCCAGAACTGGGTCCTGCAGGAGAACAACATGCTGGGTGACCCGGCCACGCTCTTCCTGTCGTACCAGACGGGCATGAGCGGAGCCGGCGGAAGCGCTCAGGGCGCATCTCTCGCCGTAGCGTTCCCCAATCCTTCACGCGGCGCCTTCCAGATCGCATGGACCCTGCCGTGTCCCGGGGCATTCACCATCGGCGTTTATGATCTCGCGGGACGCCTGGTGGAGTCCGAATCGTTTCCGGAGGGTTCGGGCACATCGGGTACCGCCGCCTTCGATCTGTCGACGGACGGGGTCATGCCCTGCCGCGGCTGCTATCTCGTGAGGCTCGAGAGCGCGGCTGGCAACGCAACAGCGCGCGTGATGGTCATGACCGACTGAAAAGGTTACCGACCTGATCCGCCACGCCACCAGGAGCGGGAGGAGGAACTGCGTGAAGAGGATGACAGCTCCTTCGGCCCTCCTCCTCATGTTCCCGGTCGTCCTGCCCTGCCTGACGGTCTCCTCCACCCCGGAGGCAGCGCCAGCCCTCAGATTCGAGCCCAACCTCGGCCAGTGGGACGAGCGTGCCCTCTTCAGGTGCGGGTTGCCCGGCGCAACCTGCTGGTTCACATCGGAAGGCGTGATCTACGAGCTCACCAGAGAAATCCGGATCGCTCCCGCCGAATCCCCCGGAAGGGATGATCCCGCATCGGAGGGTGGCCCGGTGGAGCATGAGGCGCTCGTCTTCACTGCGTTCCTGCAGGGGGTCTCGCCGGGTGCCTGGGTGGAGGGCGTCGGGCGATTGTCCGGTTCGTCCAGCTACCTGATCGGAAACGACAGGGAACGATGGAGGACGGGGGTCCCCGGGTTCTCCACGATCGTCATGCGGGATGTCTACCGGGGGACGGACCTGCTCATGAGAGGCAGCGGCTCCGGTCTGGAGTACGAGTTCCACCTCGGACCCGGCGCCGATCCTTCCGACATAGTGATCGGATACGGGGGAATCGACTCGCTCTGGCTCGCCGATGGAGGAGGAATCATCGTCTCGACCGCGTGGGGAATCCTCGAGGAGGGTGCGCCTGCAGCATTCCAGGAGCGCGGCGGAAGCAGGGTCGTCATCGCCTGCTCGTACCGCATGCTCGGAGACGCGAGCTTCGGGTTCGAGCTGGGGGAGTACGACCGCAGACTGCCGCTCGTCATAGATCCTCTGGTGGGGCTTGTCTACAG
>DIAQ01000053.1:662-2083 GCA_002414865.1 candidate division Hyd24-12 bacterium UBA5074 | reverse complement strand
CTCGGCGGCTCCGGATTCGAGGAGGCCCACGGCCTGAGTGTCGATGCCTCGGGATCGGTGCTGGTCGCCGGCAGCACGTATTCCACTGACTTCCCGACCCAGGCGCCGTACCAGGGCAGCATCGCAGGATCAAGCGACGCTTTCGTCTCGCGGCTTGCCGCCGGAGGCGGCTCGCTGGTCTTCAGCACCTATCTGGGAGGCGCGGGGGACGACAAGGCGCAGTCCGCTGCGACAGGTGCCGACGGATCCGTGTATGTGACGGGGAACACAGGCTCGTCCGACTTCCCGACGATGAACCCGTTCCAGGCCGGCCTCGCAGGAGCGCAGGACGCCTTCGTCGTCAAGCTCTCACAGGACGGGAGCCAGCTCGTCTACGGGACCTACATCGGCGGCGGGGGCACGGATGTCCCGTACTCGATAGCCGTCGACGGGTCGGGATACGCCTTCATCACCGGCATCACGGGCTCCCCGTCCTTCCCGACACAGGGATCCTTCCAGACAGATCAGCCGGGCTGGGACGCCTTCGTGACGAAGCTGTCGCAATCCGGCGGCCAGCTGGTCTACAGCACCTATCTCGGAGGTTCCGGGGAGGAGCAGGGACACGGCATCGGTGTGGATGCAGCCGGGGGCGCATATGTCGCCGGATTCACCCTGTCTCCGGACTTTCCCGTCCAGTCGGCATTCCAGGCATCCTTCGGGGGGGTCTGCGATGCCTTCGTGACGAGGTTCACCCCCTCCGGCGGCCAGCTGGTCTACAGCACCTTCCTGGGAGGAGGCTCCTGGGACGCGGCGAGAGGCCTGGCGGTTGATGCCGCCGGCTCCGCACGGGTGTCAGGAGAGACCGAGTCGGCCGACTTCCCTGTCCAGGGCGCGCTCCAGCCCTCATACGGGGGTGGCGCTTCGGATGCTTTTGCAGCCTGCCTTCCGGCGGCAGGGGGGCAGCTGACCTTCAGCACCTTCTTCGGAGGCTCGTCCGAAGATGCGGCGACATGCGTCTCGCTGGGCCCCGGGGGCACGGTCTTCGTATCGGGGCGCACCTCGTCCCAGGATCTGCCCCTCTGGAACCCGTTCCAGGGCGCATACGGAGGCGGAGCCTATGACGCCTTCGTCGCGGAGCTCACGGCTGGCGGAAACCAGCTGGTCTACGGCACCTTCCTCGGAGGCTCCTCCTGGGACGAGGGCGACTGCATCGACGCGGCAGCCGACGGATCGGCCTTCGTCTCGGGCATCAGCAGCTCGACCGACTTCCCCCTGCTCGCACCGCTGCAGGGGGCCAACGCAGGGATGGACGATGCCTTCGTTGCGGGATTCACTCCGGCCGGGACGGGGATGGAGCCCTCCCCGGGCGGTGCGGCCGGAGCGTTCCTCCGGGCCAGTCCCAATCCATTCACGGCGGTCGTGACGATAAGCATCGAAATGCC
>DIAQ01000053.1:0-432 GCA_002414865.1 candidate division Hyd24-12 bacterium UBA5074 | reverse complement strand
GGGACCGCTCCGGCTTCGATCGCGATCTTCGACCAGGCGGGGAGGAGGGTGGCCGATCTGTGGAACGGCGCCCTTCCCGGCGGGGTGTCCTGTCTCGACTGGGATGCAGGAGGCATGCCCGCAGGCCTCTACCTTGTCAGAGCGGGCTCGGCCTCGGGCGAAGTCGCCTGTCGGAAGCTGCTCCTGCTGGACTAGCGGGAGGCCCGGACGAACCGGCCGGGAAGTCTCATCTCACCACTGCGAACCGGGTGCTCGCGGCCCAGCCTGACCCCCTGGCGACAGCCGTGTAGATGCCTGAAGGCAGGCTTTCGAGCCCGACCAGGCATTCGTTCGGCCCCGCTGCGCAGTTAAGATGCTGCACCCCGCCGACCAGACGTCCCGCAAGGTCGAACAGGTCTAGGTCCACTGCCCCCGCGGTCGGCGACAGGATGT
>DIAQ01000037.1:6369-8083 GCA_002414865.1 candidate division Hyd24-12 bacterium UBA5074 | reverse complement strand
GCGGCCGTGGCAACCCTCTCGATCGCTATCATTTATGCTGCATCGGGCATGTACTCGCCGCGCTTCTCTGCGAGGTCGGCGACCGCATGGAAGGCGCTGGTCATCTTGACGTCCAGCTTGGCGAGGACTTCGTCCTTCTCCCAGTAGTAATTCATGTTGTTCTGGACCTGCTCGAAGTATGAGCAGGTGACTCCGCCCGCGTTGCAGAGGAAGTCGGGGATGACGAAGATCTTCCTCTCCTTCAAGAAGGCGTCGGCTTCCGGGGTCGTGGGACCGTTGGCGCCCTCGGCCATGATGCGGACCCTGGGATTGATCTTCTTCACGGTGTCGGCGTTGACCTGGTTCTCAAGTGCTGCCGGCACGAGGATGTCGGCCTCTGTCTCGATCCAGGCGTCGCCCGGGAGCTTCTCGTAACCGGCCTCGACGGCCTTCGCGCCATCGATGGTCCCGAAGCGGTCGGCGATGCCGAGGAGGAACTTCAGATCGATGCCGTCCATCTTGCGGTAGGTGTAGGAGGTCTGGTCCTTCTGGTCCCAGCAGGAGACGCAGAGGACCTTGCCGCCATAGCGGGTGAACAGCTCGATGGCGTACTGGGCGACGTTGCCGAAGCCCTGGACGGCCATCGTGGTGGTCTTGAGGTCGATGCCCATGCGCTTGAGGGCCTCGCGCACGCAGTAGATGACGCCGTAGCCCGTGGCCTCGGTGCGGCCGAGCGAGCCGCCGACTCCCAGGGGCTTGCCGGTGATGAAGCCGGGGTACTTGCCGCCGGCCAGGTTCTCGTACTCGTCGAGCATCCAGATCATGTGCTGGCCCGTGGTCATGACGTCGGGAGCCGGCACGTCCTGGACGGGGCCGACGTTCTTCCATACCTGGCGCACCCAGCCGCGGCAGATGGCCTCCTGCTCACGCATGGAGAGCTCGTGCGGGTCGCAGATGACGCCGCCCTTGCCGCCGCCCAGCGGGATGTCGACCACGGAGCACTTCCAGGTCATCCAGGTGGCGAGAGCCCTGACGGTGTCGGCGGTTTCCTGGGGGTGGAACCGGATGCCGCCCTTGGAGGGTCCTCTCACGTCGCTGTGCTGAACGCGGAAACCTCGGAAGATCTTCACCGAGCCGTCGTCCATCCGGACGGGGATGGTGAAGTGATACTCGCGCTGCGGCCAGCGCAGGAACTGACGGACCCCGGCCTCGAGGCCCAGCTTCTCGGCGACGGCGTCGAACTGCGCCTGAGCCATCGCGAACGGGTTGAAACCCTTCTCCACTTCGACCTCCTGACAAGAGCAGAGATGCTCCGGAAACAAGGGCTGAGACTAAGCAAGGCGCCTCCTCGGGCGCCGCTCGCACCCCGGGGAAAGGAAACGCCTTTTACTGCTCCAATATATCCACGTGCGTCGCCGCCGGGCAACCCGATCAGGATCCGGCTTTGATCATATCCCTGAACAGCATGCTGTTGAGGGTGCACCTCCCGGCGAGGCGCTCCCTTCCGGGTCCGAGTTCCCTCCAGATGCCGTCCGCATCCCGCCAGGCTCTCGTGAGCATCTCGACGGCCCCGGCGCCCCATCCCGCGGAATCCCTGGGGACGACCGACGCTCCCAGCCCGGCCTCCTCCATGAAACGGGGGATCTTGGACGAGTACGGCACCGCGACGGGGACTGCGCCCGTCACCACCGACAGGATGGCCCCGTGCAGGGGGGCCGTCAGGACGACCCTGCAT
>DIAQ01000037.1:0-5965 GCA_002414865.1 candidate division Hyd24-12 bacterium UBA5074 | reverse complement strand
CGAACCCTCCCTCCGTTGATCTCGATGTGGCGGTCGAGGGCTCCGGCCCATTCCCGGAGGTCGCCGTCCCCGGACTCCCGCAGGGACATGCGCAGCTTCCTCCTGATCTCGAGAGGGAGCAGCCCTCCCCGGCGGTTGGAGACATCCCGCGGCGCGGCTCCGAGAATGTCGCTTCGGACGGGTCCCGGCCGGTAGTCTCCCGCAAGCGAGAATGCGGAGTCGGCGGTGTGGACGACCCGGACGGGGTCGAGACCGAGCGAGACAAGATAGTCGTGGGTATGGAGATCGCGCGCCGTGATCCCCCTGGCGCGGCCCACCCACCTCCGCACCTGGCCCGGCGTCCATGGCGCGAGCTCGGACGGCAGCCCGATACCGACCGACCAGGCGAAAGAAGGACGGCGGAGCCACCATGCCAGCCTCAGCGGCAACAGGTTGAAGGGGCTGTACAGGAGGGACGATCTGTCCTGGACGAGCTCGCCTCCGCCGACGATCACTGCATCGGCCCAGAGGACGCCCCTGAGCATGGCGCCAAGCCTGCCGCGCCCGGTGGAGAAGCCCGTCGCCCCGAATCGAGCCTTCGTCGCAGCGGGATCGGACGAGAGGACGCCCAGATCGAAGTCCCGGGAAAGATCGCGGACCTGCGAGGCGAAGATGGCGAGGTCACCGATGTTGGATCCGCCGCTCTCGAGCTGTCCCCAGCTGCTCGAGAAGACCCGGAGCCGGCCTCTGCCGCCGCCTATGGCTTCATGCCTCCCGGCCGAAGGCCTTGAGGATGCCCGCCATCCTGCGAAGCCTGGCATCGACCAGGTCGTTCACGGAGCCCTCCGGGTAGCCCCCGCCTGGAAGCTGCTCGCCGGCCTGGACTCCGGTCAGGAGCTCGATCCCCTCGTCGATCGTTCTGACGGGATAGATCGAGAACAAGCCCTTTTCCACGGCTTCGACGACCTCTGACTCGAGCTGGAGGTGACCGATGTTCGATGCTGGTATCATCACGCCCTGCGTGCCGGTCAGGCCTTTCATGCTGCAGACCCGGAAGAATCCCTCTATCTTCTGGTTGACCCCTCCGATGGGCTGGATCTCCCCGTGCTGGTTGACCGAGCCGGTGACGGCGAGATCCTGTCTCAGCGGCAGGCCGGACAGGGCGCTGACCAGCGCGTACAGCTCGGCAGCGGATGCGCTGTCGCCTTCCACCCCGCCGTAGCTCTGCTCGATGCATATGCTGGCGCTGAGAGAGAGAGGATAGTCCTTGGCGTATCGTCCCCTGAGGATGCCGTTGATTATCAGGACGCCCTTGGTGTGGATGGAGCCCGACAGGTCGGCCTCCCTCTCGATGTCGATGACGCCCTCCCTGCCGGCGGACACCCTGGCGGTGAGCCTCATGGGAAGCCCGAACGAGTAGTCGACCGTGCTGATGACCACGAGTCCGTTGACCTGGCCTGTCTTCGCCCCGGTGGTGTCGAGGAGCACCTCGCCCTTCAGGATCCCGTCGAGGGCGTAGTCCTCGGAGAGCGAGAGGCGGTTCCTCTTCTCCAGGACCGCCCTCCGGACGTGTTTCTCCTCGACCCTGGACACGCCTTCGGTCTTCGCCCAGTAGGCGGCCTGCCTGGCGTAGTCGGCTATCCTGCTGAACTCGGTGGATATCCTGTCGCGCCTCTCGGTCAGCCTCACGGCCTGCTCGGCCAGGGCGGCCAGCGCCGCAGAGGACATCGGCGGCAGGTCCTCGCTGTGGACGATGAAGGCGATCACTTCGACGAAATCCTTGAGGTTGGCCTCGTTGAGGTCCATCACGTCGTCGAAGTCGGCCCTGATCCGGAACAGCAGCCCGAACTCGGGATCGCTCGTTCCCAGTATCGAATACAGATAGGCAGAGCCGAGCAGGATGACCTTCACGTTCACTTCCACCGGCTCGGGCTGTATCTCCACCGGGTAGAGGCCCAGCGGGTCGTGCTGCCTGATCACGACGGTCTGGTTGCGCAGCGTCTGCATCAGCGTCTGCCAGAGTCCGGGCTGCCTGATGACATCCATCGCGTCCATGATGAGGTAGCCGCCCTCGGCGCGGAGCATCGAGCCTGCGCGGATCATCGTGAAGTCGCTGTACGGCTTGTTGTCGACCATGATGCGCTCGATGGACCCGAAGAGGCTCACGGCGTCGGGGAACTTCTCGATGATTACGGGTGCGCCTTCTGACTTGCTGTTGTCGACCAGCAGGTTCGCGGTGAAGAGGTAGTACGGGTCCTCGTCGGGTCCGGGATTCAGGAAGTCGTCCAGGTTGTCGAGGATCGTGTTCTCCAGGGAGAGGGCGTAGGCCGTGACCTTCTCGTCGGCACCCTCCTTGAGCCTGTCGAGGATGCCCTCCACAGTGGGCTTCAGCAGGCGGCGGTGCAGCTCCCTGGACTCGTCCTGGGCCTCGAGCTCGAGCTTCTTGGTCTTCCGGAAGGCCACTGCCAGCTTGTTGAAGAGCTCCTCATGCGTCTCCTGGTACTTCTGCACGGCCTCGGGCGTGAGCTTGCCCTCCTTCTGCAGCTCCTCCAGCCGCTCGAAGGAGACCGCCTGGCCGTCGATGACCGGAAGGACGTCCGGACGGAACTGGTCGGGGCCGATCGCCACGGAGACGACCGAGAAGCCCTTCTCCACGGCCTGGTCCTCGAGCGCCTTCATCACATCCTGGTGCAGGGCTTTGTACTTGTTCCCCAGGGTCCTCCGCTCGGCCGTCATCTTCTCGCTGGCCACCACGGCGGGGATGTTGCTCTTGAGCAGCTCGACGCACTGCTGGAGGCAGGCAGCGAACTTCTCCCCCTCCTCCGAGGGGAGGAGGAGGGCGATGGGCCGCGTGCTGTCCTCGAAGTTGTGCACGAAGACGATGTCCCGGAGGCAGGTGCCGGACAGGTCGAGAGAATCGAGGATGCGCTTCACGGTCGTCTCGCGCCCGGTTCCCGACACCCCCGTGACGAACATGTTGTAGCCTATCGCCGGGATCTCGAGGCCGAGCCTGACCGCCCGCACCGCCCTGTCCTGCCCGACGATCTTATCGGTCGGATGCAGGTCGTCCGTGCTGTCGAAACCAAGCTGCTGACTGCTGCACACCCATCTCAGCCTGTCGGGGGAAAGAGGCTCGGGCTTCATGTGACACCCTCCCGGGAGACGGTCATTCGGACTGCGTCAGGATGATTTTCATAACTCGGCGGGAAATGGCGTCAATGGCCCGGCACACACCGAGGTGGCCCTCAGACGGTGCCCCGGCTCGGGCACGACCGCAGCGACGAGAGTGGCTCCCGGCCTCCTGCAGCTGACCATGGCGGGGCGGAACATGCCGGAGGGCACGAACAGGTCGGCGTACCCCGTCCCGTCGCCGAGCATCAGGAAGCCGCACCCCCCGTCCAGCCTCCTGCTGGTGAGCACGCGGCCCCAGATGCGGCATGGCGATGTTCCGACCGATGACATGGGCGTGGTTCCGCGGGGTCTCTCGACGAGCGAAGAGGGATCCGCCGAGAGCGCCGAGCCGAGCAGCCTGATCTCCTCGACCACCTTCTCCTCGGTCGAGTGCTCGGGCAGGGATGGCAGGAAGTCCGCCCCCGGGAGCAGCCCGGCATCGGGGCACCTGGCGGCCCAGAGGGCCTGGGAGCGGGTCATCCCGAGCTCGTCGAAGCACCCCGCCAGGGCCATGGCCTCGGCCACGGCCCGCCCGCAGCATCCCGGCGCGGCGACTGATGAAGGCGAGGCGTGCGGCCTCCTCGAGCGCAGCTTCTCGAACTCCGCCGTCCCCATGCCGCGCAGACTCGAGAATCCCAGCATCACGGCGCCCCCGTGCTCCCTCGCCGCCCAGTCCCCGCCGTTGACTCCCGGAGCGACCATGCGGAGGCCCATGCGCCTGGCCTCCTCGATGTAGACGGTCTGATCGTAGAAGCCGCCGCCTCCGGCGAGAACGGCCGCCATGAACACCGCCGGCGAGGAGGCCTTCAATCCGGCCGAACGGCATGCGACGAAGGCATAGGCATAGGCGTGGGACCTGCAGAATCCGTAGCCTTCGAAGCCCCTCAGGAACTCCGAGGCCTTCGTGACCTCCTCTCCGCACAGCCCGGCCGCCGTGCACATCCCCCCCATCTCCTCCGCGGACACGCTCTTCCTCTTAAGCCTTCTCCTGAGGAGGTCGGCGCGGGCTTCGTCGAGGCCCAGCAGCCTGGATGCCGACTCGGAGACGTCCTCTTCGTAGAGAAGCACTCCGAAGCTGTCCCTCAGACACTCGCGAAGGGCTGGAAGAGCATAGGAGGCCGGGGCGGTACCCCTTATGGCGGAGAGATAGCGGTCGCGGCCGCCGCCGCCCGATGCCCCGGGCCTGACCAGGGCGAGCGCCCTGGCCACGTCGTCCAGGCTTCTGATGGTCATCTCCCTCAGCAGACCGCGCATGGCCGGCGATTCGACATGGACGACGCCGAGCGTGTCAGCCCTGTCCATGAGCTCGAGCGCTTCGGTGACGCACTCGTCCGCGCCGCCCAGGGGAACCGCCGCGGTGGCTGCGGCCACGCGAGAGATCACCGAGAGGCCCCTCTGGCCCAGCAGATCCATCTTCAGGAGTCCGAGCCGCTCGACGCCGTCGCCGTCGAGCTGGACGACGGGCCTTCCCGTCGTGCCGGGCTCCGACGGAGCGGTATCCGAGAGCCGTCCGGGCGACACGACGAGACCACAGGGGTGCGGCGCCAGGTGCGACGGCACTCCCTCGAGGAGCGTCGCTGCCTTCCTGATGGATGCTGCGGGCTCCCTGGACCACGCGCCGCTCGAGGGATCGGAGAGCCCCCTGGAAAGAGAGTCTATGTCCGACGGGCTGAGCCCCCAGGCCTCCGCGGCAACCCTGAAGGCGGATCTTCTCCGGTGGCAGACCATGGCCCCCACGAAGCCGGCCCGCCCCGCCCTGCTGTCCAGCACATGGTCCATCACTTCGTCGCGGCGCTCGCTGTCTATGTCCAGATCGATGTCGGGCGGATCGGGCCGCAGCGTGTTGAAGAACCTGGCGAAGGACAGGGCGTGGCGCATCGGACATACCGCGGATATGCCCAGCAGGTATGCCAGGATGCTTCCGGCCGCGGACCCCCGGGCCGTCGCAGTGATGCCCCTCTCCCGGCAGAAGTCGACTATCTCCGCGAACTCGAGGAAGTAGCCGGCAAGGCCCGCGCCCCCGATCGCGTCGAGCTCCGCCCTGACGCGGGCGGCCGCTGCGGCGGCCCGTCCGTAGGTTTCGCGGAGGCGCGGGATCACCTTCGTCTCGAGCTCCAGCAGATCGGCCCCGGGATTGCTGGAGGGAGGAACCGGGCCGGGCAGGCAGGCCACTCTGGAAGCCAGCGATTCATTCTCTTCCAACGCTTTGTGCGCGCACGGAAAGGATCGTTCGAGGGCGCCGGGCCCGGGCATGCGCGAGGAGGGATGCGCCAGCGAACCAGGCGGCAGGGCGGACATCGCGCAGTGGAGAGAGCCGGCCCGCAGCATACGGTGCCTTGCGGGGCCTCCGGCCGTGGCGAACACCACCGGTGGAAACGCTATCGGCGAGAGACCCGCCGCCAGTGCGCGGTCCTGCGCCTCCCCGGGCGGGATGCCCGAGGGGGAGGACGGCAACACGGCGAGATAGGCCCGGCCGGCATATCCGCTCGATGTCAGCCAGGCGGCGTCCGCGGCGTCGAATGCCACCGCGGCGGTGCAGGAGGCATCGACGAGCGAAGCGGCTATCCCGCATCCGTTCTCCCCCCCTGACGCGGTGACCAGCCTGCACATGGCAGGCCACCCGCCTGCGAGGGATACGAACAGGAAGCTGCGACCGCCGATGCGCAGGCTCGCGCCCAGGCCTGGCGAGATGCCGCAACCCCGGCAGGAGTCCTCGGTGTCGACCGCTCCGTAAAGCCCTCCCTGGTCGGCCACGACGAGCGCAGAAAGACCCGCCTCAGCGGCCGCGCAGGCAAGCGTGGAGGGGCTCTCGACT
>DIAQ01000009.1 GCA_002414865.1 candidate division Hyd24-12 bacterium UBA5074 | reverse complement strand
GATGACCAGGTCCTTCAGGTCCATCGAGGCGTTCTGCGGCCGCTCTACACCCTCGCCTTCCGGGGTCGCGGTGGCCCCGGCTACGGGTTCCGTGGCGGCGCTGTCCGCCACCGGGACGGCTGCAGCGGTATCCACAGGCTGAGCTGCGGTGGTGTCGGGAGCGGGAACAGGAGCGGGAGTGCCTGTCTGTCCCCATGCAACAGCAGCCAGGAGAAGTGCTGCCATCAGGATGTTACGCATGAAATGCCACTCCTTGTAAGTCCGAGCCCGGGCGGCCCCGCCCATCCATGGACGGAGCCGCCACCGGGGCTTCTTCAGTCTGCCTTCGCTACCACTCCAGGTTTATGCCGAAGCGGATCGTCCGCGGACTGGAGTACACATACGGATTGCCTGTGGAACCCTTCGGATCGTGATCGGGACGGCCGTCGCCGTCCTGGTCCGCGTCATACCAGGAGGCACTCGATATTGTATTGATGTTCTTGCGGTTGAACAGGTTGAGAACCCAGCAGTACACATCGAGCGTCACTGGTCCGGCCCAGATCGTCCGATCGACCTTCAGGTCGGTGCTCATCGTCCACGGATAACGGCGGCCGTTGATCTCGGGGGACGCCGTTCCCTGGCTGTCCTGGGTGTAGGGGAAGCCCGAGCCCCAGCTCCACTGCAGAGCTGCGCCGAAGCCCTCGAGAATCGGGAACGATCCGATCCTCGGACCCTCGCCCTGAGGAATGCGGAAGTCGACGTTCACGTTGGCCGAGTGCCTCTGATCCCAGTCGAGGTAGGACTCGCGCTTGGGGATGACCCAGCCCGCCCACAGGTAGCTGTAGTTCTGGGTGGCGCCCGAGGACTTGCCCTTCGCGACCTGGTAGCTGTAGTTGGCGGAGAAGGACCAGAAGCCGCTCGGACGGCGCATCAGGGAGATCTCGGCGCCGCGGACGCTTCCGTAGTCGCCATTGATGTAGCGATCGTAGAAGTCGACTGCGGAGTAGAAGTTGCGCTCGGTGTCGACCAGGCCGGTGATGTCCTTGTAGAAGCCGGTGAGGTCGACCAGGGTTATGTCGTCGAACTGGTGCTTCACACCGACCTCGTAGGAGATGGTCTGCTCGGGGTCGAGGTCGACGTTCCCGATGAGCGGGAAGGCGCCCGACAGGTCATAGGAGGAGCCGTAGAAGAGCCTGTCGAACACCGGGGTCTGGAAGTAGTGGCCATAGGTGAAGTGGAGCACGTCGCGCTCGGTGATGGGGTGGGAGAAGCCGACGCGGGGGCTCAGGTGGTACTTCATCGGAACTTCGATCGGGTTGATGATGTGGTCGGGATCGTCAGGCGTGGTGCCCGGGGTCACCGGGTTGGAGGGATCGCTCGGGTACGCGTCGAAGTTCGGATCGAAGTAGTCGAACCTCAGGCCCGCGTTCACGATCATCCCGCGGTACTCCATCTTGTCCTGGACGTAGACGGCGCCCGAGTTCGGGAACGCGTGGTAGCGGTTCAGGTAGATGTTGCCGCCCGAGGCGGTGTCCACGCTGTAGTCGAAGACATCGAAGTAGTTGCCCTCGAAGCCGGTCTTGAGCTGGTGCTGCGTGGTGACCTGGCTCGTGAGGTCGAACCTGACGGACGAGGTGGTGCTGCGCGTGTCGTTCCATGCGTAGCGGCTCGCGCCGTCGCGGGCGAAGCCGTCCGTGTCGGTCGTCCTCGAGGGAGTGTAGTCGAGCCAGTCCTCCTCGGTGTAGCCCTCGCCCAGCCAGCCGCCCTGCGGGTCGCGGATCTTGTACTGGAAGCGGGTCATGTACTGGCTGACCTTGAATTCCATGAAGGTGGCGTCGCTGAGGGTCTGGGTGAGGCCCATCCCCATGGTGTACTGGGTCCAGAACCTCGTGGGCAGGATGTAGCGGACATCGGTGCCCGGAGCGAGGGTGTCACCGGATTCGGCGTCGATATAGGGGGTCTCGCAGCGGCTGTAGGACCAGTCGGAGAGGCCGGCCGTGCGATCCAGGTAGTAGCCGGTCAGGCTGATCTTCGTCCTGGGATTGGGACGGATGGTCAGCTTGACGTTGCCCGACGCCTGGGTCTGCCAGTTGTTGAATGCGTACTGGTAGCGGTTGTCCTCGCCACCACCGATCTCCAGGTATTCGCCGCCCGCGAAGATGCGGACCTCTCCCGGAACGTGCACGCCGATGGCCGGGAGGAGGAAGTTCGTGATGGGCTCGGGACCGCCGATGGCGACCTCGGAGTTGATGCGGGCCTCGGTGAACGGACCTGCATCGTTCCTGTTGTCCTGCCACTGGTAGTCGTCGGCGAGGCCGAGTGCCTGGAAATCATTGGCCATGAAGTCGATGGAACCGCTGTAACGGGTTCCGCCCTCGCGGGTGATGATGTTCACCACGCCGGACTGGGCGTTGCCGTACTCGGCGCCGAAGCCGCCCGTGAGAACCGAGGTCTCGGCCACGGAGGACATCGGGATGTTGCTGTTGAACGTGTTGGAGGTCGGGTCGATCTGGGCGACGCCGTCGACCAGATAGACCGTCTCACCGGTGCGGCCGCCGCGCATGTGCAGGCCGCCGCGGTCGGTCGAGCCCGCCTGGCGGTTGATGACGTCCTGGATGCCGGCGACCGGCATGGTCCTGATCTCGTCACGGCTGACGATGCGGACCGAGGACGTCACGTCGCGCTCGATCATGGCGCGCTGGTCGGTGACCACGATGATGGTCTGGCCGACGGCCTCGGGATCGAGCCGGAAGTCCATCCTGGTGGTCATGTCGGCCACGACCTGGACTCCCTGCGCCTCCTTGGTGGCCATGCCCACCATGCGGGCCTGGAGATTGTAGGTGCCCGGTTCGAGGTTGATGATGAAGTACTCGCCATTGGCGTCGGTCATCGCACCGTAGGACGTGCCCACGATGAGGACCGCAGCGCCAACCAACGGGCTGCCGCTCGAGTCGGAGACCCGACCGGCAATCTTGCCGGTGGTTCCTGCGGTTGCGCCGAGCGCAAAGCACAGGACCAGAGCGAGAGAGATCGCCGTTGCCCTTCTAAGCACCGCTGACGCTCCTTTCTCTTCTCTGGAGGTCCATTACCAAGTTCCTTCCTCCCCGGTATCGGCCACCTCCTTGACGGCCCGGGGAGCGTAACACTTTACCTACTAAGTCGTTACTGCACACCACTCCTGCCCGTCATCCGACGGGTGTTCATTCCGGTCGGGAACCTTTTCCCGATTCGAGAATAGGGAGCCCTTCCGCCCCTGTCAAGCGCGTTGGGGCGCATACCTGTCACCCGGTGAGGCCCCGGAAAATCGGTATCGTCGGAAGCCATTCGAACAGGAGGAACTGCACCTGTCCGATCAGCAGGCTTATGCGGGCCATGACGGTGTAGCCGAAGCTGGCCCCGAAGGCCACCATCAGCACCGTTATACCGGTGTTGGCAGCGCCTCCGATGACTCCCCTGTGAGGCTTGGAGAAGAAGAAGTACACGAGTCCGCAGACCACGCCTACGACGAGGATCAGGTTGGACAGGAACTGCCCCGTGCCCGCCCCCGTCAGGGCGATGATCGTGCCCTCGACCTGGCTCAGGCAGTTAGTCCTGAAGGTCGTCACCAGCGAGAGGCCCGCACCCGTGCCGACGATCATCGCCAGCGAGATCCTGGAGAGGCCTGCGCCCTTGGGCACCAGCCTGGCGAGCATGAACAGGCCGAGCACTGCGGGGATGATCATCATCATGTCGGGAGCGGCGTCGCCCGTCCCCACGAGCCTGTCCCACAGGTTGGGTATGAGCACGTTGTAGATGTTGTAGATCACCCAGTAGCCCGCGCTCATGCCGACGAACAGGTGCTCCGTGAACTTGTAGAACGGATTGTCGCGATAGAGGAAACTGTACAGCGCGAGGGTGAGAAGGGCTCCCAGCCAGATGCCGACTATCTCCATGGTCATTTCGCGCCTCCCTTCCTCTTGCTGCGTCCCGCTATGAAGGCGACATTCCCTATCACGATGAAGCCCATGATGACAAGGTGGGATATCGACTGCGCAGCCATCCCCGGTGTGGCGAGCCCGCCCGGGGCTCCCGGTATCCTCTCGCGGAGGATCGTCTCGTAGTCGGCCGCGCCGCGGAGCCCGCCCAGCAGGCCCACGAGCTGACCCGTGCCCAGGTACGTATAGAACTCGGGGGCGCTGACGGCGGTGCATCCGCCGCCCACCGGGACGCCGTAGGTGTCCTTCGCCATCATGACCCAGGAATGTATGCCGGGGTCCCCCGCCGAGAGGGAGATGGCCAGATCGACGTCCCCGAGGCGCCTCACATCGCGCATGAGGGGTATCGAGTCATAGGGGACGCCGTCGCGGTCCTGGGGATAGACGGCCTCGATCGAGCTGCCCATCCTGAGCAGCGAGACTCCTGCGCCCACCGTATAGCCGAGGTTCACCCAGTCCTCGTACTGCTCGGCTCCCAGGCTGTCGGCGGCCTGCGCCATGGCCTGCTGGCCCAGGCTCGCGCCCTGGGGCCACATGGCCATGCCGATCACCCTGACGCCGTGCCCGAACAGGTGGCGGGTCAGGGCGACGGCCATGGGCTGAAGCTCTGCCTTCGTCGAGGGGTCGTAGTCGAAGCTGATGATCACCGTTGAGCCCGGGGGAAGCGTGTCGATCGCCATGTAGAGGTCCATGCTGGGTCCGCTGCCGATGGGGATCGGGAAGTCCAGCTTGAGGGCGAGGGGTACGATCACGGAAGCGGCCATCAGGATGTAGATAACCCTCCTGTCGACCTTGTCCAGCCTTTCCAGCAGCCGGCCCATCAGTCGGAACCTCCCAGGTAGCTTCTCTCGATCCCGAAGATCATCCTGAGCGATGTGGCCACCACTCCGAGCGATGCCCCGATCATCACGGCCCTCTGCCCCGCCATGTTGGGCACCTGCATTATCCACTCCGCTATCTCGTTGACGAGATTGGGATGGGAGCTCGCAGCAGCGCCCGGGATGAGCCTCCATATCACGTCGCCGATGGGCACCCGGCCGAGCATGACGATGAAGGCTGAGACGAGCAGCAGGGTCGCGCGCCAGTTGGACGAGCGGAACGCCCTGAACGCGGCTGAGGCCACGAAGAAGGCCAGCAGGCTGAACATTGTGGCGCCCATCGGAACGACCATGGTCTGGAACATCCAGTCGAACGGCCTCCCGTCAGCAACCCCCCAGCCGAAGCCGGCCGCCATCATGACGAGGAAGCCGCCGATGACGACGGGGCTGTACTGCCAGTTCTTCTGGCGGAACCTGATCCTCGCGGAGTGCACCTGGAGAAGGTTCACGGCACCGAGGAAGATCGCGGCGGAGGCCACGATCATGTACCAGTCGGTGAGCCTCTCGCCCAGGGTCGAGAAGGGCCTGTGCGGCACGAAGAACTGAAGGATGATGATCATCCCGCAGATGAAGGTCATGAACAGGGGGACGAACAGCCTCATGGCCGCATCACCTCAATCGACATGCGTCAGGAGACGCAGGAAGTCGGCGGCTTTCGCGGCCGGGGGCCAGGCCGTGCCCAGAGTGGCTGCGGCGACTCCGAGCAGGATCAGGATCATGATGACAAGCTTTGCGGCATCCTGCCCCTTCAGGCTCCCCAGCAGCTTGGGCTCGTGCGAGAGGTAGGCGCTGGCGGCGAAAAGCTCCTCACCGATGAGCGTATAGTCGCAGGCGGCGATGAAGAA
>DIAQ01000084.1:5189-5761 GCA_002414865.1 candidate division Hyd24-12 bacterium UBA5074 | reverse complement strand
AGGGCGCCGGGCTCACCCGCTGCATCGAAGGACCAGATCTCCATGGCCGGGTCGCCGAACCAGACGTACATCTTGGCATTGGCCTCGCCGAGGGAGGCGTGCTGGGCGATGGTGACGACCGTCGAGGCGTTGATCGCGGCTGCGACCCCGAAGATGCCCTGGTCGTAGATGGCCTTGTAGATCTCCTTCATGTAGGTGTGGTTGGCCTCGGTATACGAGGGATCGGCCGCTCCCAGGTTGCCGCTGGCGCCGTGGGTCCCGAAGGCCCAGCTCTCGGAGAGGCAGTTGCCGGAGTCCTGGAAGCGCCCGTTGTAGCAGGCGATGTTGAACACGGGCGGCATGAAGGTGTTGGTGAGAGCGTTGATGTTGGTCTCGGTCCAGCCCGGGGACCAGGCCCAGTAGGTCACGTCGCCATGGCCGCGGTACCCCACCGTGCCGACGGAGTTGTTGATGGCGTCGGAGACGTTCTGCGCGGTGCCGCCCTCGGGAGGGAACACCTTCGTGAACGTCATGCTGATGAGGCTGTAGGGATATGATGCGATCTGGTTGCAGCACAGGGTGTACTTGCCCGG
>DIAQ01000084.1:1431-4848 GCA_002414865.1 candidate division Hyd24-12 bacterium UBA5074 | reverse complement strand
AGATAGCCGCTGATGATCTTGTCGACCTGCAGGGTCACCTGCTCGGCCGTGCCTGTGAGGCGGCCGAGGGCTATCTCGGGCAGGAGGTCTCCGCCCGTGAGGCAGGCATAGTAGTAGTCGCCCACGTGGGAGCCGTAGTTGTAGGCCGGCATGGCGGTGTTGTCGCCGACGATCAGGGCGTACTCGGTGATGCCCGTCTCGTAGTTGTCGGCGATGGCGCCGAAGATCTGTGCGACGGAGGCGGGATTGGGGAGGATCTCGACTGCGACCTTCATGCCCAGCCAGTTGTGCAGCTCGAAGAGCGGAGCCACGGCGGCGAGGTTCGTGTCGTTGCACACCACGATGTATTCGGCCCCGGCGCGCGTGCCCGAGGCGGCCCTGCCGGCCTCCCGGAACGAGCCGAAGTTGATGACGGTGCCTGCCATCGCGGGCTCGACGGTTTCGGTTATCGAGCCGCAGACGCCATCGAAGCCTCCGCCGAAATCGATGCGGATCAGGATGGAGGAGGCGGCCTGGAGCTCCTGGCGCGCGGGGTTGTAGCGGAACGGGTTCACGACGAGCCTGGAAGTGTGCAGGCCGGCCCAGATGCCGTCGGAGTCGAGCGTGGCCCAGTCGCCGGGGAGCTGGGCGTCGAGGCCGTAGGCCCTCTCGTTGCGCTCGAAGGCCCACGGGGCATGGGACATGTCGATCTCGGCCGGCTGCCTGGGCAGGAGGCTGAGCCCGTCATACGTCGAGTACTCGACATCCTCGACGGTGAGCGTGGCCGTGGAGCCGAGGGGCAGGGCGAACATCACGGGCACGGATGGGACTTCGGGGAAGCCGACCTCTCCCTGCGGATAGTAGTCGGGCAGCTCGACCCTGTCCCAGGAAGCGCCGCCCCCGGGGAATGTCGAGAGCCAGAAGCCCGGTATCTCGACGCTCACAACGATGTGATCGAGATCCGACTCCACGAGCTGGACGGAGGGGCTCTGCCCCTGCGTTCCTCCGAACGACTGCCAGGAGAAGGCGTCGCCGGTCGCCCCGGAAGCCGCGGCGGCAAACACGAGGAGAAGGATCATCAGTCGCATTTATAATCCCCTTTGCAGTGCAAGTGGAACCAATTACAGCTTATAGCCTTAAACTGGCATCGCTCCGCCCGGAGGTCAAGCTCCTGCGTTGACGGGAACGCTCCGGGGACCGATCTTGTTCCGCACAGTCAGAAAAGGAGGCCCCTGTATGAAGAGTCTGCCACTGCTGTTCGTGATAGCCGCCGTCGCCTGGGCGGGCCCGCGTTTCGGAGGCCGCGTCGGTTACTACAGCGGGAACGAGCCCAGGACCGGAGATGGAGCGAGCAGCCCCTTCTTCGGAGGGCAGTTCGTCCTGCCGCTCATGAACCTCGTCTCTCTCGAGTTCAGCGGGAGCTACGCCTCCTCGGAGAGCGACATCACCATGGACAACTACCTGTTCAACTACCTGGAGGAGGAGCAGGGGGTCGACTTCGGGGGCAACATCGACTCTCTCAAGCTGTACCTCGAGCAGGAGTGGGGCTGGTCCGATCCCACGATTCTCGACTCGCTGCAGGACTACCGGGTCACCTTCCATGACCTCGACCTCGGCGCGACGCTCAAGATCAACCTGCCGGTGGGCAACATCCCTGTTCAGCCCTATATCGGCGGCGGTGGCGGAGCCCATCTCATAGTGAGCGATGCCGATGTCCTCCTCCAGATGGTCAGCGCCCAGACCGGCGGTGCCGTGACCATCGATCCGTACGACAAGGTGCACCCCGAAGCGCACGGCGTGATCGGCGCCTCCTACCAGCCCCCGATGCTGCCCCTGAGCATCTTCGGCGAGTACAGGTACGCCAGGGCCTTCGGCGAGGAGGCCGGGTCGGGCGGCATCAGCTCCGTCTACGGGGGCGTGAACGTAGGCTTCTAGGACATCCTCGCATCCTTCGAGGGCCGTCCGTCCCGCGGAAGGGGCGGACGGCCCCCCCTGCCGTCCAGTGTTGACTGGCGTTCAGCTATGCTTCATCTTCTTATTGGTCTTGAAATTCCGACTCTCTTGGTATGTTTGGAGGTGAAGCTGGAATCATGAAGAAGGTCTTGCTCCTGGCGCTGCTCCCTCTCGCGGCCGCATTCTCGCAGACCGTCGTGGCCACCTTCGATGCCCCGGACACGGGCATCAACGGCCTCGCCTGCGGCGGAGGCTACCTGTGGGCCCTCGACGGCACCACCCACAACTGCTACCAGGTCGATCCGGCCGATGGCTCGGTCATCTCCTCCTGGTACGTGCAGTCCATCGATGCCCTGGAACCCGCGGGGCTCGCCTACGGAAACAACTCCCTCTTCGCGGGCATGGTGGGCTCCTCCCTCGTGGAGGTCTACATCATGGACACCGCCGGCAACTACCTGGGCAACTTCACGGTCAACTGTTGAGGCAGCGAACTCTCGTCGGTGACGGGAGTAGGCTCCAGTTCCTCTCAGCTCTTCGTGCTCGGCCCCAAGTCCTCCGGCGGCGTTGACGTGGTGGAGACGTTCTCCTGGTCAGGCACCGTAGGCACCAATCCCTTCATTTCCAGCATACAGGCCCTCGGCACCATCTACGACTGCGCCTGGTATGCGGACCAGATCTGGGTGGCCAACGACGGCGGCGACAGCCCCGTGAAGGCCTACGACACCTCCGGCGCCCTCGTGAACAACATCCCCGGTTCCCTGGTCGACAACGCAGCCCATGGCGTCGATTTCGACAGCGACGGGTATCTCTGGGTGGCCAACAATGTCAGCGACAAGATCTACAAGCTCGATCTGTCGCAGGGGACGGGCGAAGGTCCGTCCGTCGTCAGCGGTCTGACGGCGAGTTCCAACCCGTTCATGTCGTCGACAGTCATCGCAGGCGAGGGCTTCGGTCCCGGCGCTTCGATCGAGATCTTCGATCTCATCGGGCGCAGGGTGCTCAGTGCGGGATTCGACGGCAGCTACTGCTGGGACGGCGAATCGGTACCTGCCGGCACCTACATGGCCAGGGTCTCCGATGGCGGCCTGGCCGTGACGCTGCGGCTGATCAAGCTCTAGGGTCCGCCGGGTCCTTCATCGCAGGGGGCGCCTTCCGGGGCGCCCCTTCATTTTCCGGGCGCGTCCACTCGACGATGCGGCGTCCCTCGTCGATGCCCCGCCTGAGTTCATGGGCCAGCCCGGGAGCGGCTGCCGCGACGCCGCCGGAAGCGATCGTCCAGGGGCCTCCCTCGTAGGCTTCTGCGCTCCCTCCCGCCTCGGTGACGAGAAGGCATCCCGCCGCCATGTCCCAGGGGCGGAGATGCTGCTCCCAGAATCCATCGAGCCTTCCGCAGGCGACGTAGCACAGGTCGAGGGCCGCGGAGCCGCCTCTCCGGATGCCCTGCGCGCGCCCCAGGAAGTGGAGCAGGGGCCCGAGGTCGAAGCC
>DIAQ01000084.1:0-1065 GCA_002414865.1 candidate division Hyd24-12 bacterium UBA5074 | reverse complement strand
GAGCCGCGCAACGAGGTGAAGGTCTCCCCCCTCGTCGGGTCGTGCACACAGGCCAGGACCGGGCCCGTCTCCTCCACGAGGGCGACCGACACGCAGAAGACAGGGTACCCGTGGGCGAAGTTGTTGGTCCCGTCGAGAGGATCGGCGATCCAGCAGGGGAAGCCGGGGTTCCCCCCCTCCTCCTCGCCTATGAACGAAGCATCGGGCATGAGATCCCGCAGGCGTTCCCGGAGCAGCCTCTCGCTGCCGAAGTCCGCCCTCGTCACGACCTCGTGGCGGCTCTTCATCGCCCTGCCGGAGGCATCTCCCAGGGAGCTCATGATCACCCCCCCGGCAGCCCTGCAGGCTGAAACCAGCCCTTCCAGAAGGCGGGTGCGGTCCGCGCCCGCCGACACTTTACCCGGCCTCCGCGCGCGAGCATCTTGCGCAGGGAGAAGAGAAGGGTGTCGAACCACGGAGGATGGCCTTGCGGAAGAGGATCTCCCTTGCTCGCGCAGCGGCGGGCCTGGGCTTCGTGTCCGGGACCGTGACGGCGGTGGTCGGCCTGGCGATCGCCATCTTCGTGCCGCTGTCCGGCTCGTACCTGGCTGAAGGTGCCGAAGGGCTCGCCACAGGTGCATCCGCTGCCGGCGATGCCGTCCGCGTGCTCGGAGGGGACTTCGGCAGCACCTCCTCTCTGCTGGGGCAGGTCTCGGGCTCCGTGCTGCAGACTTCCGCGATCGTGGAGCAGATCAGGCTGGCCCTGGGAGAAGCGAGATCGTCGGCAGCCGACCTGATCGAGGCGAGCGAATCCGCCGCCGGCGACCTCGATGCCCTGGCCGCCCCTATGGCCCTTCTCTCCCCCGCGGTCAGGCCCGGAGAGGCGTCCATGCATCTCAGAGCCGCGGCAGGGGCCGGCTGGAGAACCCTGGGAAGGATCGATTCCCTCTCGACAGAGCTGTCAGGCCTCGAGGCGATGCTCGACGGTGTCGCCTTCGCCGTGGATTCCCTCGGTTCGGACCTCTCGACATCGGCGGGTGCCATGGAGACAGCCTCGAGGAGGCTCTCCTCCATCGAGGACATGGC
>DIAQ01000017.1:2695-4230 GCA_002414865.1 candidate division Hyd24-12 bacterium UBA5074 | reverse complement strand
AACGATGCGAAGAGCTGAATACCTGCTTCTTGCGGGGATGCTTGTCACCATGACAGGCTGTGGAACGGACGGGCCGCCGGAGATGCGCGCCATCCCTGTGAGAACGCGCATCGTCGAGCCTGATGCCATCTCCAGGACAGTAGTCGCTCCCTGCAGGCTGGAGGGAGCCGAGGAGGCGGTGCTGAGCGTCGCGACGCCCGCCTCCGTGACCGCCGTACTCGTGACAGAGGGCGATCGCGTCGAGGAGGGGGAAGTGCTGGTCACCCTCGAGACGGACGGCATGCACGAGGCCGAGGTGGCCGCCGCAGCTGCCAGGATGACCGCCGCCAGAGCTGCCAGGGACTATCAGTCGGGCTTGATGGACAGGACGGCGTCCCTCTTCGAGTCCGGAGCCGTCTCCCGGAGCGCCTATGAACAGGCTGAAGCATCCCGCCGGTCTGCGGAAGCTACCGCCGGTCTGGCGCAGGCCGGCTATAGCCTCGCCCTCTCCGAGGCATCGCTGGGACAGGTCCGAGCGCCATTTTCCGGGACCGTGGCACGCGTATGGGCAAGGGAGGGGAATCCCGCGAGCGGGAACCTGATCGCCTTGACCGACGGAGACGTTCTGGAGGCCGAGCTCCACATGGCCCCTCTGGATCTGGCGGATCTCGTGCCGGGGCTCCCGGTGTTCCTCGAGACGCCCATCCTCCCGGGGGTGATCTTCGAGGGATCGATCACATCGGTTTCGCCTTCGATCGACCAGATATCGGGCACCGCCTCGGCCAGAGCCCAGTTCACGGACCCCACGGGCAGGCTGAGAGCGGGCATGGGATGCACCGCAACCGTGACGCTCGAAAGCGTATCGAGCTCCATCGTGGTCCCCCAGAGCGCCATGGTGAGGACGCAGGAGGGCGGTTGGAACGTGGCGGTGGTGGAAGGCGGCATTGCCCGCTTCAGGGACATACAGGTGGGGATCAGGAACGGATTCAGCTGGCAGGTGCTATCCGGCCTGTCCGAAGGTGACACGCTCATTACGATGGGCATCAACATCATCGAAGATGGAGACAGAGTGAGGGAGGCCGGCATATGAGCCTCCCGGGCATCGCGACAAGGCGCAGGATCACATTCCTGATGGTCTACCTGATGATGGCCGGAGCCGGAGTCTTCGGGCTGATCCAGCTCGGGCTGGACTATCTGCCCAAGGTCGACCTCGGAGTGGTCGACATCATCACCGCACTCCCCGGCGCCGGTCCGGAGGAGGTCGAAACCCTCGTCTCGGAACAGATCGAGAACGCAGTCAGCGGGATCGAGGGCGTGAGCACCGTCGAGTCCGAGAGCAGGGCGAACCTGAGCCTCGTCACAGTGAAGCTCAACCTGGGCGCTGACATGGACTCTGTCCTCGAGGACATCAAGGAGGCGGTCGACCAGATCCAGCCGACTCTGCCTGACAACGCCACCGATCCCTATGTGGTCGCTCTCGAGAGCAGCATGAAGCCTCTTCTGGTGGCGAGCTTCTCGAGCACTGCCATGAGCGGGCCCGAGCTGAGGAGGCTCAT
>DIAQ01000017.1:0-2276 GCA_002414865.1 candidate division Hyd24-12 bacterium UBA5074 | reverse complement strand
GTGGGCGCGGACCAGCCCGGGGGCCAGATAGAAGACGACGGCCTGGAGATCCCGGTGAGCATGAGGACCGGTTTCCACGACCTGGAGCAGATCAGCAGCCTTGTGGTCGGAGCCTGCGGCGGCGTGCCCGTCCGGCTGGGAGACGTCGCGCAGGTCGTCGACGGATTCGAGGACCGCACGAACTCGATCACGCTCGACGGCGAAGAAACGATCCTCCTTGTCTTCAGGAAGAGCGCCGATGCCAACGCGGTGAGTACATGCAGAGCCATAAACTCTGAGATAGAGAGGATCTCCGGGAGCTATGCGGATCAGCTCAGCGTGAGCGTCGTCTACAACCAGGAGGACTTCGTCCTCTCCTCGACGACCTCGCTGGTGACGAGCGCCATCCAGGCCATGCTGCTGGCCGCTGCGGTCCTGCTGCTGTTCCTGGGCTCCCCCGTCAACGCCGGCATCGTCAGCATCTCGATGCCGCTCTCCTTCATCACGACATTCGCCTTCATGTACATCTTCGGGGTCAACCTGAACATCATCTCCCTGGCCGGGCTCTCGATATCCATCGGGATGATCCTCGACAACTCGGTCGTCGTGCTGGAGAACATCCACAGGCGGCGAAAGGGGGGAGAGGGCAGGCTCGAAGGGGCCGAGAGGGGAGCCTCACAGGTGGCGGGACCTGTCGTGGCTTCAGCGTTGACCACGGTCGTCGTCTTCGTCCCGATGCTGTTCGTGAAGGGACTGACCGGGCAGATCTTCCGGGACCTCTCCATCACGATCGTGAGTGCCCTGTTCATCAGCCTGTTCGTCTGCCTGAGCTTGATACCGATGCTCGCCGGTATGTCCGAGAAGCTTGTCAAGACGCATATGAAGGGGTCGCCGCTCGCGGCCATCCAGAACTGGATAGGCCGCCTCGAGGGTGCCTACACGAAGGCGCTGACCTGGTGCGTCGCCCACCGTGCGAGGGCAATACTGCCCGTGGTTGTGATCTTCATCTTCTCCCTGGCCCTGATGAGGCAGATACCCACTTCGCTGTTCCCGGACTTCAAGGAGGGGACGCTGACCATCACCGCCTCGGTGCCCCCCGGGAGCAACCTCCATGTGACGGACAGCATTGCGACCGCTCTCGAGGACTCGGTCATCGCCGTCATCGCACCCGGAGACCTCGTCCATTCCCGGCTCGAAGTCGGCAGGAGCTCGGGCGTGGCCGCCGTCTTCGGATCGGACGCCTCGAGCGGGCTGGAGCTGACGCTCTATTTCGCAGATGAGTCCGCCCTCGGCACATCGATCGACCAGTACAAGGACAGGATCAGGCTGGTTCTGGATGGAGTGCCAGGTCTCGAATACACGATGAACGACGCCATCTCGATAGGCAACCAGTACCCCATCCAGGTGGCCCTCTATGGCACCGATCTGGACGAGCTGAGAGAAAGGGGCGAGATGCTGCGCCGGGCCATGCAGGAGATCCCGGGAACCATCGACCATGTCTCTTCACTCGAAGAGAGGGTCGAGCAGGTGGAGTTCACGCCTGACCCCGCAGTGCTCTCGCAGCGTGGGAGGAGCCCGGCGGCCGTGGCGGCCGAGGTCACCATCGGAGCGCTCGGTCTGGATGCCTCCTCGTACTACGGAGCAGGCAGCGATATCGACGTCCATGTGAGTTACCCCGACCGCAGCACATCCACGATCGAGCAGGTCTCAGGGCTCCCCGTCTTCGGGGCGCCTCTCTCGAGCTGGGGCACCTTCGTCTCGAACCAGGTGCCTCAGATGATCTGGCACCGCGATCGGAGCCGGGCAGTCCTGGTGTCGTGCAAGATAGACGGCAGGGCGCTGGGCGATGTCGGCAACGACCTGGAGGCCATGATGGACACGCTGGACCTCGGGGGCTGCCGCTGGGAGCTCCTCGGCGATATACCCGACCAGAAGGAGTCCTTCTCGAGCATGTTCCTGGCAATCCTGGTCGCGGTGATCCTGGTTTTCATGGTCATGGCGGCCCAGTTCGAGTCCCTCCTGGAGCCGTTCCTCCTGATCTTCTCGATACCGATGGGCCTGATCGGCGTGATCTTCATCCACATCCTGACGGGAGCCACTCTCGGCATGACCTCTCTCATAGGCGTGCTGATGCTGGCGGGCATCGTGGTGAACAACGGAATCGTGCTGGTGGACTTCGCAAATCAGATCCGCCGCGACGAGGGGCTCGCTCCCTCCGCCGCGGTTGTCGAGGCCGGGAGGAGGAGGATGAGGCCGATCCTGATGACGGCGAGCACGACGATCCTCTCTCTGCTGCC
>DIAQ01000016.1:23447-24182 GCA_002414865.1 candidate division Hyd24-12 bacterium UBA5074 | reverse complement strand
TCCAGTCCTGCGTCCAGCCTTCGGTGAAGCCGAGCTCCTCGAGGACGGCTGCAGCGGAGAGGTATTCCCGCTCTCGAAGGCGGCGGGAGAGCAGCGGATCGTCCATGGCGCCATGGAGAGGGTTGTACTGCGACATGAGGCTGATCGCGACCTGAGGCGACAGCTCGCGGGCTATCGCCTCCAGGACGCCGCGCGTTCCGGACAGGTCGTTGGGAAGCACCAGGTGCCTCACGATGAGCCCTCGCTCGGCGATCCCCCTCGAGTCCGTCCTCAGCAGGCCCGTCTGGCGGTACATCTCCCTGAGCGCCTCGACCGCCGCAGCAGGGTATCCAGGGGCGTCGGAGCACCGTACGGCCTCCTCCTCCCCCCAGTACTTGAAATCGGGCAGGTAGATGTCGAAGATTCCCTCCAGCAGCTTCAGCACCTCCACGCTGTCGTACCCGTTGGAGTTGTAGACGAGGGGCCTGTCCATGCCGGCTTCCGCGGCCAGCGCCACCGCCTCTGCGATTCCCGGGACGAAATGGGTGGGAGAGACGAAACCCAGCGTCGGGCATCCCGCCTCCTGCAGCTCGAGGAGCTTCGACGCCAGCCGGGCCGGTTCCATGGGAAACCGCCTGTCGGTCTGGCTTATCTGGATGTTCTGGCAGAACCGGCACCTCAGGTTGCAGTGGGCGAGGAAGACGTTGCCCACGCCGGTCTCCCCGCCCAGGACGGGCTCCTCGCCTCCATGGATGA
>DIAQ01000016.1:21390-23120 GCA_002414865.1 candidate division Hyd24-12 bacterium UBA5074 | reverse complement strand
CCTGTCCGCGCCGCAGCGCCTCGGGCAGAGGCGGCAGGGGGACATCATCCCCTTCAGCGCCTCGATCCTCGCGGCCAGCTCCCCGGAGGAGCTGAGGGCGGCGAGCCCCGCCCTCATTTCATCTCGGCGGCCAGGACGAGCCTGTAGAGGTCGTTCCTCGCAAGCAGCTGCTCGTGGGTGCCCATGTCCTCGAGCCTGCCCCTGTGGAGGAACAGGACAAGGTCGCTCTGCCTCACCGTGGCCTCCCTGTGGGTCACGACGAAGATCAGCCGGCCGCTCCGACCGCCCTCCAGCCCCTCCCAGAACCTCTCCTCGAGATCGGCGTCGAGCGCCGCGGTGCAGTCGTCGAACAGGCACAGGGACGGCCGCGCGGCCAGGGCTCTCGCGATGGCCACCCTCTGCTTCTGCCCACCGCTGAGACCGGAGCCGGACTGCCCCAGTTTCGTGGCGGTGCCCCCGGGGAGCTCGGAGGGCGGGAGGTCGGCCAGCTCGAGCGAGCGGGTCACATCATCGGCGGCGAGATCGCGCCCCAGCCGGATGTTGTCGTCGATGCTCTCGCTGAAGAGCATGAGGTCCTGGGGCACGTATCCCGTCTCCCGGGAAAGGCTGTCCCGGCTCACGCCATCCAGGGGCACCCCGTTCAGGCAGATGCGCCCCCTCGCGCACGGAAGGAGGCCTGCCAGCATCTTGAGCAGGGTGGACTTGCCGCTGCCCACCTCTCCCACCACCGCGACGGTCATAGGGCCGGAGATCTTCGCCGAGACGTTCTCCACGCCTCCGCCGCCATCGGGGTAGCTGAAGCCCGCCCCCTCGAAGGAAACCTCCCGGATGCTCCCGGGATCCTGCGCCCCTTCCCTGGATGGTGCGGAGGGGAAGTCGAGTATCTCCTGCTCCCTGTCGATCGAGGCGAACGCCTGCTTCGAGGTCACGAACAGGTTCGGGATGTCGTGCATCGGGCCCATGATGAGGTCGAGGTACACGTAGAACGCGTAGAGGTCCCCGATGCCCATCCGGCCGTCGATCACGAACAGCCCTCCGACGAGGAGGACTATCACCTTCCCCACCTGTCCGATGACGCTGTAGAGCGAATCGAGCACCATGAACAGCTTCGTGATGGAGAGATCGAGCTCGAGCCTGGTGTCGAGGAGTCTCCTCAGCCTGCCGGCCTGGCCCTTCTCCGCCCTGTAGGCCTTCACGATCGCGATCCCGGCGAAGGTGCTGTCCAGGAGCTCGCCCGTCCGGCTCGTGGCCCTGCGGCTCTCGCCTATCTTCTTCTCCAGCCTCGAGGCCACCCGGTAGAAGAGGAAAAGCATCAGCGGCAGCGGGATGACTGCGAGCAGAGCGAGCTGCCAGTTCATCCAGAGCATGACCGCGAGGCAGAAGACGAGGCGCGAGCTGGACTCGAGGGCCCTGAAGATCGCGCTGCAGCTGAACCAGGCGATCCTCGGGTACTCGGAGATGTCGTCGGTCAGCCGCGTCGCGAGATCCCCCGGCCTGAACTTCACGAAGAACCTGAAGTCCTTGCGGAGGATGTCCGAGAAGACCCGGTTCCTCACCGCGAACCCGATCTTGCTGTTCAGCCATGCCCTGGCGCCCGGGTAGAAGTTGGCGACGAACGAAGCAAGGCCGACAGCCGCGAGCGACAGCATGACGGTGTTGAACCTGTCCTCCGCCCCCGGGGCGAGAACCCCCTGGAGGTTGTCCAGGAGCCCGCGCAGGATGAGCGGCAG
>DIAQ01000016.1:15802-21064 GCA_002414865.1 candidate division Hyd24-12 bacterium UBA5074 | reverse complement strand
CTTGTAGTACCGGAGTATCCATCTGAAGTACTTAAGCATGGATCTCCTCCATACCGAACTGGAGCCTGCAGAGGCCGGCGTAGAGGCCGCCTCTGGTCACCAGCTCCATATGGGTCCCCCGCTCCACGATGCGGCCTTCGGAGATCACGAGGATGTCGTCCGCCCCCACGATCGTGCTCAGCCTGTGGGCCACGATGAGGGCCGTCCTGCCCTGGAGCATCCTGCCCATGGCGTCCTGTATCCTCCGCTCGGTTCCCGGGTCGACAGAGCTCGTCGCTTCGTCGAGCACGAGTATCTCGGGCTTCCGGAGGACCGCCCGCGCAAAGTTCACGAGCTGCCTCTCGCCCATGGAGAGGTTCAGCCCTCCCTCGCTTATCTCCGCCTGGAGCCCCTCGGGGGTCCGCACCGCCAGCTCGCCGGCATCTACGAGCTCCAGCGCCGCGATCTGGTCGCCGACGGGATATCCGGCGTCGAAAACCGTGATGTTCTCGGACAGCGTGCCCGAGAAGAGGCTCACGTTCTGCAGCACGAGCCCCAGGCGCCTGCGCCACACATCGAGCCTGAATTTCCTTATATCGATGCCATCCATGGTTATCGAGCCCTTCTGCGGCTCGTAGAAACGCATGAGCAGGCTCACGAGGGTGGACTTGCCGCCGCCGCTGGCGCCCACCAGGGCGACAACTGCGCCGCGGGGGATCGAGAAGCTCACTCCCCTGAGCGCCCATTCCTCGCCGTAGCGGAACCAGACGTCCTCGAAGCGGATCTCCTCCCAGTCCTCCGGGAAGCCATCCTCGCCGAGCTCGCCGTCAGGGGTCAGGGTCCTCGTGGCGAGGATGCCGAAGATGCGGTCCGCGGACGCGAGCGCCCTCTGGATCTGGTTGAGCGTCTCCGAGAACTGCACGATGGGCGCGAACAGCCTTCGCGTGTACTCCACGAACAGGACCACGGTGCCGACCGTTATCACGCCCGCCACTATCCCGCTCCGCCCGGCCGTCAGGATGACCGCCACGGCCGCCAGCTCGCAGGAGCCGAGGAAGCTCCAGAACCCGTACTCGATGAGTGAGGCCCTGACCTCCAGCCCGAGGAATCTGCGGCCCTCGTCGGACAGCTTCTCCTCCGCCACCTCCTCGGCGGCGAACACCTGGAGGATGGGCACCGAGCGCACGTGCTCGGCCACGAGGCCGGATATCCGCGAGTACGAAGCCCGGACCCTTCCCCAGAGCTTCCTCATGTACCTGAGCACGGGCACGACGAGCAGGGCCACGGGCATGACCAGCACGAGCACCCACATGGTGATGCGGGAGTCGGTCACGAACATGACGGCGAGGGTGCCCACCATCATGGACAGGCTCCTGAGGATGGCCATGGCCACGTCGCTGAAGATCATCCGCACCCTCTCGCTGTCGCTCTCGACGCGGGCCATCAGCTTGCCCGAGGGGAAGGCGTCGAAGAAGGATTGGGAGAGCGTGAGCATGTGACGGAAGACCTTCTCCTTGATGTCCCTCACGATCGCGAGTCCGAGCTTCGTCGCGACGAGGACCTGCAGGTATGCGAGGGCCATCGTCACGCAGAAGATCGAAGCGAAGAGGGCGGAGAGGAGGACCGTGCTCCGGATGGATCCCGAGGGGATCGCCACATCGATGATCTTCCTGAGTATGAGAGGCCCCGCGAGCTCGCCCCCCACCGAGGCGAGCAGGAGGACCGCCGCGAGCAGGAAGGCGGGCACATGGGGAGCCGCGAGGGGCTTCATGGCCCGGAACAGGTCGCGCAAAGGCAGCTTGCGCGGCTCTTCTTCTTCCTGGAAATCGTCCTCGAAATACATTTGGACCTGATCCTGAATAAGCTGGTTCAACCTGTGGGCGCGATGCCCGGGGTCTGGACCTGCTCTGCCGGCGGGAGCCTGCAAGGATCAGGCGGCGCTGCCGGAGAGCCGACTACAGAGCTGCTGCGAGCCTCATCATGTCGTCTCTACCTCCTGGGTTGCTTATCAAAACTTTAACGAAATGGCCAAAGAGCCGTCAAGTGCTTCAGGGCTCCTCGATGCACACGAGGAGAGGGCGGACATCCCCGGGCGCAGGCACCGTCACGGCGTGCTCGGCGTCTTCACCTTCGAGGACCAGGGCGGTGGAGCCCGTCGGGAGCTTCGCATGGAAGGCCACCAGCCCCGCGAGGACCGGGGCCGCCGACGGATCGCCGAGGAGGACGGCCGACGGGCCGGGACGGTCGCGGAGCCTCAGGAAACGGCCTTCGGACAGGGCTTCGAGCTCGTTGTTGTCGGCCTCGTCCCTGCCCAGGACCCCGACTGCGCCTCCTGGGAGCGCGAATACCCTCCCGAACCTTATGAGCCTCGCCGAGCGCGGCGAGAGGAGCTCCCCGTCCATCAGGACGCGGAGTCTCCGGGAGTAGCCGGGGTCGGTGAGGAGGCAGCCGCCGCCCGATTGGGGATAGGACAGCCCCCGCTCCCGGGCGAACGAGATCTGGGGGCTCCGGCCCCGCCCGGATATCCCAAGCAGCAGACTCCTGTCCACGAGGCCCTCCCGCTCCGGCAGGACGGGCTCGAGCAGCTTGGCGGAGAGCGGCCTCAGGAGCCTGTCGCCCAGGCCGGACAGCCTGGCGACCCTCACGAGCGAATGCCGGTTCTGGCTCATCGGGCGCTGTCCGAGAACCTCCCCGGTGAAGACGAAGTCGAATCCCTCCGCCGGGAGCAGCCGTCCGAGGATCGCGAGCATCGCCGCATGGCAGTCGATGCAGGGGTTCATGTTGCTGCCGAATCCGCTGGGCGGGTCGGCCAGGATTCCCATCAGGACGGCCGTCATGTCGATCTCGCGCCAGGGCAGGCCGAGCTGTTCCGCCCCGAGCCTTCCCGGCCCGGCCTGGAAGAACGGGCTGGAGAAGGTCGCGAGGCTGACGTCCACCCCGATCTCCGCCAGGAGGCGTGCCGCGACGATCCCGTCGAGCCCTCCCGAGAACGCTCCGATCGCCCTTGCCCTGCGCTCAGCCAACGATCCTCCAGCCCCTCGACCGGGCGAGTTCCCTCAGCCTTCTGTCGGGATGGACGGCAACTGCTGTTCCGCAGGCCTCCAACAGGTGCCTGTCAGCCCAGGAATCGCCCGCCGCCGCGCAGCCAGCGGGCAGAATCCCGGCCCCGGAACAGATATCGAGCGCCTGCCCGAGTTTCCCGCCCCCCCATGGCCTGCCTCCGGAGAGCCTGCCCGTGAGCCTCCCGGAGACTGCCTCGGGGACGCTCGAAAAGGAAAGGGGGATGCCTGCGGCAGCTGCGAGAGGCTCGACCAGCCACGAGAGGGAGGCGGAGATCACCACCGGCTCGAACCCTCCAGATCCGAGTTCTGCCGCGAGTGAGAGGGCGTCGGGCCGCAGCCGTGGAACCAGCTCCTCCCGCGAGAAGCGACTGGCTTCGGACCGGATCGGACCCTCTTCGAGGCCGGCCAGATAGCCCCGGTTCCAGCCCGGCCCCTCGGCCAGCGTGCGGCGCGGATGCAGGGCATAGCGGGCGGCGAATCGAAACAGGCGGGCGGGGCCGATCATTCCCGCCCGCGCCAGGTGTCCCAGGAACATCCTCTCCGACGAGCAGTCGAGCAGCGTCCCGTCCATGTCGAGGAACGCCAGCCCGCCCGCCGCAGAGACGGTCAGGCCCCCCACCTCACGGGAGCGGCGGAGCCACCCGCACGCCGAGGCCTGTTCCGGGGCTGTTGTCGAATATCTCGGTGATATGGATGATTATGGCCGGGAACAACCTGGGGAATGCCCCGTGGAAGTAGGAGTGCGCCAGGTTGGTGTAGGTCATGATGTCGCGGCTGTACTGCAGCGCCTCGGAGTCCCCCGGATCGACCAGCTCACCCAGCCCCCTGACCTCGTAGGACATGGAGTCGAGGAAGACGAGCGACGTCGCCGGGTTCTCCATCAGGTTCAGGAAGGTGTGGGTCTCGAAGTCGGGAGTGCTGTACAGCTCCAGCGAGACCAGGCGCGTAAGATCGAAATTGGCCTTGTCCGAATAGAGCTGTCCGAGGAACTCCAGCCGCTCGGGCATGGAGGCGCTGTCGACCGTGGCCTGCATGTGCTCGATGTAGCCGCCGATCTTCCCGCGCTCGGGGCAGAGACCCATGCCCTTGTATGCATTGTTGATGGTCAGGTTGCTGTCGCGTCTGAGGGCGGAATAGGTGGCCATGGCTGCGTTGTGGGGACCGGCAAGGGAGGGGCCGGAGCCCTCTCCGCCGGCCATCATCCTGCCGATGGACTCCAGCACCTCGCGGCGCGCCGCGAGGTTCCACTCCATGAAGGGATCGGGGAGCGTGACCTTGCTGAACTCGCGCCACTCCCCGTCTATCCTGCCCCGCACGATGCCCTCGAGCTCGCGGGAGATGTCGATGCAGGACTGGCGGAACGACCCGGCCGACCACAGCTCGTCGCCCGTGCCCTGCTCCCATTCGCCCGCGAACGCCTTGCCGGCCATCGAACCGAGGATCATCGCGCCGCCGATCTTGCCCACCCTGCCGAAGAAGCGTCTCCTGTCCATTCCGCCTTCGCTCACTTCGCACCTCCGGTTTCCCGTGCCAGATCCAGAGCCTCTCCCTGCGGAGCGGCGCCCTCGGTGAAAACATCAAGAAGCATGAAATCTCGCAGAAAGTGCCCCCCGGGGCCAAGCCCGACCGCAGCGGCTTCGGCCATGACTCCTGCCATCTCCTGACGAGCCTCTCCGACTTTTCCGGCCAAGGCCCGGGATGCGGCCCTCAGGAGCCTCGCATTGAGATCGAAGACGAACGGGAGCGGATCGGGGAGCCTCTCGAGCAAAGCCTCCGCAGGACGGTTCATGCGCAGGAGCACCCAGGAGGCCTTGAGGAGGCAGAACGCGACGGCCATGGGGCTCAGCTCCAGGCCGGGGAGCATCAGTGCCCTGTCGAGCAGAGCCTGGGCAGCTTCGCGATCACCCTCCTGGAGCAGCGCGCATTCGGCCAGACCGGTCAGGGTGTCGCTCTCGAGCATCGGATCGCCGGAACCACCCATCTGCAGCTGCACCCGCTCGAAGTCCTCCCGCGCCCCCGCAATGTCGCCTTTCTCCAGCTTCAGCCGCCCCCTGTCGGACAGGCAGCCGCACTCCCTTCCCGAGTCCCCGAGCCTCATGCACTCGGAGACGGCGGAGTCGAGCTCTGCGACGGCCGCATCCAGCCTGCCTTCGAGCATCAGGACGAAGCCCCTGGTGGCGAGGATCGGTATGACCGACTGCTCGGCGCCGCATTGCTTCCT
>DIAQ01000016.1:1178-15392 GCA_002414865.1 candidate division Hyd24-12 bacterium UBA5074 | reverse complement strand
GCCTCTGCGGGGAGCAGCCTCAGCGACTTCAGGTAGCCCAGGTTGCAGTGCACGGTGGCGATGAGGTTTTTCTCGTCGCTCCTCATCAGGGAGAGAGCCTCCTCGTAGTCAGCCGCGGCCTCGGCTAGAAGGCCCTTCATGTGCAGCAGGGCGCCGATGTTCAGCAGAAGCCTGGGTATGTAACCGGTGAACCCGATCACGCGGGACGTTCCGAGTGCGCCGCGCAGGGCATCCAGGGCTTCGTCGATCCGACCATCGCGCTGGAGCAGGCGGGACATCGAGACCAGGTTCGAGATCTCGGCCCCCCTGTCGCCGGTCTCCCTTGCGAGGAACAGCGCCCTGTCGATGAAGCCCCTTGCGCGGGACAGCCTGTCCCTCCTGAACTCCAGCCTCGCCAGCTTGCTGGTGATATTGCACTCGGTCTGCCTGTCGCCGGTGGTCTCGGCCAGCAGGAGCGCCGAGGAGAGGTCCTCGGCGGCCTCCTCGAGCCTCTGCAGCTCGAGCAGCCTTTCCGCACGCATACCGAGGACCTTCGTCTCCAGCAGCCGGCTGCCTGAGCTCCTGGCGATCTCGATGCCCCTCCTCAGGAAGTCGAAGGCCTCCTCGTCCTCCACGGCGCCACGGAAGGCGGAAAGACTGGCAAGGCATTCGACCTCCAGATTCCTTTCCCCGAGCTCCTCCCATATCGCTAGGCTCTGCCGGAGGTGCCTGATCTTGTCCTCGTCGGCGCCTCTGACGCCGTCGCACGATGCGAGGGCCATCAGGGACCTGGCCTCCAGATCGCGCCTCCCGCAGCTCACGGCGGCATCGATGCTCTTCCTGAAGTGGACTTCGGCGTCCCTCGGTCTGGACTCCGAGAGGTAGACACCCCTGGACCACTCTGCGACGCTCGTCCTGTCGGGCGTGGCCCTGCGCGCAGCTGCTGCTTCTATGGCGTCGAGCGCCGCGGACTCGCCCACCTTGTCCAGCCTCAGGCGGCATAGGGTCCGCTCGGAGCAGACTATCCTCCACTCGGCCTCCTCCTTCGCCATGCCCTCGAGGCCGGCGAGGATACTCCTCGCCTTGGACAGCCACTTTCCCGCTTCGGCCTGCTCTCCACGCTGGATGGCCGCCTCCGCGGACTCGATCACGTAGCCCATCGCCTTGGAGGAGTTCCCCGATGCCTCCCACTGGAGAGCCAGAAGAGGCGCGTGGAATCCGCTGTCACCCGAGAGGATGTCCTCCAGGACACGGGCTACGTTCGCATGGAGAGATCGCCTCTCCTCCGCGCTCAGCATCTCGTGGACGGCCGTCCGGGTCAGGGAATGCCTGAAGTCGAGCCTGTGGGGCGAGCCGTTCGTGAGGATCCACGCAGAGCGCAGGGCATGGAGCGCCCTGCCGACATGGGCGTCGGAGCCCTTCTCGGGCGAGATGCGGGCGATCACCCTGGCGGAGAACCTCGGATCGACTGCCGAGAGCGCCTGCAGGACCTGAAGGATTCCCGGGCCCAGCCTCCCGATGCGCCAGGCCACGAGCTCGCCGGCGGAGGACGGGAGGTCGGGGATCCTGTCGGAGGATAGCTCCCATCCGTCCCCGGACTTCTTCAGGAGGCCGGTCTCGACCATGGTGAGGATGATCTCCTCGAGATGGAAGGGATTCCCGCCGGAGCGCGATGCCAGGAGGCTGCCCAGAGCCGGCGGCAGCTCGGCGGTCCGGAGCATATGCCTGGCGACCTCGACGCAGTCGGCCGTGCCGAGAGGGTCCATGTCGATCCTCCGGACGCACGCGCAGTCGGTGCGGAATTCCGGCAGGACGGCCTGCTCCCGTGTGGTCAGCACGAACATGACAGGCTGGCCGGAATCCGTGTTCTCGACCGCATGGCAGAGGATCTCGAGCGATGCCTCGTCCATCCAGTGGAGGTCCTCCAGGATGATCACGAGCCCGCCGGGAGCGTTGGCAAGGGCCCGTATCATGTTCCGGACGGCGATGCCGAACTCCAGCTTCTGCTCTCTGAGGCCTGCCCTCGCCGCCGGAACCCCGCGCATCAGCGCCTCGAGCGCGGGCAACGACATCTGGAGCGCATGCGAGGCCTCGGGACCCGAGAAGGAGGCGAGGCGCCCCAGGACCCTCGTGAGAGAGCCCGGGGCAGGTTCCGATTCGCTGCCTGAGGAGGCCATCGAGGAGAGCAGCGCCGACCAGGCCGAGAGCGGACCCGGCATGCCCCCGGCATCGGAGGAGATGATAACCGGCGGCTCGGGCCCGGAGAGCAGCCGACTTGTGAGCTCGTCGACGAGCCTCGTCTTGCCCGAGCCCATCCCGCCCACGATTTCCGCCACGAGGTGGAGAGAATGCCCTCTGGGGTTGCGCATGCCGGAGACCATCGCATCCCGCCTTGCGCACAACAGCAGGTCGAGCTGCCTGCTCCGCCCGACGAAGGGAGACCAGTCGAGGCCGGCAAGCCTCTCGAGCCTTGCGAGCCGTTCGGGGCCGTCCCCGGTGAGCAGCCAGCCCTTTCCGGACTGCTCGAACTCGCACAGGGCCCCCAGCGATTCCCTGATGGCGCCGTCGCAGATCACCGAGCCCGCCCGGCCCTCGTCCGCGAGCTCGTTCGGCGCCGCAGCGCCGTCCTCGGAGGATGTGACCGTTATGACCGGCTCCCCGTGCAGTCCCAGGCCCGGGAGCGCGGATCGGATCTCCTCGGAGAGCCTGAGCAGCCTGGCGGCAGCGGCCACGGCCGCGACCGAATGGTTGTTCGTGCCGGCGGCTCCGTAGAAGGAGGCGCTCACCGAGCAGCTCTCCTCGTCCACGCTGATCCCGGATGAGTCGGTCATCGCCGAGGCGAAGACGGAGAGGGCGCAGCGCCGGAGCTCGAGGTCGGGAATGTCGGACGGCCGGAAGGGGGACGCTTCGAGACGGGCCATGAGAGGCCCCCCGAGGGCTCGCCGGGGCGTGGAGCCGCCCTGGGAGGAGGCCACCCGCCTCAGCTCGGATACGAGGAGGTCGACTGCTTTCCGGTCCACGAACCTCCGACGGACCCTGGCTTCGCTGACGGCCGGGCCCCCTGTTGGTATAGTCTTTCCCCTAATCTCTAACGGAGGTGCAGGGCTTGTCCAGACTCGGAGACATCGCGGCAGCTGGAGATTACGCAGCCCTGGAGGACGCCTGGCTCGACCGCCTGCAGGCGGATCTGGACCCGGAGGAGGCCGCGGACGTCTTCAGGGCGCTCGACGGGGCAGGCGAGTCCGACCGTGCCGCGCAGCTGCTCGACATAGCTCTCGACGCCCTCTCCGAGGAAGGCGCGCAGGTCGGCATCGACTTCCTCCGGGCTGCTGCGCCCTGCTTCGACGGGTCTCCCAGGCTGAGGGAGCTCGTCGTGGAGATGCTCCGTGACGAGTATCTCATGTACGAGCCACTGGAGCGATTCCTGAAGAGCAGCGGGCTGATGGACGGACAGAAGAGCCTCCGCGAGTGCTGGGCCCGGATCGGCGAGCTGCTGCGCTATCGCAGGGACGGATGGGTGCTGCACTTCACGATGGGGCCGGGCAGGATCACGAGGATAACCCGGGACTCCGCCACCATCGACTTCGAGAAGGCCCACTCCTTCGACATCTCGCTCGATGCCCTCCTGGACTCGTCGAAGCCCGTGTCCAGCGACGGCCCGCCGGCCCTCAGGCGCCGCGATCCCGCGGCCTGGTCCGCCCTCGCACAGGATCCCTCGCTGATGCTCCAGGGGCTCCTCGACGAGTTCGGTGGAAAGGTGACGAGGAGGCTGGTCACGGCCATGGCCGGACAGGACGAGGGGGCCGACCTGTGGAAGAAGCTGGCCTCGGCGGCCTCCAGCGACCCGGGCATCGTCGCTCTCGGCGACTCCGTGGAGCGGAAGCAGGCAGCCCCTCCTGACGTCTCGATCGTGTCCGTTCTGTCCACGGGCGAGCCTCTTGTCGCCCGCAACCGTGAGATGGCGCGCCAGCTGCGGGCTCTCGACGCCGGGACGAGACAGGCGGTCAGCGAGAAGGTGTCTCATAACCTCCCCAGGCTCAGGACGCCTGAGTCGGGAGCGTTGTACGAGATGTACTGGCTGCTCGCGGGCGAGCCCCAGGAGTCCTTCGCAGCGCCGGGGGCCCCTGTCGAGCTGACGCCCGGCAGGGCCACGAGAGCCCTTGCCGAGATCACGTCTCCGGTGTGCAGGAAGCTGTACGCCACCGCCTTCGTGGCCCGTGCGGAGGCCGGGGACATGAAGGCGCTCCTCGACCAGCTCCAGCGGAACCTGTGGTTCCCCGCAATGGAGACGGCCTTCGAGAAGCATCCCGTGGAAGCCGCGGAATACGCCGCCTGGCACCTCTCGAATCGGAGCGATCCGGATCTGCATCTCAGAGTGGTGGAGTTCCTCATCCTGCATCCCGACCTGGCCCCCTCGGAGGACTGGAACCCGACCATGACCATTCTCGAAACTGCCGGGTGGGCCAGGGCCGAGAGCGCCCGGAAGGTGATAACCGCCCTCCTGGAGGCCCGTCACGATCAGCTCGTGCACCATCTGAAGTCTCTCGACACCAGGCGCCTCGGCATGCTCTCGGAACAGTTGTCGGAGCTCGGACCAGCGCAGGACACCGGCCTGCTGCTCGAGGTGATGAGGGAGCTGTCGCAGAGGAGGTCGGGAGTCGATGAGAGACCCCGCTTCTGGCAGAGCGACTTCGTGTACGCGAGCCCCTCTGCGATCGCCCGGAGGCACGACGAGCTGATCAGACTCAAGTCGGAGGAGATCCCTGCCGCGGCGCGTGCGATCAAGGAGGCCGCCTCGCACGGCGACCTGTCCGAGAACGCCGAGTATGCCGCTGCTCTCGAGAGGCGCGACCTGCTCCTGGACGCCCTGAGGCGCGGCACCGAGCAGTTCGACCGGCTGCGCCCGTACCCGAGAAATGACATGACGCGCTCTGTCTGCTCTCCGGGGACGAAGGTGCTGCTGGAATCCGAGGAGGGCAGAGAGCTGGAGTTCCAGGTCGTGGGACCCCTGGAGGCCGCTCCCGAGGACGGGAGGGTAAACTACCTGGCGCCCATGGGCGCTGCGGTGCTGGGAACTTCGCCTGGGGATTCGGTGAGCTTTCCCGGGAACCCCGGGGTCTTCGTCGTGAAGAAGATCGAGATACTGCCGGAGGTGACCGAGCAATGAACATCACCTGCGCTGCGTGCGGTTCGGAGAACGAAGAGGGAAGGGTCTCCTTCAACGCGATCTGCAAGGGCTGCGGGGGCTACCTGCACTCATGCATCCAGTGCAGGCTGTACTGCGAGTCGTCGCGGGGATGCACCTCCTCGACGACGGAGGAGACCGGCGACCCCTCCCACGTGAACTTCTGCGAGGAGTTCGAGCCTCTCGGCAGGAAGCGGGTCGGTCAGGGTCCCTCATCCTCGTCGGCCGACAGCTTCCTCGACCTCTTCCGCAGGTCCGGAGGGAAGCGCTGAGCAGGGTCCGCCTGCTTTTCGACGGGGAGCGGAGCGATTTCGCGCCGCCGGTGAGGGCGGGCCTGCTCACGCTCGTGATCGCCCTCTCGTTCTGCGCCGTCTACCTCCTCGCCATCCTCAACCTGTCGCAGCCCATCCGCCTCGCGGGCGTGTTCGTCCTGGTGGGCGGTCTGCTGTTCGTGAACATCGCCAGGGTCGAGCTCCTCGCGCCGCTCTCGCTCCCGGTGTTCGCCCTGGGCCTGAGCGAGATCTCGATGCCCCCGTTCATTCCCACGGTCGCCACCTTCGCGGGGATATGCTTCACCGTCTTCTGGGTGCTGGAGAAGATCACGTGGGACCTGCCGTTCACGGCGACCTCCCTCCGCCCGTTCAAGATCGCCTTCGTCGCGCTCGCGCTTCAGGTCGTCAGCATCGTCGTGTCCATATCCACGCTCGGCCAGCCGTTCTGGAACGCGGTGAGGGACGGAAGCAGCCTGTTCCTCTTCCTGCCCGCGGGAATGATCATCGCGGAGCAGTCGGCCACGGAGGAGGGCTTCCAGAGGCTCCTGCACGCCTCCATTCTCACGCTCCTCATGGTCGGATCGCTGGGAATCCTCCAGTACTTCGGGACTGCCGGCTTCTACCGCAACGACCTCTCCATCGGCTACGTCTTCAAGGCGAGGGTGGGCTCGAGCTTTCCCAGCGCGAATGTGCTCGCAGGGTACCTGGAGCTGTTCGTGCCCGTCGCCCTCTCGCAGGCCATCTCGGGCAAGGGGCGCCTGTGGGGATGGATCTCTCTGGCTGCTTTCGTGACCGGGTTCCTGAGCGCCCTCTACACGTTCTCCAGGGGAGGGTTCTTCCTCACGATAGGCGCATCGGCGTTCGTCCTCCTGCACAGGTACTGGCGGAAGCCGATACTGCTCATCGCGGTCTTCATCGGCTTCGTGATCGTCATCGGAAGCAGTGCGGACACCTTCGCGAGGCAGCTCAGCCTCGTCACGAATCCCAGTGACATCGTCACGCAGCCCACGCTGGTGCACAGATACCTCACCTATCAGAGCTTCATCGAGCAGTTCCAGGAGCGCCCCATCACGGGCATCGGGTGGGGCGCCGAGGAGTTCTACTGGGGCAGGACGGCCCTCTATACCTTCTGGGACGTCCGTCACAGGGTCAGCAGGACCGACATAGACCACTTCGGAGGGCTGAACAGCGCCATCCTCAACTGCGCGGTGAAGGGCGGGATCATCTCTCTTGCTTCGCTCGCCTGCCTCGCACTGGCCGGCATCCTGGCCGCGAAGAGCCTTCTCCGGCGGAGGAAGGGGCTGCTGACCGTGGCGATGGCCGCCGGCATGGCGGCCCTGATGGGGCACCAGTTCGTGGACAACCTGATACGATGGCCCCAGATGAACGCCTTTATGTGGATATTCCTGGGCATGATGGCCGGGATGCCCGGTGACGAGCGGCAGCCCTCCGGAGAAGGGTTGCATTCCTGACACGCACGGTATGTTACCGCTCAGGCGGAATCCCGTGAACTCCGGCCGCCGGGCCTGACGAGACGACGGCTCCGCCCCGCCTGCCGGGAGAGGCTCCATGGACGACTTCGGGATATCTCTGAACAGGCCGCAGGAGAAGGGCGAGCGACTCAACCGCGCCTTCCTCGTCCTCGGTGTGTCCGCGGACCTCCTCATCATCGCCTTCTCCCTCCTGGCAGCCTTCCTGTTCAGGTTCGGCCTCCGGTCGGCGGCCCCGCTGACATCCCTGACGGGCACCTGGGTGTTCTACTCGCTGGCGACCCTCCTCCTGTCCGATATGGAAACCGTTTACTATGCCAGGACATCCGTGAACAGGTCGATGCACGCCTTCCGGATGATCAGGATCTCGCTGATCGTGACGCTTGCCTATGTGCTCACCGTCTTCCTGTTCCGGATACCCCCCGCCTACTTCCTCCACAGCCGTCTCGTGATCGCCCTGGTCCTCGGCATCTGGGCCGTGCTGGCGGTCCTCATACGCGTCCTGTTCATGCCTCACTTCGTCGCATGGCTGGTGAGGATGCGCCTGCTGAAGACACCCAGGATCCGCATCCTGGCATGCGGCGATCAGAGCGTTCAGGCATCCATACGGGCAGCCCTCGACACATCCCCCTTCTACCGGATCCTCATCGAGACCGTTCCCTGCGAAGGATCGCAATGTCCGGCCGACCCGGGCGACAGGCTGGAGAAGTATCTCGAGCGCATGGCCGCCTGCGGGTGCGACGACCTCTGCATAGCCGACGACGACCTCGACTTCGACTCGATCTCCCGCTTCGTCATCACCTGCCACGAGAAGGGCATCGCGGTCAGCATCTTCTCCAAGCTGTTCGAGGGGATAGGGTATTTCGACACCTGGCTGAGCTTCGCCGACCGCCCGGCCGTGGTCTTCTTCACCCCCCCCATGTCCAGGAGCGCGGAGCGGCTGTGGAGGGCGGTCGATCTCGTCCTCGGCGCCGTGATGGTCCTGGCGCTGGCGCCCCTGCTGTTCCTCATCTCCCTGCTGGTGAAGTCCACGAGCCCCGGACCCGTGCTGTTCAAGCAGAAGCGCGTGGGGCTGGGCGAGAAGCCCTTCACCTTCCTGAAGTTCCGCTCGATGACCTCCGACGTGTCAGGCAACGTCAAGGCACACAAGGCCTACTTCGAGCAGTACGTGAAGGGCGTGGCAGCCGACGACGACGGGACGACCTTCAAGAAGAGGGATGGGGGCAGGGTGACGCCCGTGGGCAGGATTCTGCGCAAGGCCTCGCTCGACGAGCTGCCGCAGCTGATGTCGGTCGTCAGGGGGACCATGAGCCTCGTCGGCCCCAGACCCTGCATCCCCTACGAGATGCAGTACTACAAGGACTGGCAGCTCTACCGCTTCACCGTGAAGCCCGGCCTGACCGGGATCTGGCAGGTCTACGGCCGCAGCCGGCTGCCTTTCGACGCCGCGCAGTTCCTGGACCTGTGCTACGCCCTCAAGCGCTCGATCGGGCTGAACACCCGCCTCCTGCTCAAGACCATGCCTGTGATAATGCTCGGGAAGGGCGGCTACTAGGCCCGACCGTCCGGCTTCCCCCCCCGGGGGGAGAGCGCCTTCCCGAAGGATCTCGCGAGGCAGCACAAGGCCATGCAGCCCTTCGGGAGGAAGCCGAACGCCCGGCTCGCCCTCCTCAGCCCCGTCCTCGCGAAGAGAATGGTCAGGCAGATTATCGAGGCCGAGATGGCGAACTGCTGGATCTCGCTCAGGACCAGCCCCGCGGCCGTCTCGAGGATCAGCTCGATGCCCACCGCCGCGATCAGGAGATAGGCGCCCGTGGAAAGGGCCGGCTCCCATCTGATCAGCTTCGCGAAGATGCCCGCCGCGAAGCGCATGACGATGATCCCGATCCCCACGCCGAGAAGCGTCACCCAGAACCTGGGCGAGAGCGCGACGGCAGCCACCACGTTGTCCACGCTGAATGCGAGATCGGCCAGCTCGATGGCCAGGACGGTGCGCCAGAAGCCCGGCGCGCAGCTCGGCGCGGCGACATCGGCATCGGTATCGCCGGGAGTCCGGGAGCAGCACAACCCGGCGAAGTACTTCACGGCCAGGAAGAGCAGGTAGGCGGCGCCCACCACCCTGATCCACCGGTTGGAGATCACCAGGCCGGCGAAGAACAGCATGGTCCCCCGGCCTATGTAGGCGCCCAGGAGGCCCACCTTCAGTGCGGCGGACTGCTGTCTTCCGAGGAGCGCCTTCATCGGTCCGTGCATGAAGCGGAGGCCGTGCGGCCAGGGGATGTCCCGGTTCGTCGGGAGGCAGGTCGCCAGGGCCCCCAGGACGGCAGCGTTGTCGATCGACAGGATGCCCTCGAGGAAGATAAGCTGCACCACGACTGCGATTATCTCAGTCATGTGCGGCCCTCTCCAGCAGGCGACGGCAGATGTGAACAGGAAACGTAACTATGTGCCTTGCAGCGGGGCGATGCAAACGGAGGGGCGGCCGGGTCGCCCCTCCTGCGCATTTCCGCATCAGCTCCGCACGGTACGGGATCGCGGATTCGGAGTCTTCACCACCAGGATGGACAGCGGGGCGGAAGTGCCGTTCGTCCAGGTATGGGGAACTCCGGCGTCGGAGGGCACGAGCATGCCTGCGGAGACCTCGAGGCGCTCGCCGCCGGTCTCCAGAGAGCCGCTTCCCTCCACCACGAAGAAGAAGACCTCCACGGGGGCCGAGTGCCTCGGCAGGGAGGCTCCCGGCGCGAGCTCGATGGAGATGACCTCGACGGATTCGCTTTCGTGCAGCCTCCTGGCATCCACGCCCTGCGGCGTGTCCAGGCGGGGCGCGTCGGCCCTCCTCACCGCGGAGGCTCCCATCACCTGCTCCCCGTGCCCAGGATGGCGGCCAGGTCAGCCTCCGGTGTCGTTATCGGCATGATGTCGAACTTCTCCGAGAGGATCCCGACGACGTCAGGGGTCAGGCAGGCGGGCAGCGTCGGCCCGAGCCTCATGCTCCTGATCCCGAGCGAGAGGAGGGTCAGAAGGACGGCTGCGGCCTTCTGCTCGTACCAGGAGAGGACTATGGAGAGCGGGAGCTCGTTGACGCCCACTCCGAAAGCCTCGGAGAGGGCCAGCGCTATCCTGATCGCCGAGTAGGCGTCGTTGCACTGACCGATGTCCAGAAGCCTGGGAATGCCGCCTATCTCTCCGAAGTCGAGCTTGTTGAAGCGGTACTTCCCGCATGCCAGGGTGAGGATCACGCAGTCGGACGGCACGCTCTCGGCCAGGATCGTGTAGTAGTCGCGGCCTGGCTTGGCGCCGTCGCAGCCGCCGATGAGGAAGAAGTGCCTGATCGCTCCGCTCTTCACCGCGTCGATGACGGCGGGGGCGACCGACAGCACCGCCTCGTGGCCGAATCCCACGGTTATGAGCTTCTCCGGCTCGTCCGCAGCGAACCCGGGCTGCGCCAGGGCTGCTTCGATGACAGACGCGAAGTTGCGGTCGGCTATGTGGATCACCCCGGGGAACTCCACGAGGCCCGAGGTGAAGATCCTCGACATGTACGAGGGCCTGGGCTTCTGTATGCAGTTGGTGGTCATCAGGATCGAGCCCGGAAAGGCATCGAACTCCTTCTGCTGGTTCTGCCATGCGCTGCCGTAGTTGCCGGCCAGGTGAGAGAACCTCCTCAGCCCGGGGTAGCCGTGGGCGGGGAGCATCTCGCCGTGGGTGTAGATGTCGATCCCCCTGCCCTCCGTCTGCTTCAGGAGCTCGTAGAGGTCTCTGTAGTCATGCCCTGAGATGAGGATGGCGTGGCCCTTGCGGGGAGTGACACGGACGCGGGCAGGCGACGGATGCCCATAGGCTCCGGTGTTGGCTGCGTCGAGCATCTCCATCACCTTGAAGTTCAGCGTGCCGACCTCGAGCGCCTTCCCGAGCAGCTCGCCGGTATCGTGCTTCACCGCGAGGAAGCCGAGTATCTGGAGGAACTGCGCCAGCAGGGCCGGATCCTCGTGGCCGAGGACATGCGCGTGGTCGGCGTAGGCCGCAGCGCCCTTGAGGCCCTGGGTCACGAGCTCCTCGAGCCCCGTCTCGCGAATCCCGTTGAGCTGCCCGCGGTGGTCGATCGAGAACTGGGCGGCATCGGCGAGAAGGGCTTCGCGGGTGGCGGGAGGGGTCCAGGTGGCCGGGTCGAGCGGGAGGTGCGAACCGCTGCCGCAGCTGCACGCGCCCGACATCGTCGCGAGTCTGTCCCGGATTGCGGCAGCCCTGCGCACCAGCGGCTCGAGGGTGTCGGGATCGAAGTTGACGTTCGTGATCGTGCTGAAGAGCGCCTCGATTGCGAAGATCCCCGCCTCGCGATCTTCGAGTCCGGCCGTGCCGGCCTTCGCCGCGTGCCAGCCGATTCCCTTCAGGAGATGGAGCAGGGAGTCCATGAGGACAGCGGAGACGGGATCCTTGCCGCAGACGCCGAACCTGTCGCAGCCTTTGCCCTGGTTCGTCTGTTCGCACTGATAGCAGAACATCTCAGGCACCTTCCTTTCCGCACTCGGGATCGAGCTGGCATGTCACGAATGTCTGGAGGGTGATGGAACCGAGCGACTTCACCACGAGATCGGCCGCAGAGGCGCCGAGGGCTGCAAGGGCGCATTCGCCGCTGCTGCACACCCTGCGGCCGAGCAGGCAGCCGCCCCCGGCGACCGGGCCGTTCACGCACTCGACAATCTCGAGGAGCGTGATCGAGGAAGGCTTCCGGGCCAGCAGAAAGCCGCCCCCGGCCCCCCTCGCAGACTTCAGCAGGCCTTCGTGCACGAGCTTCTGGAGCACCTTCCCCAGGTGCGACTCGGAGACTCCGAGAACTTCGGCCATCCTGTCGTGGGACAGCCTCTCGTCCCCGGCGGCGGCGAGGAGTGCACAGGCGTGCACGGCCAGATTGGCTGCCTCCGATAACCTCAGTATCCCGCTCATGCCCTGCTCCCCTTATCGATTCCTATTTCAGTATTCGGAGTCCTTATTCCTATTTTAGCCGTACCCGCTCCGGGTGTCAAGCCGGGCCTTGCTCACTCCCCGAGGAGGCTCTTCATCCAGGAGAGGTAGTCTTCTGACACGGCGATCCCGCTTGTCGCGAACTCGGGGACCTCATAGGGGTGACGCTCCCTGAGGAACGCCTCGAGGGGGGCCGACAGGCGCGCAAAGGTCTTGAGGACGAGCCTGTGCTCGGAGGACTGCTCGATGACGCCCTTCCACTCGTATACGCTGGTGACCGGCCCCTCTACCTGTGCGCAGGCTGCGAGCCGGGCCTCCACGGCCGACCTGCCGAGCGCGATGGCCTCCTCCCTCCCGGGAAGCGTGGTGATCAGCGCGACGACATCTCCGGAGGCCGGTCCGCAGCCGTTCATGCCGGACTCCCGTTCAGGACGCGCAGCCGTGACGCGCGCGAGAGGAGCAGCGCGAAGAGGCCGGTGGAGATAAGCAGAGGGGCGATGATGCTCATCAGAGAGCCGGGGGAGAACCAACCCCCTTCGAAGGCCGCAGCGATGCCCGTCCTCAGGGATGCGGGGACGGCATCCGCGAGCGATTTGACGGCGAACGGCGCGCCGACAGCCACCGCGAGGAGGACGATCGAGTACCACTGCTGGGCGGACCTCGAGCTGGATGCCTTCAGCGAGACGTGCATCCCGACGGTCGTGGCCAGGCTCGAGAGCACTATTCCCAGCAGGGCGGAGAAGCAGATGGCCTCTGCAGCGGCTGTCCCCGTCCCGCGCACCAGGGAGACGAGCTCGAAGACGGCAAGGGAGATCCAGGAGAGGCCGAGGGAGAGCAGCAGGGGGAAGAGCGCCTTGCCGGCCACGATCGAGGAATTGCCCGCTTCCGAGCAGAGCAGGGTTTCCAGGGTCCTGCGCTCCCGCTCGCCTGCGAAGGAGTCGATGGCCGTGGGTCCTGCCATGAACAGGGGCATCATCGCGAACACCAGCATGGCCGCCGATGGATTCCCGATCCGCGAGGGTATGAAGTAGCCGAGGACTCCGCAGTAGATGATGATGAACCTGAGCATGCCGGCCCGTCCCAGGGACCTCCTGAACGACAGCCAGTCCCTCAGCAGGACCCCTCCCACGCCCCTCATCCCGCGAGCTCCAGGAAGACGTCCGAGAGGCTCCTGCGCAGCGGTTTGAACTCGGTCACCCTGGCACCCGAGGCTACGAGCGCGGAGAGGGCGTCGGCAGGCGGCATCTGCGTCGTCACCGTGAACTGGCCCGTTTCATCCGCGGCCAGCGGCCTCCCCTCCCAGGACAGCCTGCCGTCCTCGACCTTGACCAGGTAGGCTCCGACCTGGTCGTGCGGGATGGGTGGACCGTCGAAGACCACCTTCCCGAGATGGATGATGGCCACCTGTCGGCAGAGCTCGGCAGCCTCGGAGAGGTTGTGAGTGGATAGCAGCACCGGCCTGTCGGCTGACAGGTGCCGTATGAGGTCCCTGCATTCGGCCGAGGCCACCGGATCCAGCGAGGCGGTGGGTTCGTCGAGGATAACGAGCGGTCTGTCGAGCATGAAGCTCCTCGCGAGGGCGACCGTCCTCCGCGCGCCCGTGGAGAGGTCGCGGACGAGCTTCCCCCCGGGGGGCGGTGAGGACACCCTGCGCAGGGCCTCCCCGGCCAGAGGGCGGGCCTGGCGGATCGTGCAGCCGTTCACCAGCGCCCAGCATACGAGGTTCTCCCTGACGCTTATGCCCGCCACCAGCCCGTCGTCGGAGAGGAGGATCGATAGGAGCTTCCTGACCGAGGGATCCGAGGCCGGGTCGGTGCCCAGGACCGAAACCGTCCCTGCCGCGGGCTTCACGAGCCCCGCGATGGCCCGGATGGTCGTGGTCTTCCCGGCGCCGTTGCGCCCCAGGAGGCCGAATACGCCCGAGGACGGCACTTCGAGATCGAGCCCGTCCAGGGCTCGCTGTCTGCCGTAATCGACAGCCAGCGAACGGATCGCGACCGCCGGCTCATGCATCGCGGCCACCCCTCTCCCAGGCGGCCAGCTCGCCGGCCAGGGCGTCCACGAGAAAATCGAAGAGCGCCCTGCCCGCCTCGGCCGACGCTCTGGACGCATCGACGCCGGCCGGCCCCTCCGGATACCTGGCCGCCCACTCCTCGGGATCGAGGATGCTCCCGGGGACGGGTGACGGAGGGTACCTGTGCAGGGATGGGGGATCGGGCCGGAAGGAGGGCTGCAGATGCATGTACATCGAGACCTCCGCCGCCGTGGCGTGGTATCCGTTCCCGTCTCCGAAGAGGCAGTTCTGCATCTCCCCGGCTCCGGGCAG
>DIAQ01000016.1:0-770 GCA_002414865.1 candidate division Hyd24-12 bacterium UBA5074 | reverse complement strand
TGTCCTCCATCAGTGACGAGAGGGTGCCGGGGCGCAGGCTTATCGTGCCCGGGAATGCCATGTGGTTCGAGGACATGCCCAGCGGGAGGACCGGGGCGCAGATGGAGCCCGCCTTCTCCGCCGCCGCCGCGCAGATGCGCTCGGCCATGAAGGCGTCGCAGCCCAGGGGCGCAAGGGCACCGTGCTGCTCGGTGCTTCCCGCGGGAACGACGACGGACCTGCGATGCCGCAGGTATTCCTTCACTTCGGCCGTCGTCATCTTCGCGAGTTCCATCGCTGCTCCCCCGACCCTCTTCCTCCCGCCCGCGACTGCGAGCATACTCCCGGACTGGAGGTCTAATATAAATGGCCGAGCGATGCATCGAAGTCACGGGGGCTCGCTGGGAGAGGATTCCCGTCCGCACCAGGCTCATCCTGAAGGGTGACGACCTGTTGGATGCCGTGAGGGAGGGCCTTTCGGCGGCCGGCGAGACCCTTCGTCCGGACGACATCCTTTTCTTGGGCGAGAAGGCCGTGGGCGCCAGCCAGGGCAGGTACTTCCTCCTCGACGACGGCACCCTCGAGCCCCGGGAGCTGGCCAGGCTGCTGGCGCGCTTCGTTACAAAGACTCCCTCCGGCATAGGCCTGGGCATGCCGGAAACGATGGAATGCGCGCTGAGGGAGGTCGGAGTGCCCCGGATCCTCCTGGCGGCCTTCGTGGGAATGGTCGGCAGGCTCGTCGGCCGGAGGGGCGACTTCTACAGGATCGCCGGACCCCGCGCCCGCTCGAT
>DIAQ01000094.1 GCA_002414865.1 candidate division Hyd24-12 bacterium UBA5074 | reverse complement strand
CCGGGAAGGGGCGCCTGGGTGGTGAGCGTGTCGTTCCACCCGATGATGGCGACGGCATGGTTGGGGTCGGTGGTATCGTCGGGCGGCTGGTAGTGGATGTAATCCTGGATGAACTGATCGCTGTAGCACATGCATGTGCCCACGACCCCGTGGTCCATCAGCGCCTGCTTGATCTTCTCGATACCCTCCAGGTTGTCGCCGATCGTCATCCAGTCGACCCTGAGAGGGTAGTAGTAGTGATAGGAGTCGGAACTGCGTCCGGGAGGGGAGTCGAACGACTGGCCGTCCGAGTCCCTGACGGCGCCTTCTCCACGGGACAGGTAGGCCGTCGAGACCATGTAGTCCCCGCCCATGTGCACCTCGAGGCCGCCTCCCGACGGAGGGTCGGTGTCGTCGTTGTTGTACATGTTGAAGCCGTTCCACCAGTCGAGGTGGTACTCCGCGAGGTTGGGCTCGCCCTCCTCGCCGGCCTCCTCCCATGCTCCGGTCATCAGGAGGTTCCCCTCGATGGAGGCCATGGTGCCGTGAGTCCAGCAGGTGCCTCCATCCTGGCTCTTCACGGAGGTGACGAAGTTTTCTCCATTGTAGTCCCTGAGGTCGAACGCGACAGGGAACTCCGCGGGTGCGGCTTCGAGCCGGGCGGAGAACAGGGCGGCTGTCAGGACGGCCTGGATCATGGCTGCTTTCATGCTTCCTCCACGTGCTCCGTTCAGGCTCTGTACCACGATCTGGAGAACATCGCCGCTGCGGTCCGGTTCCGGTAGTCCGGTCAGGGCGTCGCGCCGGGGCCTGCTACTGCTTATACTGCCGCCCTGTGCCGGACTGGCCGGCCTGCCGGAAACCGCGGAGGGCCTTCATGGAGCATTCGAAGAGAAGGAGCCTGGGCGCGCACGCCTTCGTCTTCCTCACCGGGGCGGCCGTGATGGCCACGGAGATGTGCGCCTCCCGCTTCATTGCGCCCTGGTTCGGCACCTCGATGATAGTCTGGGCGGTGATCATCGCCGCGGTGATGGCCGCGATGTCGCTCGGCTACTGGCTGGGGGGCAGGCTCGCCGACCGCAGGCCCTCCTGGGACATCCTGTACTCCATCCCGGTCGCCACCGGAGTCCTGATAGCCCTGATACCGCTCGCAGGAAGGTTCTTCTTCTCCCACCTCACAGCTGGGATCCTCTCGACTCCTGTCGAGACGATCGCCCTCTCCTTCGTGGGAGTCGTGGCGGTATTCGTGCCCCCTGTCTTCCTTCTGGCCATGGTCAGCCCTCTCGTCATAAGGCTCCTGGCAACGGAGGACAGGCTGGGGCGGACTGCCGGCTCCCTCTATGCGGTGTCGACGCTCGGGAGCATCGCGGGCACGCTGGTGCCGGCCTTCGGCACGATCCCGTTCATCGGCACCCGGGAGACGATGCTCCTGTGCTCGGGCACCCTGATCTTGCTGGGCGGCATGGGTCTCCACGGCAAGGGACGCCTCTCGCTGCTCCTCCTGTTCCTCCCCGCGGCAATGCAGGCGCTGCTGCCCTCGGCCGTCAAGCCCGGCACCAGGCTGCTCCACGAGGAGGAGAGCCTGTATCAGTTCCTGCAGGTCCAGCAGCGTGGAGGCGGGACCGTGTGCCTGGTGGTGAACGAGGGTGGCGGGATGCAGTCCATCGCCCGGCCAGGAGACGCGCTCAGGCCATACTCGACCTACTACGAGAGCTACCTGCTCCTGCCCTACATGTCGTCAGCCGGCGACACCGCTTCAGTCCTGGTCATAGGCGCCGCCGCCGGCACGATACCGCACTGGATGGCCGTGTACCTCAGGCCGGCCTTCGGCAGGCTGGACATCGACGCCGTCGAGATCGATCCCGCGGCAGTCAGGCTGGGCCACGAGTGGTTCGGCACCAGCCCCGGAGATGCTCGCGAGATAATCGCCGACGGGAGGATCTTCGCGGAGCGCACCGGGGACACCTACGATGCGATCATCACCGACGTGTACAGCAACCAGATCTACATCCCGTTCCACCTCGCCACGCTCGAGTACTTCACGGCCCTGAGGGACAGGCTCCGGCCCGGGGGCGTGGTCGCGATGAACGTGAACGCACTGGACGAGGACTCCGAGATCCTCCAGTCCATCGGCAGGACGCTGGGCTCCGTGTTCGTCCATGTCTATGTCGCGTATCTCGGAGGAAGCTACAACTACATGCTGGTGGCCTCGGACTCGCCCCTACGGGTGCCGCCCCCCGATTCCCTGGCCGTCTGGAACCCGCCTCTCGTCGAGACTGCGGAATGCCTTTCCGGGGCGCTCCGCGACTTCGTCCCGTCGGGGGGCATGGTCCTTACGGACAATAGGGCCCCTGTGGAGTTCATGACTGATGCGATGATCGCGCAGGAGGCAGGGGCGCCCCGCTAGCTCCCGGGTCAGTCGACTCCGGGGATCAGGGGCAGCTCGCAGACCTCTCCCGGGCATCCCGCGAACGGATCCAGTGTCCTGGTCCGCCTTCCCGCGTAGATTGTGAATGCTAGCGCGAAGGAAGCGCCGACCAGAGTGGCTCCGGGCGCTCCCAGCTCCTCGGCCAGCCATCCTATGAGCAGGCTCCCAATGGGCATGGTCCCCATGACGGCCAGGGTGAAGAGACTCATCACGCGACCCCTCATCTCCTCCGACACCATGTGCTGGAGGAGGGTGTTGCAGCCCGTGATGGTGGTCATCATGGCGAATCCGGCCAGAGGCAGCACTACCACGGAAGCGGCGAAGCGATGCGACAGCGAGAACAGGATCAGGCCGGTCCCCAGGAGTGCGCCGCTCCTGGGGAGCTGCTTCCAGAGCGTGACGGGATTAGTCCGGGAGGATATCCAGACGACCCCGGCCAGGGCTCCCACCCCCACGGCGGCCATGAGGAACCCCAGCGTGCGCGCATCACCGCCCAGGACCTCGCGCGCGAACACGGGCAGCAGCACGAGAAAGGAGAGCGGGACGAGGTTGAGCACGGCGAGATGCACAAGGATGAAGCGCATGGCAGGCCTGCGGAAGGCGTAGGCGAAGCCCTCCCGCATCCCCGAGATCATGCCGCCCTGGTGACTGACCTTCGCCTGCGGCTGCAGTTTCAGCATGAAGAGCGCGACCATCACCGCCACATAGCTGACCGCGTTGATCGCGAATGCGGGACCCTCGCTGCTGACGGCCACGATGATGCCCGCCAGGGAAGGCCCTATCAGCCTCGCGATGTTGAACGTGGCCGAGTTGAGGGCGATCGCGCTTGCGAGGTCCTCCCTCCTCGATACCAGATGCACCACCAGCGACTGCCGGGCCGGCGCCTCCAATGCGAAGGCGATGCCGCCGACGAAGCCCAGCGCCATCACCGACCAGATGGCGGCCGAGCCGGAGAGCACGATCGCTGCCAGAGCCCCGGCCTGCACCATCGCGAGGGCCTGCGAGGCAATCAGGAGCTTCCGGCGGTCGCGGCTGTCCGCGATCGCTCCCGTCAGCGGTAGGAATGCCAGAGAGGGGAACTGCGTGACGAATCCCACGAGGCCGAGTAGGAAGGCCGACCCGGTGAGGCGGTACACCAGCCAGCCCATGGCCACCCGCTGCATCCAGGTGCCCACGAGCGACACGAGCTGCCCCGCGAAGTAGAGCCTGTAGTTCCTGTGCACGAAGGCCCTGAACATGTACCTGGGATCCATGCGACC
>DIAQ01000095.1 GCA_002414865.1 candidate division Hyd24-12 bacterium UBA5074 | reverse complement strand
CGCAGTGCAGGAAAGCGGGTCGCCGTGGTCGGGCTGGTCCGCAACGCCTGCGGAGGCTGCATGACCAACGTTCCACCACAGAACGCGGTGGAGATAGAGCAGGGGACCACATACAACTGCCCCATCTGCGGCAGGTTCGTGGTCTGCTCGGGCGACCTGGCGTCGCCCGTGGACGGAGAATAGGAGAAGGCGCAGGGCCGGACGGGCGGCCGCCCGCCGCAGGCGGGAGGAAAGTCCGGGCACCGCAGGGCAGGGCGCCGGGCAACACCCGGTGCCGGCAACGGCAGGAAAGTGCCACAGAAAAGAAACCGCCCGCCCAGTGCGGGCAAGGGTGAAAAGGTGGGGCAAGAGCCCACCGGGATCCGGGCAACCGGATCCGCACGGCAAACCTCGCCCGGTGCAAGGCCCAATAGGGAGGGAGTCCGGCTCCGGCCGGACGGGGAGCTGCCCGCTCCCCCAACCACCTCCGGGTAGGCCGCTAGAGGTCCCGGGCGACCGGGATCCCAGACGAATGGCCGCCGTCGCCGCGAGGCGATACAGAACCCGGCTTACAGTCCGACCCTGCGCCCCCTGAGCAAGATGAGGAAGAGATGGATCGCCCGTCCCTCGCCCCCCGGGGCGAGCGGTATCGCCGCATCCGATCCGGACCTGCCACGGCCGCTCGCAGATCTGCTGGCCAGGCGGGGCATCCGGATTCCGGGCAGCTTCATCCGCCCTTCGATGGAGGACCTCTCCGGGTGGGATTCCGTGCCCGGGATGGGGGAGGTGGTCGAGCGCCTCGCCGGAGCCTGCCTCGCTCATTCCGGGATCGTCGTGTGGGGTGACTACGACGCCGACGGCCTCACCTCGGCCGCGATGATGACCCGCGCCCTTAGCTCTGCGGGTGCCTGCGTGGAGGCAAGGGTTCCCGAGAGGGCGCCCGATGGCTACGGCCTCGGCCGCACAGCGGTGGATCTCTGCCTCGCACGGAAGCCCTCGCTGCTGCTCGCGGTGGACTGCGGGACCAGCTCCGCCACGGAGACCGCCGAGCTCGCGGAAGCCGGGATCGACACGGTGGTGATCGATCATCACGAATCCGAGGGGACGGCTCTCGCGAAAGGGCTCATCGCGAATCCGAGGCTCGGAGGAGATGCCGGATCAGCCGGCGAGCTGTCCGCGGCAGGCCTGTGCTTCCACGCCTGCAGAGGTCTCCGGGTCCTTTCCGGATCCGGCGATGGGGATATGGACAAGGCGCTGGCCCTGGCCTGCGTGGGCACCATCTGCGATGTCGTCCCCCTCAGGGGAGACGGCCGGACAATCGCCTCCTGCGGACTGGGGGCCATATCGTCGGGCGCGGTGCCCGGCCTCACCGCCCTGGCCAGATCGTCGGGCATAGCCCCGGGCCCCTTGAGGGGAGAGGATGTCGCCTACCGCATCGGCCCCAGGCTGAACGCCTGCGGGAGGGTGGGCAGCGCCGCCGACGCGCTCGAGCTCCTCCTGTGCGAGGACGGAGCCGCCCTCGCCTCCCTCGCGGCGAAGGTGGAGAAGATCAACAGCCTCCGGAGGACGCTGGACAGGAAGGTGTGCGAGGAAGCCTTCGAGCAGGCGTCCAGGCAGAAGGGGCGCTCCAGCATCTTCCTGGCGGACAGGGGCTGGCACCCTGGCGTGGTCGGCATCGCCGCCTCCCGGCTGTCCTCCGAGCTGGGGATTCCCGTCGTGCTCGCCTCCATCGGCGGGGATGGCCTCGCAAGGGGTTCTGCGCGCAGCATCCCCGGGGTTCCCCTCAACACGATACTGCAGTCGCTCTCGGACCTGCTCGTCTCGGGCGGAGGACACAGGCAGGCAGCCGGGCTCACTTTCAGGATGGACGTTATCGACGAGCTGGCGGCCAGGTTCGACAAGGCCGCGGCGGGCTTCTCGGAGAGCTTCACGGGGCCTGTCGTCTATCTGGACGGAAGGCTCGCCGGAGAGGATCTCACGCCGGGTCTGGCCAGGTCCATCAGGCTCCTGGAGCCATTCGGAGAGGCGAACGAGGAGCCCGTCTGGATCACCAGCGGGATCAGGATGCTGCAGCCCAGGCGGATGGGCGACGGGAAGCACTTCTCCTGCCAGGCCCGGACGGGCGACAGGAGCGTGAGGGCGGTGGCCTTCGGGATGGGTGCAGTTCTGCCCGATGCCGAAATCGATTACGAGCTGGCCTACTCGCTGCGCCTCGACACGTACCGTGGTGGCGAGGATATAGTGATCCATATCAAGGATATGCGTCCGGTGCGCCAATGAGCTCCCTGCGGGAGGCGACCGCCGCGGCCTTCCTCGACGGACCCCTGGAGACAATCGAGGGTTACCGCGTGAGGGAACGGCAGGTCTCCATGGCCCTCTCCGTTGCCTCCGCGATCGAGGAGGGGGGCATCCACCTCTTCGAAGCCGGCACCGGGACGGGCAAGAGCCTCGCCTACCTCGTCCCCGCCATGCTCCAGGGCGCCTCGCGCGTCTTCCTGTCCACGGCCACGAAAACACTGCAGGACCAGCTTTTCGAACGGGACATCCCCGACCTGGGCCGCGCTCTCGGAATCGAGCCCGGGGCCGCGATCCTGAAGGGGCGCAGGAATTATCTGTGTCTGCGCAAACTCGGCGTGCAACCAGGGGGGCTCGTGGAGGACGCCCTGGCTGTCTGGGCCGACGGGACGACGACGGGCGACGTGTCGGAGCTGCCTTCGGAGCTCGGGCAGGAGGCGCTCTCACGCATCACATCGGACTCGGCGGACTGCCTGGCCCAGAAGTGCCCCCGCCGCTCCCAGTGCTTCTTCATGAAAGCCAGGGCGGAAGCCCGCCGGGCGCACCTCCTCGTCCTGAACCACCATCTCCTCGTGACCGCGCTCCTGTCCGACGAGATGCTTCCGGAGGCCGGTATCCTCGTGGCCGACGAGGGCCACAGGCTCGAGGATGCCGCCTCGGAGTGCCTGGGCTGGTCCCTCACACAGGGCGCCATGCTCCCCGTGTTCGACGGAATAGCCTGCAGCGGAGCGGACCCCGACGAGGTGATCCCTCTGCTGGACAGGGCGAGGGCGCTTCTGGGATGCCTCGAGCTGCTGCTGCCCGGAGTGCCCGAAGCGGTCCGGTGGGACCTCGAGGAGAACCGGGAGAAGCTCGATGGCGTGGCCCGCGAGGCCAGGGGGCTGGCGGGCGCGATGCCGGGCGAGAGGCTCGAGCCGGCCCGGAGGGCGGTCGAGGCCATCGCTTCGAGCGCGGAGGGGATCCTGGGGGCCGACAGGGAGGAGAACTGCCTGTTCCTGGAGGGTCCCGGCAGGAGCTGCAGGCTCAGAGCGGCGCCGCTCGAGCCGGGCAGGGAGCTGGCCGCGCAGGTCTACTCGCACTTCGATTCGGTCGTGCTCACCTCGGCGACTCTCACGGTCGCCGGGAGCTTTTCCTACTCGGCAAAGAGGCTCGGAGCTCCCGACGCATCAGCTGCGGAGGATTTCGGGAGCCCCTTCGACTTCGGCAACCAGGCAGTCCTCCTGGTTCCCGGGGACCTCCCCGGGCCCGACGAGCACGAAGCTCTCGCGAGATGCGCCTGGGACTGGGCTGGAAGGTTCGCCGGCATTCTCGGCGGCAGGACCATGGTCCTCTTCACCAGCCTGCGCAACCTCAACCTCACCGCTGCGGAGGCTCTCCGCCGGCCGATCCCCGGCCTCGGGCTGCACGTCCAGGGGATGCAGTCCAAGAGCGCGATCCTGGAGAGGTTCAGAGCCGATCCCGGGGGGATCATCCTCGGCACCGCGACGTTCTGGGAGGGTGTCGACCTGCCCGGCCAGCTTCTCCAGGCGGTGATAATCGACAGGCTCCCGTTTCCCTCCCCCGGGCATCCGCTCACTGCGGCCCGCCTCGAGCGGATAGAAGGGGTGGGAGGCAACCCGTTCATGGAGCTGACACTCCCGAGCGCAGTCATCAGGCTCAGACAGGGCGTGGGGAGACTCCTGAGATCCGAGACGGACAGGGGTGTGGTCGCCATCCTCGACCGCAGGGCGCGAACCGCCGCCTACGGACGCCTGATCCTGGGTTCCCTCCCGGCCTTCCGGCAGGTCTGCGAGGAGGACGCGCTGGCCTTTGCATGCGGTTGCAGGAGAGAAGTATGAAGATGGAGCTGTCGGATCTCCGCCCCGGTGACGGAGCGGCGCTACCGGGGGGATGCTCGCTCAGGATCCGCGGCCTCGGGGGTCAGGAGCCGGGGGAGAACGACAACGTCGTCTTCCTCCACCAGGTGCACGGCTCCACGATCCTCCGCGAGCCTCGCGGAGGCGAGGAGGCCGACGGCATGATCGTCAGGCGCGGCCCGCGGCACCCCGGCCTCAAGGCTGCCGACTGCGTGCCCTTCTTCCTGCTCGGGGCGGAGTGGCTCGGAGCTGCTCATGCCGGCTGGAGGGGCCTGGCGGCCGGAGTGATCGGCAAGCTCGTGGAGGATTTCCCCGGGGAGCCGTTCGCAGCCGTCATCGGACCCTGCATATGCGGCCTCTGCTACTCCGTGGGGGAGGCTGTCAGGGAGGCGGTCCTCTCCGCCTGCCCCGGAGCGGCATCCGGATCGGGACGGCTCGACCTCAGGTCGGCCGCGATCGCCCAGGCAGCCGCCCGTGGCCTGGGCTGCCCTGTGCTGGTCTCGCCGGAGTGCACCTGCTGCTCGGGAGGGCTGCACTCATGGAGGCGAACCGGATCGGCAGGGCGCAACCTTGTATGGATACAGGGGTAGAACAGGGAGGACCGGTTGTTCGGCCGGGCCTGCAAGGGCATATTCAAGGGACTTGAAGACCAATGAATGAAGTTTACCGGTTCATCAAGGAGGATATCTTGACCAGGTTGGGCCTGTTCGGCTTCTGTCTGTCGGCCCTGGCCTGCGGCCAGGCGGTCGCTTCTCCCGGCGGCACGGATGGCCCGGTCAACGTGGCCGTCGTGCCTTTCGGATACGGCGATTCCGATTCGAGATGGATCAGCGGAAAGCTTTATGACGCAATCGAATCAGAACTCAACGAATCGGCCGACTACGCCTTCGTCGACCGTGGGGACCTCGAGGACGCCTTCTCCGATCTCGGATTCAACCCGTCCGACTTCCAGTACGGAGTGCCGCCGGACATAGCGTGCTCCGCGGCCGGAGCGGTCCAGGCCGACCTTGTCGTGTACGGTTTCGTCTCGCCATCGGGCGAGGGTCCCTATCAGGTCAGCTGGAACATCGGCGTCGTGGCCTCGGGCAGCACGGTCACGCCCCAACCCTCCACCGTGATCAGGGACAACGCCCAGGTCTCGGCCCTCGCCGATGCGATGGTCCGGTCGATCCAGGAGCAGGTGGGCCAGAGGGCTCAGAACGCGCTCAGCATGGCCGAGTACCACATGAGCGTCGAGAACTGGCCCATGGCCATCGCCTCACTGAAGCAGGCGCTCCAGGTCGACCCCGGCCTCGTCCAGGCCAGGCTCGATCTGGCGGGTATCTACATGCGCTCCGACATCGACTCCCTGGACAGGGCGCAAGTCATATACGAGGAGATCCTCGCCTCCGATGCAAACAATTCCGATGCTCTCGCCGGCATAGGCCAGGTTCTTCTGGCCCGGGACAACGCCCCCGAGGCCAAGGACTACTTCGACAGGGCCATCGCCGCGAATCCCGACAACGCATCGGCATATGTCGGACTGGCGACCGCATACACCTCGATGGGCATGGTCGACGAGGCCGTCGCCAGCTTCGAGAGCGCAGTCGCCCAGAACCCCCAGAACCTCCAGGCGAGGTATGCCCTGGGGCTTCTCTACATGCAGCTCGGCGACAACGAGGCGGCGATCCCGAACATCGAATCCGTCCTCGCGAGCAACCCGTCGTTCACCAATCTGAGGCTCAAGCTGGTGTCCGCATATTCCGAGGTGGGCCGCCATGCCGATGCCGCCGACAACGCGATAATCGTCCTGGCCGAGCAGCCGGACAACACTCAGCTGGCCATCTACACGGCCCAGCTCGAGGCCCGTGCCGGTCGCACCACGGACGCCGTGAACCGTCTCGAGTCCGTCATCTCCTCCACGGGGGACAGGCAGGCCTACATGCTTCTCGCAACCGTCTACCGCGACAGCGGGCAGTACGGGACGATGCAGCAGGTCTTCTCCAGGCTCCGAAGCGCCTATCCCAACGATCCGGTTGCCAACTACATGGTCGGCGCCTTCTACTACCAGGCGGGTTCCAGGGGGGCGCAGGTTTCAGAGCTGGTCGTGGCCAACATCCCCATCTGGGAGGAAGCCATCCAGAACCTCCAGTCCGCCGTCAGCTACCTGAGCCAGGTCTCGGGCTACCGCTCGGGCCAGGCCCAGGAGATGGTGACCGCCGCCACCAACGCCATCGCGCTCTGCGAGGAGAAGATCGACAGAGTACGCCGCTACAGCGAATAGAGGTCCGGACAGGATTGCCCAGGGCCCGCCCCAGCAAGTCTGAGGCGGGCCCGTTTTCCCCGGGGGTGTGCGACGGAATCGAGATTCGTTGACAGGGTTGTCGTGGACGTTGCCGGAGGGCGCGGCGGAGACGGGGCCGTGGCCTTCCGCAGGGAGGCCTTCGTCCCCCGTGGCGGACCGAGCGGTGGAGACGGAGGCCGCGGGGGGGACGTGATCCTCCTGGTCGACGTGAAGCTCGTCACTCTTACCGATTTCATCTCCGGAACCTCGTTCAGGGCCGAGAACGGAAAGCCGGGCTCGGGCTCGAAGAAGACCGGTCGGAGCGGAAGGGACCTCGTGCTCTCGATCCCGCCCGGCACGATCATCTCCGACCTCGGGACGGGCGAGGTGCTGGCGGACATGACGGACGAAGGTCAGACGATGATCGTCGCAAGAGGAGGATCCGCCGGCCACGGGAATGCCAGGTTCGCGACCTCGCGCAGACAGGCCCCCAGGTTCTCCACACCGGGCAGGCCGGGTGAACAGCGACGTATCGCCATGGACCTCAAGATTATGGCTGATATAGGCCTCGTGGGATTCCCCAACGCGGGCAAGTCCACCCTCCTCTCGGTGATCAGCGCCGCGCGCCCCAAGATCGGCAACTTCCCGTTCACCACCCTGCACCCCTGCCTGGGCGTCGTGCGCATGGGACTGGGCAGCAGCTTCGTGGTCGCCGATCTGCCAGGTCTCATCGAGGGGGCATCAGAGGGAGCGGGCCTCGGCCTGAGGTTCCTCCGCCATGTGGAGCGGACCTCTCTGCTCGTATTCCTCCTGGCTCCGGACCTCGAAGCCTCCCCGTCCGAGCAGCTCGTCACACTCAGGATGGAGCTCGCGAAGTACTCGCCGACCCTGGCGGAGGCCGAGGGGATGATCGTACTGTCGAAGTCCGACACGATCCCGCCCGGCGAGGTGGACGGCATGCTGTCGTCCCTCCCCGGAGGCGCGGTCTCGCTGAGCGCGGCAACCGGCGAGGGGGTGGATCGATTACTGTCCGTTCTGTGGGAAAGAGTGAAGCAGGCGCGCACGGCGGCCTCGGAAGCCTCGTCGAAGCCTGCAGCTGGAGCGGAGCCGGCGCCGCCTTCCTGAGATCCCTCCTGCTGGCCTGCGATCCCCCTGAAGCGGTGGAGAGGCTCAGGGTCTCGCATCCATCGGGAGCGCCCGATCCCGAAAAACTCGGATATGCGATCGATTACCTGCAGTCATCCGGAGCTGGCGGCACCTGGTTGTCCTCGCCGGGCTACCCGGCGGTCCTCCGCGACATCCCCGATCCGCCCGCAGCCCTGTTCTGGCTGGGAGACATGACCGGCTTCCTCGAGCGGCCGGCCGTGGCGGTCATCGGAAGCCGCAGGGCATCCCCCTACGGGCTCGGAGTGGCCCGGATGCTGTCGAGGGAGCTCGCCGCCGAAGGGGTGGGCGTCGTGAGCGGACTCGCGAGGGGCATCGATGCAGAAGCCCACAGAGGCTGCCTCGAGGCGGGGGGATCCACTCTCGCGGTGCTGGGCTCTGGCATAGACATCATCTACCCCCGGGAGCATGTGCGGCTGGCCGCGGAAATCCAGGCTCGCGGCTGCCTCGTCAGCGAGTTCCCCCCGGGCACGGAGCCCGACGCCTGGAACTTCCCCAGGAGGAACAGGCTCATCAGCGGCTTCTCCAGCGCGGTGGTCGTGGTCGAGGCCGGCGACAGGAGCGGGACGATGATCACGGTCGACGCAGCCCTTGCGCAGGGCAGGGACGTCCTCGCGGTGCCGGGCGAGATACTGAGAGGGGGCTCGCGGGGCACGAACCGCCTCCTGAAGGAGGGTGCGGGCGTCGTCACATCGGCCTCGGACGTGCTCGACGCGATCGGACTGCAGAGGAGGAGTTCGTCCCGGGAGGCGCCCGCCGCCCGGCTGGAGGGCATCCTGAAGGAGATCGCCACCTCCCTCTGCGAAGGCCCAGTCCATCTCGACGAGCTCGTGAGGGGGCTGTCGCGCCCTGCCCCCGAGCTGCTCGCGCGGCTCCTCGAGCTCGAGATGGCGGGAGTGGTCGAGCAGCTCCCCGGGAGGATGTTCAGGCTGAAGCCGGGCGCCTAAGGTGCGTCATCCGATCCCTAGGGATGCCCCGGAATCTCCCCTGTATGCAGCGGCCGTTCATGCTCTGTGCAGGGACATGCACAATTAGAATAATTTAACATCTAATTTGCGTGATAGTATGGTCTAATATTGCGGCAAGTTTCTTGCTTTCTGTTTCTGCATGACCATGAATTCCAGGTTGCTCACAGGAAGACAGAGGGGCGCCGCCCTGGTGATCGCGCTGACGGCCTCCTCGGTGGTCCTGCTTTCCGCCGCCCTTCTCTTCGGATATCTCCGCTCCATGCTGGACGATCAGCAGGAACTGGAGCTCCTGGCGCAGGCGCGTCTCTCGCAGGAGAGCGCGGCTGACAGGCTGGAGCGCCTCCTGGCCGGCACGGGCGTCTCGGAAGGGCCCGTCGAGGTGGAGGTCGGAGGGGTGGTGACCTCGCTCGAGCAGCTGTCGGAGGTCCAGTCGCCTCCCGGGCTCGTGAGGCTCGGCATTGCAGCCGACGGGGCCGCAGCTCCGGCGTTCCCGGGTGTCTCGGTCGCGGAGAGATCCTCGGACACGCTCTTCGTGAGAGTCCTTCCGCTCGCCGGAATGCCTTCCCCGCCTTCGACCGGGTCATTCCGCATACCCTGCGGTCAGGGGACTTTCCTCCTCGCGGGATGGCGGGGGCAGCCGGCCGAAGGTGGCCCGCTCTTCGCCGTTGCCGTGGGCGACAGGCTCGGCTGCAGCGTCTATGGCATGGAGCCGCCCGATCGAGCGATCTCCGTCGGAGGGGTTCCGTTCCCTCTGGTCCCGGGCACGCTGGCCTCCCTCGACAGTGTCGGCGGACATGCATGCGTCCTTCTCGCCTCGGAAGGCCGCGGGGCGCTGGTCGACCTCGAGGAGGGATCGGTGACGCTCGTGCCCTCGCCTCCTGGGTCCTGCCCGGCGGTGCTCGCAGGGGGGGTATGGCCCGGCGGCGACTTCGTGGAGGACCCGGCGCTGCGCCATGGCGAGATCGTCGACGTCCTGAGGGTCGATATCGATTCCGACGGCCGGGAGGACATGGTCTGGATATCGGACTCCTCGGCCGCCGCACTCTTTTCCTCCACCGGGATCCTGTTCTCCGACAGGCTGCCCGGGCGCTCCCCGGGCGCCTGGGGAGTGCTGCCGCAGACCGGCGGCCTCGGCGTGAGGTGGGATGCCCCGGATGGCTCCTCCGCATGGAGGCGGCTCGCATGGGGCGGGTTCCAGGATTGTCTGTCGTTCGGCCCCCTCCTGCGGAACTGGAGCGGCAGGATCGTCTCCGGCGCAGGCGGCCTGGCCGGGATGCTCGGCGGAAGCCTGGCCCTGCTCGATCCCCTTACAGGCTCGGTCACGGACATCGGCGGACAGGTGATCTCCTGGACCGACATCGACGGAGGGGGCGATGACGCCCTCGTCGCAGAGGAGGAAGGCCTCTCCCTCTCGCTGAATCCCGCCGCCGGCCCGGACCTGACACAGGTCTGGAGCGCGGTCAGCACCAGAGACGGGCGCGTCGTTCTCTCACGCCGCCTGGAGGTCGCCATGCGCCGGGGAGCCGACGGAGCCCTGAGACCCGAGGAGATGGAGTGGATCGAGGGATGATTCCCAGGCGCGGCTATTCGCTCGCGGAGACCTTCATGGCCTCGGGCATCACCCTCGTCGTCCTTGCGGCCCTGTGCCTGGCGACGGGCACGTTCCTGAGAGGCCAGAGGCTCGTTGCCTCGCGGCGCACAGCGCTCGCGCTGGCTTCCGACGAGATGGCCTCCTGGGGTGCAGGCCCGCCTCCCCGGCCCTTCGGCGCCAGGAACACCGTGGTCCGCGCGGCGGGAGGAAGCTACTCCGTGCGCACCGAGGCGCGCGAGGAGCCCGGCGGGGTGATCGTTCTCGAAGTGTCGGTATCGTCTCCCCCGGGGGGACTCGTGGATCTCGAGCGCAAGTTCTACCAATAGGAGAAGGGATGTGATCGCAGTGGGGGGAAGGCGCACCAGGAACGGCGGGTTCACCCTCGTGGAGGTCCTTCTGGCAAGCGTGCTGCTGGCGATCCTGATCATCGGGATAGGCTTCTTCTTCGGGTACATCATCAAGCAGTCCGATGTGATGGACGATCGCACCAGGGCGCTCGAGCTGAGCCGGCAGGGCCTCGAGGAGATCAGGACCCTCGACATCTCCACCATGCCCGACGGCACCACGGGCCCGGTCACATTCGAGAAGTTCTCCAGGTACATGCTTATCAGCACTCCGTATTCGACTCTGTCCGAGGCCCGGCTCGTGCAGAGCATGGTTGTCTGGGATGGCGCCCAGGGTCCGGACACCCTGACGCTCAGCACGATTCTCTAGGCGGGTGGTGGACATGCGAAGCAGCGATTCGGGCAGGCGCGGCATGAGCCTCGTCGAGGTGACGATCGTCGTCGTCATTCTCGGCGTGATCATGGCCGCGGTGTTCATGATGTTCGTGTCGGGGACCGAGCACTTCAACTTCGCCCGCCGCCAGAACGAGCTGGACGTGGCGGGGAGGCTCGCCCTGGACAGGCTCACGAACGAGGTGATCTGGGTCGGCTACATGCCATACGGCGGCTGGGACAACGACGACTGGCACCCTGTCACGCAGGCCGACAACGACTCCCTGGGCTTCTACGCCGACTTCCGGCCCTTCCGGACTCTGGACGATGCCGACTACCGCCACGTGATGCTGCTCAACAACCGGATAACGGTGACGGACAACGCCGGGAAGACTCAGCAGTTCGGCGAGAACGTCACCGACCTGAGCTTCCTCTATTTCGACGAGGACGGCGACGAGCTCGTGATGCCGCTGGACGAAGCCGGGCGCGACCTCATCAGGCACGTCCAGATCACCATCGAGCTCACGGCCACCTATGCGGGCGACGTCTACCAGACAGTGCTCCACACCACGGTCTCGCCCCGGAACCTGGGCGTGAACCACAACATCAATCCCGCCTTCTTCCCGCCCGCGCCCCTCGACGGGATCATCGTCTTCAACGTCGATGGCATCGGCGCGATCCCCGAGCCCACGGAAGACCAGCAGCTGATGATCAACAGGCTCCAGCTCTGGGGCTACACCGTGACCGTGCTCACCGACGACCAGCTGATCACGTACGACTACACCGACGTGATGGTGATCGTCCTCAGGCACATGGACAGCGGCTCCCACTCCGGCATGGCCTCGTTCCTGGAGGGCGCCGGAGTCCCGATCGTCACGCTGGATGCGCAGGACGCATACGAGTGCTTCGGGATGGGCACCGGCGAGCACGACTCGCAGGAGCCTGTCGTGACTGCCTATGCGATAGACCACCCCGTCTTCAAGAACATCACGCCGGACACCATCTACGCATATTCGCCGATCTCCAGCGGCAGGCAGTCGATGCTCCTTGGCACCGATCCCGCCCTCTCCAACCCCGAGTACCTCGGCATCGGAGGCACGGCGGTGGCCAACTGCGCCATCATCGTGCGCGACGAGGACGACGAGGCGCTCCGCAGGATCCACTTCAGCCCCTACGACGCAAGCGAGTACACGGAGTCGGGCGGCTGGCCCCTGTTCTACAATGCGATCGCCTGGAGCTGCGGCACCACGGCCGGCGACCACGGGGACGAGCTGACTACGCTCGAGGACTTCGAGGGCCCCGGGGTCAGCTCGCAGGAGATCAACCTGTGGGAGGAGAACGTGAACCCGACGGCGGTGACTGACACCACCGTGCTGTTCTGGGAGCCGTTCACCGACGCCCCGCTCCTGAGCTGGTCCTTCGCGGCCCTGGGTATGGGGTCCTGCGGCATCAACACGACCGATGACGTCCTGCAGATGCACCGCCCGACGGCGGGGACGGGCACGAGGAACATCGCCACCGTCACGGTCGACCTGAGCCCCTTCAGCTACATGACCGACGAGCTGCTCCTCTCCGTGAAGTGCCGCAGCTACGAGGGAGCCCCGGACGCGATGGACGGCGTTTTCTTCACCGACATCGACACTCTGTTCCACACCGGGTTCCCCACGGCCGGGGTCCTGCCTCCGGGCATCACCACGCAGATCCCTGTCAACGGCCAGTGGAGAGTGCATTCGCCCGCGGGATGGCTCGGCGACGGCAATTTCATCACCCTGGACAGGGTCTCCAACGGCGCGGGGGTCGCCAACCGGATGGCCGTCTACTTCAGCACGGGCGGGCTTCCCAACAACACGCCCCTGACCGTCAGCTACAGGTTCCACGACCACAACGACGGCGACAACACGGGAGCGACGGGCGACTTCGTGGGCTGGAGCAGCGTGGGCATCGCCGCCGCGCCGACCGATCCCGTGAACCTCACGCCTTCCTCCTACAACAACAGCAGCTGGTTCAACCGCAGCTACCGGTTCACCCCGGTCACCATGCCCGCGAACCTCTACGTGCTGTTCGGCTCGAACAACAACAACACCGCCGTCTCGCTGGACAACAACGACGGCATCTCCTTGGACAACATCGTAGTCACGGCCGACACGACCTACACGCGAATAGGCGCCGGCGCAGGCCCGGCCGGATGGGAGACCGTCTTCGTCGACCTCGATGATGCGGCCTTCGCCTCGTCCTACCCGTTCGGCTCCAACTACCGCGTGTCCCTGAGCCAGTTCGGCGGGAATCCGATCCCATCGGGCGGCATGCAGTGGGACGACCTCAGGATAAGCAGGCTCACGCCGGGCCTCGGCCTCTCGGGCTGGTCCCACGGGCCGATGAGCGCCGGGCACCTCGACACCTGGAACACCAAGGAGGTGGACGCCCTCTACGGATACTCGTGGACGGTGCAGCAGGCCTCCGGCACGCAGTACGCGAACAACACCTACTGCTATCTGACCACGCCGACCGTCTCCATCCCCGCCTGGGTGGTCTCGCCCAAGATGCAGTTCACGCACTATGTGGACACGCAGAACCAGTACGACGGCGGATTCGTCCAGCTCTCGGTGGATGGAGGGGGCTGGGTCACGCTGACCGACGCCTCCGGCCTGGTCTACAGCGCCAACTCCCTCGCGGGCTTCCCGGGCGGAGCGGGCATGCGCATCTTCTGCGGGTTGCAGACCTGGCGGACGGACACCGTGAACCTCGACTCGTACGCCGGGCACACCGTCAGGTTCCGCTTCGTGTTCGGCTCGAACACCACCACCGCGGACGTGGGCTGGCACATCGACAACTTCCGCGTGTTCGGCCAGGCCACCGGCTACGAGATCAGCGCGCTCGACTTCGAGGCGGCATCGGTGCCTTCGCCCTGGAACTTCACCTATGACGTCTACATGGCTGCGATCGCCGACTCGACCTTTGCGGGCGCCGGCGAGATCGACAAGGCGACGATGACCCAGGTCGTGGACGAGGGCACCCTGGGTGTAAACTCCACGGGCTGGAAGACCCTCAACCTCGACGACACCTTCCTGCTGCCGCCGGGGATGAACCTCTGCATCAAGGTGGAGCAGCACGACGCCGGCTGGACTTCGGCCAACACCTCGTGGATGACCGAGGATGCGCCTTCCGCAGTCAGGTGCCGCCAGGCCGGCAGCGATACCGCCGATCCGACCGTGCTGGCCCTCCACGCCAGGAGGCCGGCCATCAGGGTGCAGTCCACGACAGGGGCCCTCGGCGAGATAAGCGGGACCACCCCCGACGACTCGGTGCCTCTCAACAACTACAATCTCTACAACGACTTCGAGGTGATCTATCTGGCCTCAGAGCTGGGCACGTCGGGGTCCGGCGGCTGGTGGACCCACGGGGGCAGAGATGACGACTGGGAGATAGCGGCGCCTCTGGTCCTCAGCGTCGATCCGGCTCTCACTCCCGAGAACGGCCTGACGGTCGCGGGCACCGACCTGACTGTCGATGGGTACTACCCCTCCAACCAGTGGGCATGGCTGGTCTCGCCCGCCTACACGATGCCAAGCCAGAGCCTCTACGACAGTGTATCGGTGGAGTACTACCGCTGCGTCAGGCTCTCGGCCACCGACGACGCCTACATCTCGATAGGGTTCTCGAACTCGACCACCCCCCCCGATTCCGTATCGAGCGCCTGGAAGCTGGTGAGGCAGTACAGCGGCGAGAACCAGCTCGACTGGGATGACGAGTGGATCGATCTCACGCCGGAGTTCACGGCGGCCTGGGGAGCAGGCTACTCCTATTACTTCATCAGGTTCCTGCAGTACTCAGGCCCGTTCATGGAGCGCGGCGGCTGGAACCTCGACAACATCCAGTTCTTCGCCGTGCCCAACTAGGAGGGGGAGAAGATGAAGCCAGACAGAAGAGGAGCGGCTCTCGCGATGGTGGTGATAGCCACCCTCGTCCTCTCCATCCTCGCGGCCGCCGTGTACACCCTGTTCGACGCCAACATGAAGAGCTACACCTGGGACCGTGACAGGATACAGGCCAGGTACACGGCCGAGGCCGGGGCCAACCTGGCCGTGGACATGATCATGGGCGGCGCCTCGGTACCCTACGACACGCTCCCGGTGCAGTTCCTGCCCGAGCCTCCCGCGACAGGGTGGGAGGACCTGCCCGGGGACGACCTGGGCGAAGTGACGGTCTGGGTCGATCCCAGCAACAACAACCCGGAGGTCTGGGCGGGCGACGCCTACGGCCTGAGGGCCCTCGGAAGGGTGGAGTCCCAGCAGGGAACCTTCGACTACGGAATGGAGACGGTGGTCGTCCCCGAGAACTTCGCCAGGTTCGCCACCTTCCTCAACGTGCCGCCCACCAACGGCTACTACGGCGACGGCTACAGGTTCGACGGACCCTTCTTCGCGAACGGAGGAGTCTGCCTCTTCAGCAGCGACGCTTCGACCACCAATGACATCTGGTTCTACCGCTTCAGCCTGGCGTCACCGGGCTACTGGTACAGCACCGGCTTCGGAGGCACCGCTCCCCCGTACCGCACCTCTCCGGTCTACGGCAACCTCTCCATCCAGCCCCCGGAGAGGATGTCCATGGGTGCGCCCTACTTCGAGCTGAACGTGGACCCGATCGCATACGGCCCCGGCGAGGTCGACTGGGGGGATGCCCGCAACGCGGCCATCTCCGGAGGGCTCTACTTCGGTCCTGGCACTCTCGACGACCGCACCAGGATGATACTGAGGAACGACACGCTGCTCGTGAAGGAGAGCAACGCGGCCGCGGTCCAGCGCTTCTATCTGGGCGACCTGGTAAATCCCGTGGTCTGGATCGACAACGGCGCCGCCCAGAGGGTCTATCTGAAGAGCATGCCGCCGTACGTCACCGGCACCGCGCCCTGGTGCCAGGACGGACTCAGCATGCCGCTGACGATAGGAGTCAACGGGAGCCTCTTCGTGTCGGGCACCCTGCAGTACCAGAACCGCGACCTGCAGGACGCCGGCAACTTCACCATGCTGGGGATAATCATCGTCTACGGGAACTTCACCATCGCGGTGGATCCGGAGAGCGTGGGGGGAACCGACTGGACCGACCCGGTCTGGCGCATCGTCACGAATGCGGACATCGAGTACGACATGGTGGTGATGGACCTCAACGGCGCGTTCAACGCCGAGAACTGGAACGTCCCGCCCGGCCCCGTGGACTTCATGGTCATGGGCGGTTACATCGTGAACACGGAGGGGTACACCACCACCCCGAGCTCCGGTTACGACACCGTGATCTACTACGACCCCAGGCTGCTCTCCATGCACCCGCCGTTCTTCCCGCAGACGGGCCGGTGGGACGTGGTGTACTGGGCGGAGAAGCCCGACCTCGACCTCGACTCGGTGGATGAGCACTGGTTCTAGACCCCTTGAGGCAGGGCGGCGCGGCGCGACAGGCGCCGTGCTCGCCCTGGCCGCGATCTTCGGGCTCGTGCTCTTCATCCTGGCGGGCGCCGTCTACGTGATCTTCCAGAGCAACGTGGCCAGCTTCGCATTCAAGCTCGACAGGACCAGGGCGCAGTTCGCAGCCGAGGCCGGAGTGAGCCTCGCCCTCCACACATTGTCGCTGGCCGACTCGGTCCCGGGGGGCAGGGAGCCCTTCGCCCTCCCGGGAGACAGCGCCCAGTGGATATCCCTCCCGTCCGGAGAGAGCGTCTGGGTCCTGATCGATCCCTCGGACCAGAACTACCTCCCTTGCCGGATCGGCTCGGTGGAGATCAGGGCGAGGGGGCTCTCGAACGGGCTCATGAGGGATGTCTCGGTGAGGGCGTTGCCGGACTATCCTTCCAGGTACTCGCTGCTGGTCGACGCAGGCGTGCCTGCGGGCTTCCTGGACGACGGCTGCATCATGGCCGGCCCGGTGCACTCCAACGGCCCTGTCAGCTTCTCCAGCGAGTCGCCGGACTCCGCAGACGACCCGTGGGTGGCATCGGTCTCGACAACCGCCCGCGGCGGCTTCCTCTTCGATGACTTCGGGAGGAGCGACCTGCCCCACCCCCCCGGCAGCAGAACCTGGGTCCGCCCCTATCCGCAGATGCTCCAGGGGAGGCCGTACTGGGACGGAGCCGCCGACAGCGTAAGCTTCTCCAGGCTGACCGCCTGCTTCGAGACCCTCTCCGCGGAGGCCTCACGGCAGGGGTCGCTGATACGGGGGGCCAGGAGGGTCCTCCTGGACGGGCGCCGCCTCCTCTACTCCGCCGGTCCCGGGATGCAGGTGGACACGCTGGGGCTGGGCGGCAGGAGCATCGTGTACATCCAGAGCGGGTTCGCCCCCGTCTACATGAAGTCGCTCGGCGCGGTCGATCAGCCCCTGACCATCGTGGTCGGCGGCCCCCTGGTCGTCATGGGGCCCATCAGCTCGCAATCCGCCTACTCCGGCTCGCCGCTCGCGCTGGTGTCGCTCGGCGACATCATCGTGGCTGCCGACCCGGACGCTTCCGGCGCGCCCGACTGGCCCCGCCCCTGGGACATCACGACCGACAGGCACCTCTCGATAGGCGCCTACCTCGCCTGTCCGTCCGGCTCCCTCGAGGCCGAAGATCCCTCGGCCGGAGGGGGGAGGTTCTCCCTGAATGTCCTCGGAGGGCTCCTGGAAGAGAGGTTCGGCTCGCTCGAGACGGGATTCTCCGGCTACGAGCTGACCATAGCCTGGGACGAGGGATACGCCTCCGTCCACCCTCCCGGATTCCCCACCCTGGAAGCCTGGAAGATGATCTCCTGGCAGCTCGATCCCGACTTCGGGGACGGCAGGATAGACGACAACATCTTCTAGCGCCCGCGCACCCCGGTGCATGCCGGACGGCATCCCGCCGCGCCGGCAGGGGTTCACACTCGTCGAGCTTGTCGTGGTGATCGCAGTCCTCGTCGTCCTGCTGGGCGCCCTCTATGCCGTCTATCTCAACGGCAGGGAGGCGGCCCGGAGGGCTGCTGACGCGGGGAGGGCCTCGGCCGAGGCGGGCCTGGCCGCGGAGAGGATCTCCGCAGCCCTGGGCCGCGCCGGCTACGCCGCGTCGCGCCCGGGAGCCGGGAGGCATCCATTCGCCTGCGCGGGCCCCTCGCAGGTCTCCTTCCTCGACGACACGGAGGAACCGGGTCACTCCGGGCCGGAGGACCGGATCTCGATCTCGAGCCCGCCCGGCGGCGGAATCACCGTGGAGGATGCAGCGGGGACCGTCCTGTTCGAGGCGCCTGCCTCGACTTCGATCTCCTTCGAGTACCTGGACGATTCCGGCCGCGCGCTGGATGGCGTCGTGCTGGCGGACGAGGCCGGGAGGGACAGGATCCGGACGATACGCTACTCGATCACGGCGGAGGCCGGAGAAGCCAGCTTCAGCCTGGAGGGGAGCGTCTCACCGCCCAATCTGGGCCTGCGCTGACGGGTGCGGCGGAAAGGGGATCAGGCCTCGAAGCCGTCCTCCAGGGTGGCGGAGAGGACCTGGACTATGGCGGGGTCGTACAGGCTGCCCGAACGCTGCGAGACGGCGGTCATCGCCGCATCCCCGCCCATCCTCTCCACGCCCGTGATGAACTCGTCGGACACCGAGAGTATCCTGGCCTGAATCGGGATGATGTTGCCCGCCAGGCCATCCGGCAGCCCGGTACCGTCGAAGTTCTCCCTCATCCTCGTGAGACCCTCGATGGCCTCTCCGGGAAGCGCGAAGCGCGAGAGCGAGCTGTCCGCATCCGGCAGGTCCTCGTAGGGGCGTGAGGTGAGGACGAACTGCGCCACGTGGTGCAGGAGCGAGGACATGCGGAGGCTGTCCAGCAGTCCCGGCTGGAGGTTCAGCCGGCGGCCCAGCTCGGTCGCCAGCCTGGCCACGCGCTTGCTGTGGCCTGCGAGCCGGTGGTCGGAGCGGTCGAGGGACTGCACCATCGCCTCCATGCAGTTCCACGCCTCCCTGCTGATGCTGCTCCCCAGCTCGATGCTCTGAAGGGCGGCCTCCGTCTGGAGGACGAAGGCGTCGAGCCGCGCAGGATCGAGCACTGTGGCCGGGTCGGCCCATATCTCCGCCTGCAGGCCCGCCCTTCCCGTCCGGCGCAGGGGCTTGCCCCGCGGCAGGGGGGAGCCCGACGGCAGGGCCATCGAGAGGTTGCCCCAGGTGACCCTGATGGCCCTCGACCTGATGGCCTCCTGCAGCTCCACGGCCAGGCTCTGGAGCGCCGCCGCAGGGTTCTTCGAGGAGACCAGCCTGCGGGAGAGCGCGGCCATGGCCTTCTCCAGCGAGAGCGCCCTGCCCTGAGACCATTTGGACCTCTCCAGGCTGAGCGCCATGGCGACCTGCACGGTGATCATCGACGCCACGCCGGCAGGGAGCAGGAGGGAGACGTCTCCGCGCGCCGCGCCCGGTCCGACCGCCCCGGTCACCGCCGGCAGAAGGAAAGGCATGAAGAAGACCGGCAGAGCGACTCCGTGCATCAGCCTCGCGAAGCTGAACTCCGTCCTCAGCAGCCTCCCGCGCCCTCCGATCGAGCGAAGGACCAGCGCTGAAGCCTGGAGCAGCACGATTGCGAAGACAGAGCAGGCTGCAGCTCCGGGAAGCGTGCCGGAGAGGCCTGCCGGAATCGTTACCGCATAGACGAATCCTGCGATCCTCAGAGCAGCCCACTGGGTGAGCGCCGCTCTCAGGGAGAGGCCGGCGCCGTCACGCGCCCCCAGCCCTATCCTCCCCGAGAACGACATCGTCCCGAGGAAGCAGGCGATCAGGAACGCGGCCTCGGAAGCCCTGTCGAAGCCCGTCATCACCAGCAGGCACTGGAAGCAGGTGACGAGGGACACAGAGATGCCGCTGGAGGAGAGGTAGCTGAAGGCGGTGGCCCCCAGGACGCCGACCCAGGTGGCGATCATCAGTGTCAGGGACTCGATGGAGGAGGAGGGGGCCGGGGAGTCCGGCACGGAGACCGCCGCGAGGATCCAGACGAGGAGCTGGAAGGCCGCGGGGCCTGTGCGGGCGGGTTCAGATGGTTTCATCGCCGTCCTCCAGCATCTTCTCGAGAGCGGCCACGACCCGCGAGTCGAACTGAGTGCCGCTGCCTGCGCGGATCGCCTCCAGAGCCGTCTGCCTGTCTGCGTCGGCGCGATAGGACCTGCTGGAGGTGATCGCATCGAAGGTGTCTGCAACGGCGACCACCCGAGCCAGGAACGGGATGCCCCTTCCGGAGAGCCCCGACGGATATCCCTTGCCATCGAGCCTCTCGTGGTGGCTGCCGACGATCTCCCTCACCTCGTCATACCCCCTGAGCGAGCCGAGTATCTCGGCGCCCTCGACGGGGTGCCGTTCGATGACGGTCCTCTCCTCCCTGGTCAGAAGGCCGCGCTTGGTCAGTATCTCCGCCGGGACCGCGACCTTCCCGAGGTCGTGCAGGAGCGCGCCCACCCGGAGGGTCTTGAGCTTCTGGACGGACAGGCCTATCCGAGCGCCCAGCATGTAGCTGAGGCGTGCGACCCGGATCGAGTGGCCATGCGTGTAGTCGTCCTTGGAATCGGCCAGCCGGGCGAGTATCATCGCGGCCGCGATGAAGGCGCTGTCTATGGTGAGGGAGTGTCCCACCGCCTGCCATGCGTGGTTCACGAGCGAGACGAAGTTACCCCTTATGTCGGGCTCCATGGCCTCCAGCCGGGTGGCTGCGCCTCCGTCCACGAACAGGGCCATGTCCCTGGACGGGGAAAGTCCGATCAGCGCTCCGGACCTCCCCTGGAGCCTGACTCCGGTCCTGATCTCGTTCCAGCCCGGCGGTCCGCCCTGGGCGGGGAAGGCGTTCGAGGCCCTCTGCTCCGCACTGGACCAGCCCACCCAGCCGCTCCCGCCCCCCGCCTGTCTCGTGAGGAGAACCACGAACGATCTGGAGCCGGGCGAGAGGTACCTGCCTGCCGTGTCCAGGAACTCGGTCGTGGATTTCGAGGAGGCGAGCTCTGCCGAGAGAGCGTTCTGGGCCGCGAGCTCGGAGGTCTTCCTCTCGTAGAGGTCGAGGCTGCGCCGCCTCCACGAGGACAGGCCCGCGAAGGCGAACAGCGGCAGGGAGAGCAGCGCGGCCCCTGTCGTGCCGGCCTGCGAGACGCCCAGCCATGTCAGGTAGAGCAGAGGAGCCATCAGCACCCCCGCCGGGATCCACAGGAGCGACCCGGCCCATGCGCGGCGCCCGCCCCGGATGGCGTCCAGCATCCCAGATCCGGCCACCAGGAGGACGAACGCGACCGCAGCCGAGAGACCGGGCCCGGCCCCGAGATGCATCGCCGACTGGGAAGCCGCGAGGAGGCAGGGCACGATCACGGACAGGACGGCTCTGGCAGAGCCGGATCCGGTGTTCCCTGGAAAGCCCCTGAGCAGAACTCCAGCCGACAGGAAGAGCATGCCTGCGGCCATGCCCTCCAGGGGCCCTGCGACGCCGGCGAGTGCCGCGAGTGGCACCGGTGCGAGGGTCAGCCGCACGGCCCTGTCATTCCTGAGGGGGAGCTCCCCGGCCAGCAGCGCCGACGCGCAGAGGACGGCGGCGGCGCCCGGGCTCTTGCAGGAAGCCACCAGCAGGACGCCCGCCACCGTCAGGAGAGCGGCCGCGGAGGCGTGGGCCACGCTACGGACACCGATCATGCGCCGCTCCCAGGAAGATTTCCACGACGACTATCTGCCAGCCGTAACGCCCTATCTGGACGGCCGAGCCGATGCCCACCTGTCCGTATTCAGGATCGAGGCATGCCGCCAGGTGGATGGGGCTTGCCATGATCATCGCGTGGGCCTCGGCAAGGCTCCCTCCACGGGCGATGTTCTCCGCCCTCGTGAGGCCGTCGACGGGAGCCTCCCGCCTCAGCAGACCGGCATGGCTGACCACTCCGGACTCGGCCACCTCACGGGCCCTTGCAAGGGCCAGACTGTCCAGCGGGTCCGTGCGCACGAGAGGCTGCAGATGCCTTCGGCCCCTTCTCTCGCCGATGTCCGAGAGGATGTCCTCGAGCGTGTCCATCCCGGGGGCGAGCCCTGTCTCCAGAGCCCTGGATGCGCTGATCCCGGCGCAGACCGGGAGCAGCAGGACGACCTCCGGGCCTTCGGGCCCGTCTCTGACCGCCTCGATCCAGGAGAGGCCCTGCTCCCTCGCCTGGAAGTGGAGGACGCCCGCAGAGTCCGGGACGAGTTCCACCACCTCGCCGGAAGGGTACGAGGCCAGAACCCTGTCGCAGCCACCGGCAGGGAGGAGGGAGAAGGATGCCGACCCGTGGCGGGGGATCACCAGGTCGAGCCCCTCGGGCACCACATCCGGGAAGGGGGCTGTGACCAGGACGACCAGGGAGTCGTCGCCGGAGGAGCCCCAGCAGGTTCCCTCGGGAGAGGCTTCGAGCTGTGCCTCGAGTTCCTCCAGGGAGCCGGTTGAGACGAGCTCGATGGAGCCGGGCCATCCGCACGAAGCGGCCATCACGAGGAGCCCTGGCGACTCGGGGATCGTCCGCGCCGACAATATCCCTGCGGCCAGGCCGTCGAGGGATGGCTGTCTCCACGGCAGGAGCCGGGAGCCGCCCCCGCAGCCCCCGGCAGCCAGCGAGCAGAGCGCGACGATCAGCGGAAACAGCATGAAATCATTATAGTCAATGATCGGAGAAACGCTAAGACTGCGGAGTCCTGATGAAACTGCTGCTCGTTCAATCACCCACCGGGAGGCGGGAGGAACCCATCTTCCCCCTGGGGCTCGCCTGCCTCGCAGGGCAGCTGCAGGGGCACGAGATCAGGGTGCTCGACCTGGGTATCTGCGACGACCCGCGGAGGGAGCTCGCCGACGCTGTCGGATCGTTCGCCCCCGAGGTCACCGCGATCTCCCTCAGGAACATCGACGACAGTTCGTGGCCGAGGACCCATTCGTATCTCGCCCCCTTCGGGGAGGCGCTCTCCGCCCTCTCCGGCTACAGGGGAGCGGTCGTCGTCGGAGGCCCCGGGTTCTCGATCTATCCGGAAACGCTGATGAAGGCCTTCCCCAGGATAGACTACGGCGTGGCCGGCGAGGGAGAGGAGGCGCTGCCGTTCATCCTGGAGACGCTGGGATCGGGTTCCACTCCGCCCCGGCTGACCATTCCGCCGAGACCGGATCTCACGGCCATCCGCCCGCCCGCCTACTCCCTCTTCGACCTGGCGCCTTATGCGAGGGGCTTCGGCGTGGGAGTCCAGAGCAGGAGAGGGTGCTCGTTCTCCTGCCGGTACTGCACCTACTCCTTCCTGGGAGGCCGGTCATTCCGCTGCCGCCCCGTGGAGGCCGTCGCGGCGGATGTGGAGAACCTGGCCAGGCTGGGCGTAGAAAGGTTCCAGTTCGTGGACTCGGTCTTCGACGCTCCCAGGGACTATTTCAGGTCCCTGGTCAGGGCCGTCGCACGGCTCGAGGCGCACATGGAGTGGGGCGCCTGGCTGGATACGGGAGTGGAGGCTGCCGACCTGGCGGCGATGAAGGCTGCAGGGGCGGTGAAGGTGGACCTGTCGCCCGACGCCATAACCGCGAGGGGTTTGAGGATGCTGGGCAAGAACGGCAGACCTTCCGACCTCTATCCCTCGGTGGCCGCCGCGAGGCGGGCGGGGCTGGCCGTGGGAGTGAACTTCTTCAGCGGCAACCCGGGCGAGGGCTTCGCCGCCCTTGTCGGCAAGCTCCTGTTCATGCTGAGGGCGAGGCTCCTCCTGGGATGGGGGAGCACATTCGTGAGCATAGGCACGATAAGGGTCTACGCACATTCCGGAATCGCCGAGGACATGGTGCGCGACGGCCGCGCTCCCGCGGGAGCCGATTTCCTCGCCCCGGTCTTCCTCGAGCCCCGCGGCGCGGCCAGGTGGCTGCACAGGGCCTTCCTGGCCGCGAGGGACCGGCGCCATGGGGAATGACCCGTGGAAGCTGGGACTCGTCGGCTGGCCCCTGCGTTCCTCGCTCTCGCCCGCCCTGCACAGGGCGTTCCTCGAACAGATGGGCTCCGGCGGGAGCTACGAGCTCCTGCCAGTCGAGCCGGGCAGCCTCGTGCTCGCGCTGTGGGTCCTGCACAGGTACGGGTATGCAGGCCTGAACGTGACAGCCCCCCTCAAGAGCAGGGCCGCGGTTGTGTGCGAGTCGCTCGACGACAGGTCCCTGGCGCTCGGGGCGGTCAACACCCTGACGAGAACCGGTCAGGGATGGGCCGGCTCCAACACGGACGTGGAGGGGGCCGCTCTCGCCCTGGCATCGATGCCGCGCCCCCGGGGGGCTGCGATAGTCGGCAACGGCGGAGCGGCGCGGGCGGTGAGGCTTGCGGCCTGTGAGGCCGGGATTCCCTGCGAGGTGTTCGCACGGACTCCCGCGCCGGGGGAAACGCCGCTCTCCGCGCTCGGAGAGAGGCTGGAATCCGGTTCCCTCGATCTCGTGGTCAACGCCACGACGCTCGGCTGGTCGGATGACGATGTCTTTCCGGTCCCCGCCGGGCTGCCCGGCGTCGAGTCGTTCCTGGACCTCAACTACAATCCGGGCTGGAGCTGGAGGAACGCCATCGGGCGATCCGGCTGCAGAGTGTACACGGGAGAGCTGATGCTGGCCGGCCAGGCAGCCGCCTCCTTCAGGATCTGGACGGGCTTCCCGCCCGATCCGCATTCTGCCCTTCGCACAGCGCTGGACGGCGCAGGGGAGCGGAGATGATAGACGCGAAGTGGCTCGATGAAAGGCTGGGAGCTGGTTTCTCGGACGGGGACCTGCTCGCGATCCTCGAATGCAGCGACGAGGAAACCGTGAGCGTCTTCGAGGCCGCCCGCCGCGTCCGGGCCGGGTCGTTCGGACGGAGGGCCTACCTCAGGGCCGTGATCGAGTTCTCCAACAACTGCCGGTGCAACTGCCACTACTGCGGCATGAGGAAGGACAATCGGCAGGTCGAGAGGTTCCTGCTCACGGGGGAGCAGATTCTCGCCGCAGCCCGCACAGCCCGCGGCAACGGCATAAGAACCTTCTTCCTGCAGTCGGCGGAGACGCCGGACTACCCGGCGGCGTGGCTGGCGGATCTCGTGCGGGAGATCTCCTCGATGGACATGGCCGTCCTCCTCTGCGTCGGGGTGCACGATCCCTCGGACCTCGACCTCTGGAGGGATGCCGGAGCGTCGAAATTCATCCTCAAGCACGAGAGCGCCGATCCGGAGCTCTTCGCGAGGGTGAAGCCCGGGCTGAGCCTCGAAGACAGGATATCCGAGCTGAAGACTCTGAGGGAGCACGGCTACGAGATCGGTTCCGGCCCTCTGCTGGGGCTGCCGGGCCAGACGCCCTCCACCCTCGTCGCGGACCTGCGCCTCCTCGAGGAGCTGGGGGCGGAGATGACCAGCGTGTCGGTGTTCCTGCCCGCGAGGGGCACGCCTTTCGAGGCGCTGCCACCCGGCAGCGTGGACCTCGGACTCCGCTTCGTGGCGGCCATGAGACTCCTCCTCGGGAACACCCTCATCCCGGCCACGAGCACATTCGAGAGACTCAGACCCGGAGGCCAGCTCGGCTGCTTCGAAGCAGGGGCCAACGTGATCACGGTCAACATGACCCCTCCGCCGGTCCGCGAGAGCTACGAGCTGTACAGCAGGAGGTTCTTCGTCAGCCTCGAGCACGCCAGATCCGTCATCCGCTCGGCAGGCCTCGTGGAGTTCTCGGAGAGGGCCTCCTCGAAGCCCATTCTCGTCGCAGGCCCCCCGTTCAGCGGGAAGACGACGGCGGGCGCTGAAGCCGCGAGGATACTCGGGATGCCCTTCGTCGACCTGGACGAGGCCGTCGAGCGGCGCGCGGGGATGCCGATCCCCTCAGTCTTCGAGAAGCTGGGCGAGCCGGCCTTCAGAGCCCTGGAGAAGGAGTGCCTCACGGAGGCGCTGGAAGCGGGAGGCCCTCTAGTGATGGCGCTGGGCGGCGGCACCCTCCTGGACGGGGACAGCCTCGGGCTGGCGCTCTCGAAGGCTGTCGTGGTGACCCTCACCGCATCGACTGACACTCTGCTGGAGAGGCTTTCCGCAGGCAGACCCCTCGCCTCCGACCGCCGTGCGCTCCTGGATCTTCTGGCGGAGCGGCGCGAACATTACGAAGGGTTGCCCGGCCGCGTGGACACGACCGGATCGAGCCCGGGGGACAGCGCCCTGGGCATCATAGCCGCGGCTGTCGCCGGCAGTTGACAGGCGGAGACGGGCAGCATAGCGTCAATGACCGTTCGCATGGGGAGATAGACTGGAGGTGCCGACCTGACCAGGGATGAGCTGGCGCGCGAGGTCGCCATCAGGACCGGAGTGACGAGGAGAGAGGCGCAGGCTGTCGTGGAGAGCGCCCTCGCGGTGATCTCCGAGGTCCTCTGCTCGGGAGGATCGGTCTACCTCCGGGGCTTCGGCTGCTTCGAGGCCCGGTCTGCGGGCTCCCGGCGGGCCCGCGATCCCAGGGGCGACGGCATCATCGAGATCCCCCCGAAGGTCCGCCCCTCCTTCAGGCCATATGACAGGCTGAGGGAATCCGTGAGCTCGGCCCTGTCCCGGATGACACGCGTGCCGTTCGTCTACGCAGGCGCTCCCGGAGCGTCGGCAGTATCGGTCGTCGGCAGCTTCAACGGCTGGGACTCCTCCGCCAATCCCATGCAGCGACTCCCGGACGGCAGCTGGGTTGCCGAGGTGCCCCTCCCGGCCGGAGCCATAGTGTCCTACAGGTTCTGGGTGGACGGCGCGCTCCTCTGCGATCCGCGGACCCCCTCCGACGGCCGCGGGGATTCCGTGAGGACCGTCTGATGGCACGCGCGCGGAGCAGGTCCAGGGCCAGGCGCCGACGCAGCAGCCTGCGCAGCATAGTCGTGGTCGCCTGCATCTTCACAGGGATCTCCCTGCTCGTCCTCCTCGTCGTGCCCCCCTGGGGCAGGGTGGGGGCCCAGGTGAGGCAGGCCCTCTATGGAAGCGCCGGATTCCTGTCCTTCCTCCTCCCGGCACTGCTTCTGATGTGCGCCGTGAGGACCCTCAGCGCGTCAGCGCTCCGGGGAGGCTTCACGACCATCCTCGGGACAGGCGTGACCGGCTACTTCCTGGCCGCCCTCACGGACATGGTCGGCAGCCGCTTCAACCCCGCCATCGCCGGCAGACCGGGCGGCCTGCTCGCGCACAGCACGGTCGAGCTCCTCGAGAAGTCCGCCGGATCCCTGGTGGCTTATCTCATCCTGCTCGCATGCCTCATAACGGCGCTCGTCATCTTCACAGGCTGGGACCTGGCGGATGATCTGCTCCTCCTGGGAAGGGCGGCGAAGAGCGCCGCTCCGAAGCCCAGGGCCAGGCCCGGGAGGGACGGGGAGACCCCGGCCCCTCCTGCGCCGCCGCCTTTCATGGAGCGCCATGCCTGGGACAGGCCTGAGCGCCAGGATACCCCGCCCATCATCATCCAGGGTCTCGCCGACAGCGACAGGGACCTTCTCCCGGAGATTGCGGGGAGCGCTCCTGTTCTGCCCCCGGCGGACTCCGCGGACAGGTTTCCAGCCAGGTCGGCGGCGCCGGCGAGGGAGCCCCTGAAGGAGCGCGCAGAGGAGCCTGTGCGTGCCCCCGGGTCCCCGGAGGGCGCTCTGTCTGCGGGCCTGCCTGCGGTACAGGCGTTCACCTCCAGGGCGACCCTGCCGAAGCTCGACATGCTCGAGGCGCCCTCGAGGGGTGCTCCCAGGGGCGTGCCCGAGTCCGAGCTGCTCGAGAAGGCAGCCCTTCTGGAGAAGAAGCTCGCCGACTTCGGCGTCTCGTGCAGGGTGACCGGACACAGGGCCGGCCCCGTGCTGACCCGGTTCGAGCTGAAGCCGGGCCAGGGCGTCCGCGTGAACAGCATCCTCGGCCTCTCGGACGACCTCGCCCTTGCGCTCAAGGCCAAGAGGATACGCATCCTGGCGCCCATCCCGGGCAGGGATGCGGTGGGGGTGGAGGTGCCCAATTCCAACCCCGAGCCCGTCTTCCTCAGTGAGATCCTCCAGGCCGTGCCACCGGGCGTGAAGCTTCCCCTGGCCCTCGGCAAGAAGCTCGAAGGCGAGCCGTTCGTGACCGACCTCACCGAGGCTCCGCACCTGCTCGTGGCCGGGGCCACCGGCTCGGGCAAGAGCGTCAGCATCCACAGCATGATCTGCACTCTCCTGATGACGAGGAAGCCCGAGCAGGTGAGGCTGGCCCTGGTCGATCCGAAGAGGGTCGAGCTGGCAATCTACGAGGACGTGCCCCACCTCTGGGCCCCCGTCATCGTCGATCCGAAGAAGGCCAGGCAGCTCCTGGAATCCCTCGTCGTAGAGATGGACAACCGCTACAGGACTCTGGAGAAGGCGAGGGCGAGGACCATCGACGAGTTCAACACCGCCCCGCCGCCCGATGCGGTTCCCATGCCGTACATCGTCCTGTTCATCGACGAGCTGTACGACCTGATGCAGACCTCCGGCAACGAGGTGGAGCTGCCGATCTGCAGGCTTGCCCAGAAGGCCAGGGCCGTTGGCATCCATCTCGTCGTCGCCACCCAGAGGCCCTCCGTCGATGTCATCACGGGCGTGATAAAGGCCAACTTCCCTTCCAGGATAGCCTTCAACGTCATGTCGAAGACGGACTCCAGGACCATCCTCGATGCCAACGGAGCGGAGAAGCTGCTCGGGAGAGGTGACATGCTGTTCCTCCAGGCCACTTCATCCGAGCCGATAAGGATCCACGGCTCCAACGTGTCCACCTCCGAGGCCAGGAGCATCGTCGAATTCTGGAAGGATCAGGCGCTGAAGACGGAGCACGGGTTCTCCATCCGGGAGGGGGATCCGGGGAACACTCCGCAGGCCGGCGATGTAAAAGCGGATGAGCTGCTCGACACGGCGAGGGATCTCGTCATCAACTCGAAGACGGCCTCGGTGACCTTCCTCCAGAAGAAGCTCGGGCTGGGCTACCCGAGGGCCGCCAGGCTGATCGAGCTGCTCCAGGAGGAGGGCGTGATAGGGCCCTTCCAGGGCGGCAAGCGCCGCGAAGTCTACGGGAAGAGGGACGAAACGCCCCGCGGGACGGAGGAAGGCTGATGTCGCGATTGCAGGCCCTCGCTCTTGCAGCGCTGCTGTGCAGCTGCGGCTCCGGAGGACCGGGGACCGACGAAGGCGGACTGGTGCAGGGCCGCGACGAGATGGCCACATTCGCGAGGGCGAGCCAGCTCTATTTCCGCGGCAGCCTCTCGCGTTCACGCGAGGAATTCAACTCCGTCGTCTACGGGTTTCCTGACTCGCCTCTCGTGGGCGAGGCCCGGCTGGCCATAAGGAGGATCGACTCCGACCTCGGAGGCCCGTCCGCCGATTCCTCGGGCACGCCTCCGCTGCCCGGGCCCTCGGTTGCGGTCGTGGGGCTGGCGGCCAGCTCCCCCCGCATGACGCGGATAGCAGCGGCCCTTTCCGCCGCGGGCTACGACGCCACGGTGGTGGAGGACGACGGATCCCCGGACATGACGCTGGTTCTCTATCCTGACGGGCTGAGGGACGAGGCTCTCGTCCTCGCCGACACACTGGCGAACTGGCTCACGCAGCCCGTGACGATACCGGTCCAGCCCGGCGGGCAGATCACATCAGCCATCCTGCCTGGCCATTCCGGCCTCGTGGTCGTCGTGGGAAGCGACGCGGTGGTGGGCAGCTCGGCGCCCATGCCCGGTCAGAACTGATCCGGAAAGGCTCGATACATGCATATCGCCATCCTGATCCTGGCGACGGCCTCTCCTCTCGATCCGCTGTCGGCCAGGCTGTCGGCCTCCGCCTTCCTGGAGGCCGACTTCGTGCAGACCGACTACTGGGCTCTCACACGGGACGAGGAGATCAGCTCCGGGCATATCAGCCTGGCTTCGCCCGACCTCTTCAGACTCGACTATGAAGACCCGGCGGGCCGCATCGTAGGCTGCGACGGCGAGACGGTGTACACGGTCGAGCCCGCCTCCCGGGAGGTCCTGCTCTCGGGCGGGGAGGGTTCCAGCCTGCTCGCCTTCCTCGATCTCGACTCCGACCCGTCGCTGGTGGAATCCGTGTCGGAGAGCGGCGACACTGTCACCGTGGTCCTCGCCGGAGATCTGGGAGATGGCATCACCGGGATGACCGTGGAGTTCACCTCCTCCGACAGCCTGCCCCGCAGCCTCTGCACGACCGACTCCAACGGCAACCGCACCACCTGGGTCCTGGGCTCCCCGACGACGCGGAGGACCGTCCCCGGGGGCCGGTTCGCCCTGAGCGTGCCGGAGGGGTTTTCCGTGGTCAGGCCCGGGGACGTCTGAAGTTGCCCACGGCCTGCATAAGGACGCTCGGGTGCCCCAAGAACTCCGTCGAGTCGGAGCTGTTCGCGGGGATCTTCTCCCGCGCGGGCTGGGCCGTCTCCGACGATCCCGAGTCCTCGGACCTGCTGCTCCTCAACACCTGTGCCTTCATCGCCCCCGCGGTGGAGGAGTCCCTAGAGGCGTTCTACCAGGCCGAGGAATGGAGGAACCGGCGCGTCGGGCGGCGTCTCGTCCTGGCCGGGTGCCTTCCCGGAAGGTTCCGGGACGACGGGAGCGGCGGGCTGGAATCCGTCGACCTCCTCCTCCTGCCGGGAGAGTTCTCCAGGTTGTCAGGCTACCTCGGCACCCAAGGCGGGCCCTGTGGCCAGCTGCCGCTGGAAGGCCGGATCCTCCGCTACCTGAGGATCGCTGACGGATGCGACAACCGCTGCGCCTACTGCACGATACCTTCCATCAGGGGACCTTTCCGCCCCGAGCGGAGGGAGACGATCCTCGCACGGGCCGGTGAGATGGTGGAGTCGGGGGCGTCGGAGATAGGGCTCGTGGCTCAGGATTCCTCGATGTGGCGCGACGGGGGGACCGGTCTCGTGCAGCTCGCCGACGAGCTGGCAGGAACGTGGGAATCCGTCTGGTGGAGGCTCTACTACATCCATCCCGCGCACTTCCCGGAGGAGCTCCCCGGGCTGTTCGCCCGCAGGCACAACGTCATGCCCTGGCTCGACCTGCCTGTCCAGCACTCCAGCGGGGACCTGCTCCGCAGGATGGGGAGGCCCTACGGCAGGGAGAAACTCGAGCGGATCCTGGATCTGGTGGACTCGGCAGGCCTCGACATCGCCCTCAGGGCCACCGTGATCGCGGGGTACCCCGGCGAGGGGGATGCCGACTTCGACGACCTGTGTGAATTCCTCTCGGGCGCGAGGGCTCTCAGGAGCCTCGTGGCCTTTCCGTATTACGACGAGGAAGGCACTCTCGAGCACTCGAGGGCCGCTTCGAGGATTCCCGGGGATGTAACCGCCTATCGACTCTCCGTTCTCGGCTCGATCGGGGATGCCGCGGCGGCTGCCTGGGCCGCGAGGCTGGGCCTGGGACCCCTGGAGGTGCTCGCAGAGACATCCAGGACCGGCCATGGGAGATTCGACGCTCCGGCCGTGGACGGCCGCTGCACATTCAGCAGGAGGGTGACGCCGGGGAAGGTCTACTCCTGCCGCGTGGACGAGTTCACAGGGCTCGATATGACGGTCACCCCCGCACCGCGAGGAATTGACAGGGCGCCCCGGCCTTCCGATGCTTCTTGCCAAACCCGCTCGAAAGAGGATGGATAGGAAATGCTGGCGTTACTCCTGACTATCGCGCTCACCGGTGTATCCGGGCATCCCACGAATCTCGAGATGGCTGAACAGGTTGTTATGGAGTCTCTTGCCGGTCTGACCGATTCCCTCTCGGATGCGGGCGTCCAATCGGCCAGGCTCGAGCTGGCGGGCGACTTCCAGGGGAACTGGCTCGTCCAGCAGGTGGCCACGAACCTCCTGGTGGAGTCCGGCGTGCCGGTCCTGGGAGAGCGGGCGGCCGAGGGCGATCCCGGAACCGTGCTCAGGCTCCGCGTCATGGAGCTCTCCGTGAGCCTCGACGATGCCGGCAGATCCTGGTTCCTGGGCGGCAGCCGCATCGACAGGGCCGTCAGGTGCGAGATCTCCGCGGAACTCCTCGACGGCTCCGCATCGGTCCGGAGGTCATGGCGCTGCGGCGGATCGGACCAGGACCGGATCCCCGCCTCCGATCTCGCAGAGCTGCAGGGATCCTCCGGCCAGGAGTGGCTCACCGGAGGAGAGCCGCAGGAGGCCGGCGGAGGGATACTCGAGCCCCTCGTCGTGACGGGAGTGGTCGCGAGCCTCATCTACCTCTTCTACTCCAGCAGGGCCGAATGAGGAAGCTCCCTGCGGCAGCCCTGCTGCTGCTGACCGCGTGCGGCGGACCGGATGGCTCCTCGGCCCTGGAGGAGGCCCGCATCCTCAGGCAGTCCGGGCACTTCGCGGAGGCCGTGGCCCTCTACGAGGAGGCCCTGGAAGCCACCGACACCCCCGACGCCGGGCTGGTGGCCGAATACGCCGAGACGGCCCTGCTCGCAAGCGGAGCGGAGAGGAGCCGGATCTTCAGACAGAAGACCATGGAGGCTCTTTCCATCCTCCAGGCCGACTCCACGTTCACCGACCGCGAGAGGCTTGGGGAGCTATGGAGGCGGCTGGGCTGGGAGATGGCCAGGGACAGGGATTCGCTCCAGGCCTTCGCGGCTTTCGAGAGCACCCTGGCATGCTCGGGCGCCGGAGGCCTCTTCGAGGACGAATGGCTTTTCAGAGGGGTGTTCGCCTCCGGGCACCTCGCTCTCGTGGCATCTGTCCCCGACTCCGTCGCGCTGGCCGGGGAAGGCGACAGCATGTTGCGGGCGGCCGCCGGGGAGTTCCTGGTGGAGCTGGGCAGGATCCCCCTGAGGAGGACCGATCTGCGCGGACTGGTCCTCGGAGCCGAGGCCCGGCTGTTCCCTCTCACCGACCGGGCATCCGATGAGCTCGAGGTGCTGACCGAGCTCGACCGGGCGGGCGGCATGGCTCCCGAGCTGCGGGAGCGCCGCATGCGCCTGCTCCTCTCCCTTGCCGGGGAGGACCTGCAGCAGGGGAGGATCTCGCTGGCCAGGGAGAAGCTGCTCGAAGTCTGGTCCTCCGACTTCGCGGGCGATCGCGTGGAAGCTGCCGTCCAGCTCGGCGGGATGGCGGAAGCCGCCGGCGATCCTGCCGGAGCGCTCGACTGGTACCGTTCGGCCTGCACTGCGGCTCCCGGCCTCTCGAGCCCGGCGGCGGCGATCGCCGAGGCCAGGCGCGACTCCCTGATGTACCTACTGCCATGAAGGGCGCGGCGTTCAGCATGACCAAGCGAATCGCAGTTCTCCTCGCGTTGCTGGCTGCGGGCTGCGGCAGCGCCGGAATCCGGTCCGGGCTCCCGCTCGAAGAGCTTGGAGCGCAGGCCGACAGGTGTTTCCAGGCCGGTACCTGGCACGACGCAGAGGTTCTCTACACCGAGATCCTCTTCGATTATCCCGGAGCCACCGACACGGACCTCTACCTCTACAGGCTGGCTGTCGCCGAGGCGAAGCAGAGGCTGTGGCCCGAAGCCGAGTTCAACTTCCGCCGGGTGCTCGCCGAGTACCCGCGAAGCGGCCTCGCCGACGACTCCCAGTTCGGTCTGGCAAGGGTCTTCTGGCTGCAGAAGAGAGACTACCGCAGGGACCTGACGCAGGTGTTCGCGGCCAGGGAGGAGCTGGCGAAGTTCCAGGAGTCCTTCCCGGGCTCCGATCTGATGTCCCAGGTGACAGCCCTCTCAGACAGCTGCGACGCCCAGCTCGCCATGCGCTCCCTGTTCATCGGCCGCTTCTACGCCCGGAGAGGTCTTACCGACGCCGCGCTCCTCTACTACAGGGAGGCTCTGGAGGACTACTCCGGCTTCGGATGCCGCGGGCGCATCCTCTACGCCATGGGTGAGCTCTACAGCGCCACGGGGAATACCTACTCCGCGAGGACGAACCTCCAGAGAGCCCTCGACGAGGACGATCTGAGCGGCGAGGACCGCGAGAGGATCCTCGATCTCCTGGAGCAGATCTCCTCCACATGACAGGCCTTCTCGGAGGGACGTTCGATCCTCCGCACTACGGGCACCTGATCCTGGCCGACGAGGCCATGAGCCGCTTCGATCTGGAGAAGGTCGTCTTCGTGCCGGCCCGGGTGCCTCCGCACAAGAACGGAGGCATGAGCCCGTTCGAGCACAGGATGGCGATGACCGTCCTCGCCGTCGAAGCGGATCCCCGGTTCGAGGTCCGCGACATGGAGACCCCCGGCGAGCCGTCGTACACATGGAGGCTCCTCCGAACAGCCAGGGAGAAGCTCGGCGGCGTCCTGTTCCTCATGGGCATGGACAGCCTTTGCGAGCTCACGACATGGATGCGCTACCCGGAGCTCCTCGACGAAGCCGCTTTCGCCGCCGCCACCAGGCCCGGCTGGAGCTCCGTGGAGGTCGATCCGGAACTGCTCGCCAGGGTCGAGGTCTTCGAGATCCCGGGGGTGGACATCTCGTCGAGCGAGCTGCGGAGACGGTTTGCCCGGGGCAGGGGGGCGCGCTATCTTACTCCCGGCTCCGTGTGCGATTACGCGATCAGGGAGGGGCTCTATGTCTGACGTCAGGGGGGTGGACAAGCTCCTTTCGATCCTCCTGGCCGACGACGTGAGCGACATCCATTTCAAGGCCGGGAGCCCGCCGCTCCTGCGCCAGTCCGGATCCATGATCCCCGCCGAGGGTCTGGGTCCTCTTCTCGCCGAGCACGTCGGCAAGCTGGTCGAGGAGCTCACGACCCCCGCCCAGAAGGCCGCCTTCGACGCAGGCCAGGAGTTGGACATAGCGCATTCCCTGGCCGGCAAGGCCAGGTTCAGAGTCAACATCTTCCGCGCCCGTGGCAATCCCGCCATCGTAATGCGGCGCATCCCATTCGAGATCCCTGAAATCGACAGCCTCGGCCTGCCCCAGATCGTGAAGCGCATCGCCCTGGAGCAGAGGGGCCTCGTCCTCGTGACCGGGGCCACCGGCAGCGGGAAGTCCACGACGCTCGCCTCCATGATCGACTACATCAACGAGAACCGCCGCTGCCACATCGTCAGCATCGAGGATCCCATCGAGTTCCTCCACCACGACCGCAATTCCAGCATCAGCCAGCGGGAGGTCGGCATCGACACCGAGAGCTGGGCCAGCGCCCTCCGCGCAGTGTTCCGGCAGGATCCCGACGTGATCCTGATCGGCGAGATGCGCGACTCGATGAGCGCGGCCGTGGCTCTCACGGGGGCCGAGACCGGACACCTGGTCCTCAGCACACTCCACACCTCGGACGCCCCCGAAACCATCAACAGGATCATCGACATGTTCCCGTCCCACCAGCAGAAGCAGGTTCGCACGCAGCTCGGGGGACTGATCAAGGCCGTGATCAGCCAGAGGCTGCTGCCTCACAGGAGCGGCGCCGGGCTTGTGCTCGCCGCCGAGGTGATGGTGCACACTGCGCTCATCCAGACCTGCATCATCGACCCCCAGAAGACCTACATGATAAGGGACTCGATCGAGACGAGCGGGCCGCAATACGGCATGCAGAGCTTCGATATGGCCCTGCTGAGGCTCCTCGCGGACGGCAGCATCACAGAGGAGACCGCCCTCGCGGCGTCTTCCAATCCCACCGCTCTTCAGCTCAAGCTGAAGGGGGTGGAGACACCATCCGACTGGAGGATGTGATCATCATGTACACGCTTCCGGAGGGCTTCTGGCTCCCGGCAGGCATCGCCGGCGGAGCCTTCGCCCTGTTCCTGGCATGGCTGGGCTTCAAGGCGCAGCACCTCCCCGTGCAGACGGGGAACGAGGGCATGATAGGGCTGACCGGAGTCATCAGCCGTCGCCCCGGGTTCCGCAACCGCTGGGTGGTCGAGGTCAGGGGCGAGCTCTGGTGGTGCAGGAGCAGCTCCCGGCTCCAGGACGGCATGACCGTCAAGATCAGGGGACTCAGCGAATTCGTGCTGGATGTGATCCCTGTCGGCGACGATTCCTGCGCCTCGGCCGACGGCGTCAGTCAGAACAACAGGAACCAGGGAGGTCAATGATGGGCCCCGTTACGATACTCGTCATCATCTTCGCGTTCATTCTCCTGACGTCCCTCAGGGTCCTCCGCGAGTACCAGAGGGGCGTCGTGTTCAGGCTGGGCAAGGTGATCGGCGTGAAGGGTCCGGGCCTCGTCGTCATCTGGCCGATCATCGACCAGATGCGCCGGGTCGACCTCCGCGTGGTGACCATGGATGTCCCGCCCCAGGACGTCATCACCAGGGACAACGTCTCCGTGAAGGTGAACGCCGTGGTCTACTTCAGGGTGATGGACTCGGTGAAGGCCATCATCGAGGTCGAGAACTACCTCTACGCGACCAGCCAGCTCGGGCAGACCACCCTCAGGAGCGTCCTGGGCGAGACCTCTCTCGACGAGCTGCTCTCGAACAGGGAGCAGATAAACGCCAAGCTGCAGGAGATACTCGACAGGCTCACCGATCCGTGGGGCATCAAGGTCACCATGGTCGAAGTCAAGCATGTCGACCTGCCCGAGGAGATGCGCCGCGTCATGGCCCGCCAGGCCGAGGCCGAGCGTGACCGCAGGGCCAAGATCATCCACGCCGAGGCCGAGTTCCAGGCCTCCCAGAAGCTTGCAGACGCCGCCGACATCATTGCTCAGCATCCGATAGCCCTCCAGCTCCGCTACCTCCACACGCTGTCGGAGATAGCTGTGGAGAACAACTCGACCACGATCTTCCCGGTGCCGATAGAATTCCTGAAGCCGTTCTTCGAATCGGCCAAGAAATGACCCTTTCCCGGCCGCGGGGAGCCTGGACCGCACTCGTCACCCCCTTCGCGGACGGCAGGCTCGACCTGCCCTCCCTGGAACGGCTCGTCGACTGGCAGGTCGCTGAGGGCATAGACGGCCTCGTCGCCTGTGGATGCACCGGCGAGGCCGCCACCCTGGGGCGGGACGAGCATCTGGAGGTGGTCCGCACGGTGCTGCGCGTCGCCGCGGGGCGCGTCCCGGTGATCGCGGGGACGGGGAAGAACGACACCGCTGCCACCGTGGAGCTCTCTCGCGCCGCCTCCTCGCTGGGGGTGGACGGCATCCTCGTCATAACACCCTACTACAACAAGCCCACGGCAGAGGGTCAGGTGGAGCACTACAGAGCGGTGGCCGACGCCGTCGAATGCCCGGTGATGGTCTACAACGTCCCGGGCCGGACAGGCACCAACATGACGCCCGGGACGCTGGCGCTCCTCGCCGAGCATCCCCGCATCGTCGCCGTGAAGGATGCCGCCGGAGCCGTCGAACGGGTGACGGCGATCCGATCCCTCTGCGGCATGTCGATCCTGAGCGGAGACGACCATCTGGCCCTGGCGGCCATGGCCCTGGGCGCAGAGGGGGTCGTCTCCGTGCTGTCCAACCTGGCGCCGGCCGACACCGCGAGGATGGCCGGACTCGCCCTCGAAGGGGACTTCGTCAGGGCCAGGGCCATCCACGAGAGGCTGTTCCCCCTGATGAACGCCCTTTTCCTCGAGAGCAACCCCATACCGGTCAAGCAGGCGCTGGCGATTACGAGCCGCATCAGGAACGAGCTCCGACTGCCCCTCACGCCGATGAGGCAGGATCTGACGGGAGCCCTGAGGCTCGCGATGGAACAGGCGGGGATCGCTTGACGAAGGCGGCCGTCTTCGGTTCCGAGGGGCGCATGGGCCGGCTTCTCAGGCAGGAAGCCCCCGAGCGAGGCTTCGACATCACGGCATGCTACGACATATCCCTGGCCGAGCCCGCCGGCACATTGCCCTCCGCAGTCGAGGTGGTTTTCGATTTCTCGACGCCTTCGGCATTCGAGTCGCTCGGGGCGCTCCTGGTGGGATCAGGGGCCGCTCTCGTGAGCGGGACGACGGGGCTGGGACCGGCCGAGAGAGCCCTGCTCGCAGCATGGGCGGTCGACCGCCCTGTCTTCCACTCCCCGAACATGAGCCTCGGGATCCATGTGCTCGGGAGGCTGGTATTCGAGGCAGCGAGGCTCCTCGGGGACAGGGCGGACCTCGAGATCGTCGAGGTCCACCATCGTGGCAAGGTCGACAGTCCCAGCGGAACCGCCCAGAAGCTCCTCGAGAGCTGGTCGGGTGGGACCGGACGTCAGGCGGTCCCCGTCATGGGGCGAAGCGGACGGCGGGGCCCTCGCGAGCGTGACGAGGTGGGCGTCCACTCCGTGAGGGGAGGAGACGTGGCGGGCGACCACGAGGTCCACATCCTTCTCGAAGGGGAGAGGATGCTCCTCGGCCACAGGGCATCCGGACGGCGCCTGTTCGTACTCGGAGCCCTGGAGGCGGCGGCGTTCGTCATGGAGAGACCGCCAGGTCTGTACGGCATGGAGGACATGATGGAGGGCCGGGGTGGCTGAGCGGAGGCCCGCTGTGGCGGGGATGTTCTACACCGCCGATCCCGGACGCCTCCGCAGGGAGGTGGAGTCCTACCTCTCGGCTGCCGGCCCGGTCTCCGACGAGGGGGTTACAGGCATCGTCAGTCCGCATGCTGGATATGTCTACTCGGGGAGGATCGCCGGCGCTGCATTCGCAAGCGCCCCCGCGGACATACAGACGGTCCTGGTGGTCGCGCCATGCCACCGGTTTCCCGTGGCTGGAGCTTCCGTGTACGGGGGAGAGGCATACAGAACTCCTCTGGGCGCGGCGAGGGTCAACAGGACGATCGTCGCCCGCCTCGCCGAGCTCGGCTTCGGATACGAACCCAGAGCCCATTCCATGGAGCATGCCGAGGAGGTCCAGATCCCCTTCGTCCAGGTCAGATGGCCCTTCGCCATGATCGTGCCCATCCTCCAGGGATCGGTCTCCGCATCGTTCTCCCGATCCCTCGCCTCGTCGCTCGTCACCGCCTGCGAGGGACAGGGAAGGATGCTGTTCGTCGCATCCAGCGATCTCTCGCACTACCATCCGATCGAAACGGCGAAGCAGCTCGACGGAAGGTTCGGCGAGGCCTTCGCCACCGGCGATCCCTCCGCGATCGAGGGCCTGCTCACCCGGGGGCGGGCCGAAGCCTGCGGAGCCGGACCCGTGATGACCCTCCTGGCCTGGGCCGCCGAGAGCGGGCCCTTCGAGGCCGGCATAACGGCATACGACACGTCGGCCGCAGCCTCGGGGGACGAATCCGCGGTGGTAGGGTACATGGCGGGCTGCACCCGGAGGCTGGCTTCGTGAGCCTCTGCCCTTCCGAGCGGATCACGCTCCTGGCGGCTGCCCGGAGCTCGGTGGAGGCTGCTTCGCGGGGCTCCGCCCTGCCGGCCGCTCCGTCCGAGGGGGCGCTTGGTGCACATCTCGGGGCTTTCGTGACTCTCCGGACGAAACAGGGTTCCGAGCTGAGGGGATGCATCGGCTGCTTCACCCCGATGGGCACTCTGGGCCAGACGGTTGTCAGGATGGCCGCCGCTGCCGCGGTCGAGGATCCGAGATTCCCGCCCGTCCGCCCGTCGGAGATCGGGAGTCTGTTCGTCGAGATCTCGGTCCTGAGCCCGATGAAGCCTGCGAGGCCGTCCGATGTGGTTCCAGGTGATCACGGAGTCTACATCCGCAGGGGCGCCAGATCCGGCACGCTGCTGCCGCAGGTCGCGCGCGAGGAAGGCTGGGACAGGGACCAGCTGCTCGGCCATGTCTGTCTGAAGGCGGGCCTCCCTCCCGCAGCCTGGAAATCCGAGGGAGTCGAGTTGTTCACCTATACCGCCGAAGTCTTCTCTGAAGACCGGCCCTGAACGCCGGTCGACGAAACGGAGGGTCCTGCATGCGCATTCTCGTCATTCTGCTGCCTCTGGTCCTGGCACTCGGATGCAGCGTTCCGGGAATTGACCAGCTCAATACAAAGATAGACGACGTCTCAAGCAGGATGGACGACATCGAGGAGCTCGCCCAGAGCTCCCCGGAGGTGAATCTGCCCGATCTCGAGAGGCGCCTCGGCACCATCGAGGAAACCCTCGCAGCCCAGGGTCTCGATGTCTCCCCCGACGCCTCGGCCCGTCTCGAGGAGACCCTGGCCTCCATCGACTCGCTCTCCGCAGGGCTCGTGGAGATGGGCGGGATGGTTTCCGCGGCACAGGAGTCGCTCGCAATCATGTCCGCAGGCATCTCCGAGGTGGGACCCACGCTGGACAGCCTCAGGGACAGGATCGACGGCCTCGAGGACCAGGTGGCATCGCTGCAGTCGACGGTCAGCGGCCTTTCCTCAGGCTCCTCGCGCAGCGGATCCAGCGGCGGCTCATCGAGGGGTGGCTCCACCGGCGGCAGCTCCAGGGGAGGCTCCACGGGCGGGTCCTCGAGCGGTTCCGGGAGCTCGAGGTAGAGACTCGAGGGCTCCCGGCAGACGCCTCCCGGCAGACCCGTGGCTCGACGAGGACGGGATCAGGCTGCGCGGCCTGGGCCTCCCATCCTTCCGGCGCCCTTTTCGTGGCGGCGCTGGGAGGGGGAGGCTCGAATCCCTACTCTTACTGCGCCGGCCTGCTTGACGGCCTGAGGACTCTGCCTCCGGGTGAGGATCTCTGCTCCGCCCTGCAGTCCCTGGCCGGGGCGCTCCCTCCGAGGGAGAGGCTTGAGGGGCTGGTCTTCGGGGTGATCCGCGACGGCATGATGTGGTATTTCCGAGCCGGTTCCGCGGGAGCCTCGGCTTTGGGCCCCGAGGGGGCCTCGGCATGGGAGGAGCCTGCCAGGGAATCGGCATCCTCCTCGCGCACACCTCTCGCCGAGGGTGCCATGATCATGGCATGGGCGGGCGGGATGCCTCGTCAGCCGGCCTCGGACCAGCCTCCCTCCGAACCCGGCGAAGCGCTGGGTATGCTGGAGGACGACGGCAGGTCGCCCGTGCTGGTCATCCAGCCTGCATCCCATGCCGTGCCGGCCCCCGGCCGCCCCCGGAGACGGGTCTCCGCGCGGCTCCTGCCTGTCGCCGGAGTCCTTGCCCTCGCTGCGATGGCATGCTTCGCGTTCTTCGACTCCGGTGGCGGAGGGGGGGACGAAGGGGAGATGTGCCTGCTCGTGGCGGGCGGGTCCGATCGGCTGCCGGTGGCGCGCTCAGGCTCGGCGGTGCCGGTCGGGGGCTCTCCGGAGGAGGGCCTGTACCGGGTGGGCGGCGGGGGCGGAGCCGTCGATCTCGAACGGATCGTCATAGCCAGGGACAGCTCGGGCGAAGGCATGGAGGAGGTCCGGACCTACCTCAAGGATCTCGGCATGTTCGAAAAGGCGGCCACAGCCGTCGTGAACGAGACAGGGTCGAGACTCGACGGGCTCGGGGTCTTCCCTTCCGACTACGCTCTGTTCCTGGAGGGCACCGTGCCCAGATACGGGAGGAGCCTGGTGGTCGAGGACGATGTGCGCGACCTGCAGGGCAGGCAGGTGCACCAGGCCGACGCCGCCTACGACGCGATACTCATAGGGACGTCCGGCCCCGGCCCGGCTACTCCGAGAAGACGACCCTGAAGTAGCGTTTCTTGCCGGCTCTGAGGAGTATCGAGCCCGAGGTCAGATCCTCCGGCGCGAGGCATCCGTCGGGGTTCGAGATGCTGCGGCTGCCTGCATGCAGGCCGTTCTGGCTGCAGAGCCGCCGGACCTCGCTCCTGCTCGAACAGAGGCCGGTCTCGACGAACAGGTCGGTGTAGGAGATGCCTTCGGCGAGCTTCGAGGCAGGCATCTCCAGGGATGGCACGGAAGCCCCGTCCCCGGTTCCCCCGAAGAGGGCCGAGGAGGCGTCTCTCGCCTTGTCGGCCTCGGGCGCTCCGTGGACGATCGCCGTGGCCTCCCACGCCAGCCGCTGCTTGACCTCCCTGGTGTCCTCGCCGCGCAAGGCCGAGTAGCGCTCGATCTCCGCGATCTCCATGAATGTGTAGAGCTTCATGAAGTAGATCGCGTCGCGGTCGTCCACGTTTATCCAGAACTGGTAGTAGTCATATGGCGAGGTCATGCAGGGATCCAGCCAGATCGCTCCGCCCGGCATCGACTTGCTCATCTTCTGACCCGTGGATGCCGTTACGAGGGGGCAGGTGAGCCCGAAGGCCTCGCCGCCCTCCACGCGCCTGATGAGGTCGATGCCCGCGACTATGTTGCCCCACTGGTCGGCGCCGCCGATCTGGAGTGTGCAGCCGCAGCTCCGGTTCAGCCAGAGGAAATCATAGGACTGCAGTAGCATGTAGTTGAACTCGAGGAAGGAGAGCCCCTTCTCGAGCCTGCTCTTCACCGAGTCGGCGGTGAGCATGCGGTTGACGCTGAAATGTCTGCCGATGTCGCGGAGGAAGCCGATGTAGTCGAGCCCCAGGAGCCAGGCGGAGTTGTCGAGGAGCTGCGCCGCATCGGGGCCGAAGTCGAGGAAGCGCCGAAGCTGCGCCGCGATGCTCCCCGCCCAGTCCTCGACTGTCTCGCGCGCCTCGAGCGTCCTCTCCGAACTCCTCCCGGAGGGGTCGCCTACGAGTGCTGTGGCCCCGCCTACGACGATCAGGGGACGGTGCCCCGCCTTCTGCAGCCAGCTCGCCGCCATGAGAGGGACCAGGTGACCGAGGTGGAGGCTGGAGGCCGTGGCGTCGAATCCGACATAGAAAGTCACCCTGCCGGCTGACAGGATCTCCGACAGATTCTCCTCGTCGGTGACCTGGTAGACCAGCCCTCTGTCCGTGAGCGTCCTGAGCGCGTCCAAGCGAGTTCCTCCCATTCGTTGCCCAATTGGCGAGTGTATGACGGCCGGAGTATGTTGTCAACAAATTTTCTCCGGAGGCGCTCTTGAAGCTGGTGGAGCTCGATCATCCCGTGGCGCGGGACCTCCTCACACGCATGAGGGACAGGAGGACTCCTCCAGCAGGCTTCCGGGTCTGTGCGGCTGGTCTCTCGACACTCCTGGCGTTCGAGGCGTCCCGCCATCTCCAGACCGCGCCTGTCGAGGTGGAGACGCCGATGGAATCCACCCTCGGCGAGCTCCTTGCGAGGCAGCCCGTAATCGTGGCGATACTGAGGGCCGGGCTGGGCATGCTCGGACCCTTCCAGGCCGTGCTGCCGCTGGCCCCGGTCGGCTTCGTAGCCGTCCGGAGGGACGAGCAGACGTCGAAGCCCATCTGGTTCTACGACTCGGTGCCCGATGCCACGGGGAGGCAGGCCATCATCCTCGACCCGATGCTCGCAACCGGAGGAACCTCCAGGGGCGTCGTCGACTTTCTCTTCTCGAAGGGTGCCGCCGCTGTGGTGCTGGCATCCATGGTCAGCGCACCTGAAGGCATTGCGAAGCTCTCGAGACACGAGAGGCTGATAGTGGTGACTGCCGCCGTCGACCGGGACCTGGACTCGCGCTGGTTCATACGGCCCGGGCTGGGCGACTGCGGCGACAGGCTCTACTCGGAGACCGGCCGCGGTCCGGCCGCCCCGGAGCCCTGAAGGGGGGATCCCGCTGCGCCTGACCCGCAGGAGTATAGCCTACATGGTGGCCGCCGGGATGGCGGCCACGGTCCTGTTCATGAAGCCGCCCATCAGGAGATCCGGCCCTCCCTGGCCCTATACAGCCCAGAACGAATTGCTCGCCCATACCCTCGATTCTCTGGGAGGAATCCTCGCCGACACTCTGGAGGTGAGGACGTCCGTGATAGGGGAGGGGTTCCTGGGGGGGGCGCTCCGCGAGGCCGGGGTCGACGGTGACAACTACGTCCGCTGCTGCACGGCCCTCCATGACAGCCTCCAGTGGCGCGTGCAGCACGAGGGCGACACCATAGAGGCGGTCTTCGTCAGGGGCAGGCTCTCGGAGTTGAGGGCGTTCCCAAGGAGCGTCAGGGGCTTCTACTGCGTGAAACTGGGCGGAGACGGTCTCGTCAGCGAGTGCACCTTCGTCCCCGAGACTCAATGGACGAGGCTCAGGGCCGTCACCTGCGACGTGCGTTCGACGGTCTGGCAGAGCCTGTGGGACTACGCCCTGCCCCCCGATCTCAGCCCATCGGGGGAGATCGTAACGGAGCGCGACTCCTCGAGGGCGAGCGCCTACATCTCCGAGCTGCAGCACGAGCTCACGGACAGGCTTTTCGCCTACGACATCGACTTCTACCATGACGTCCGCATAGGCGACCGGGTCTACATCCTCCTGGAGGAGGTGAGGTATCCGGGCACATCCGAAACGGGGTTCAGGCGGATCCTCGCCGCGAAGTACGAGTTCTCCTCGGGCGGCGTGGCCGAGGCCTTCCCGTTCTACCACACGGTGGCCGACGCGGTCGTTCTCGACTTCTACCACCGCGACGGGGCATCCCTCAAGACGATGTTCCTCCGGATGCCCGTTCCGTTCGGGCGCATAAGCTCTTCGTTCAGCTCGTCCAGGATGCATCCTGTCCTGGGATACAGCAGGGCCCACAACGGCATCGACTATGCCGCCCCGGCCGGCACGGAGATCTACGCGGTCGGCGACGGCGTGATAACGATGAGACAGTATTCGGGAGGCTATGGCAACATCGTCAAGATAAGGCATGCCAACGGGTACGAGACGGGTTACGGGCACATGTCGTCGTTCGCGCAGGGCCAGTCGGTGGGCTCGTATGTCAGGCAGGGGGAGATCATCGGCTACGTGGGCAGCACGGGCCTCTCGACCGGCCCGCACGTGCACTTCGAGATGAAGCGGAACGGCTCCTTCGTGAATCCCGCCACCGAAATCGTGCCGCCGGTCTCCCCCCTCGAGGGTGACGAGCTGCAGGCGTTCCTCGGCTTCCTGCCGATTCTCGAATCGGCCTGGGAGCGGATGGCCGGGGTGGACCTCCCTGTCCCTCCGCCTGCCCTGGTGCGCACCTCCGCGGACGGCCAGGACTGACCGCCAGCGCTCCGGGACGGCAGCATCACGCCGGGTGGCTCGTCGACGAGTTCACCTGGGACGGCGTGTTCGACTCTCTCCTCGACAGGGTGAGCACCTCTCCCCTGACACGCGTCGGCGGTCTGGGGGGCGCCTCCTGCTCCTTCGCCGTGGCAGCCCTCCACCGGCTTGCGGGACCCACCATGGTGGTGGTGCCCTCGATGCGTGAAGCGGAGAGCATCAGGGACGACCTCAGGTCGATCCTCGGGCAGGTGCTCTACTTCCCTCCCTACGAAACCCTGCCATACGAGGGAGAGCCGGCCCACCAGAGCGTGATCTCCGACCGGATCGAGTGCATGCACGGACTCCTGGCCCCCGGCCCCTCCACCATCGCAGTCGTGCCGGCCGCGGCGCTGCTCAAGCGGCTGCCTCCGACATCGTTGTTCGAGGTCTTCCACGTCTACAGGGGCATGCGCCTAGACCCCGCAGAGCTTTCGTCATGGCTGGTGAGCGCGGGGTACGAAAGGGAGGACTCGGTGGTCGAGCAGGGTCGGTGGGCCGCCAGGGGAGGCGTCATCGACGCAGGCGGCTTCGGCATGGACAACCCTGTCCGCATCGAGTTCTTCGGTGACGAGGTCGAGTCGCTCCGCATCTTCGATCAGAGGTCGCAGCGGAGCATCCGCGAGGTCGCCTCCGCCGACCTGCTGCCCGCCAGGGAGGCTGTCCTCCGCCCGGAGCTCTGGGACAGGGCCATGGAACGGCTTCCGCAGGGGCATTACCTAGCTGAAAAGATGCTGATATCAAACAATATACCTGGCCTGGAGCACCACCTCCCGCTGTTCATGGACGACTCGGCGACCCTGCCCGACTACCTCGCCACCATCGGGACTCTGGTGCTCGTGGAGCCCGGCAGGCTGCAGGAGAGCCTGAAGGCGGCCTGGGAGACCCAGACGCAGGGATTCCCCGCCGATGCCGGGTTCACCCCCGGGCAGCAGTTCGCCACTCCGGAGGAGATGCTGGAGAGGCTCTCGGCATGCCCCCGGACTGTCAGCTTCGAGGTCACTCCGTCCGAGGACGTGGACGAATACTGCCTCACGCTCCCCCAGGAGACCTACGTGGGCCATCCCGAGGAGATGAGGAGGCAGTTCTCGGATTGGCTCGGAGATGGCTACAGGATTGCGGTTGCCTGCGATTCGCCCGCCGAGAAGGAGGCGTTCGCCGCCCTGATCCCGGAGGGGATGGAGGTCGATGTCCAGGTCCTCTCGATATCCGAGGGCTTCAGGATGCCCGAGAAGGGCCTTGTCGTGCTGTCCGAGAGACGCCTGCTCTCCGGGAGGCGCAGGCCGGGAACCGTGAGGCGCTTCAGGGGCGGGGAGCCCGCGGCTGTGGACGACGACCTCTCTCCAGGGCAGTTCGTAGTCCACAGGCAGTACGGCATTGGGATCTTCAGAGGCCTGGAGCGGGTGTCGACGGGGGGCGAGACGATCGACTGCCTCTCGATAGAATATGCGGACGGTGACAAGCTCCTGGTCCCGGTTCCCGAGATCGGCCAGGTTCACCTCTACAGGACCCCGGGAGACGCCCACCCGCAGCTGGACAGGATCGGGGCTTCGTTCTGGAGCGGCCGCGTGTCGAGGGCCAGGGTGAGGGCCGCGGAGATCGCCGGCCGCCTGGCGGTCCTCTACGCGGAGAGGAAGGCCAGGGAGCGGCCCCTTATCCCGCCGCCCTCCAACCTCATGGATGCTCTGGAGAGGACCTTCCCGTTCGAGGAGACGCCCGACCAGAGGACGACTATCGAGAGGGTGAAGGAGGACTTCACGAAGCCGATGCCCATGGACAGGCTGATATGCGGCGACGTCGGATACGGGAAGACTGAAGTCGCCCTCAGGGCCGCATTCAGGGCTGCGGATGCAGGCCTGCAGGTGGCCGTCCTCGTGCCTACCACCATTCTGGCCGAGCAGCATTTCCAGACGTTCCGCGATCGACTGGCCGAGTTCCCGGTGAAGGTGGGCGTCCTCAGCCGCTTCCAGACACCCGCTGAGCAGCGCGAGGTGCTGGCTGGCCTCGCCGAGGGGAGCGTCTCGATCATCGTCGGGACACACCGCATCCTGCAGAAGGATGTGCGGTTCAACCGTCTCGGCCTGGTCATAATCGACGAGGAGCATCGCTTCGGAGTGCGCCAGAAGGAGTACCTGCGCGAGCTCAGAACCTCGGTGGACACCCTCGCGATGACCGCCACGCCTATTCCGAGGACGCTTCACATGGCCCTCTCGGGGTTCAGGGACATCTCGCTGATAGCCACTCCGCCCAGGGACCGGTACCCCGTCCATACCGAGCTCGCGACCTTCAATCCCCGGATCGTCGCCACGGCTGTCAACCGCGAGCTGGAGCGCGAGGGCCAGGTCTTCTACGTCCACAACAGGATCGCCACCCTAGGAGATGTCCTGGCCGACCTCCAGTCAGCCCTCCCCGGCGTGAGGATCTGCACCGCCCACGGGCAGATGAGGCCGGAAGCCCTCGAGGAGGTCATGCACAGCTTCATGGAGGGCGGTTACGACCTCCTGCTGTGCACCGCCATCATCGAATCGGGCCTGGACCTGCCGAGGGTCAACACGATCTTCATAGACAACGCGCAGACCTTCGGGGTGGCCGACCTGTACCAGCTGCGCGGCAGGGTGGGGAGGAGCTATCACAGGGCTTACTGCTACCTCCTCCATCCCGCCGGGCGGCGGGGCCTGTCGCCCGAAGCCCGGACGAGGCTCGAGTCCATCTCCCGGTTCACGGAGCTGGGATCGGGATGGCATGTCGCCATGAGGGACCTGGAGACGAGGGGCGCCGGCGAGCTGCTGGGCGCAAGGCAGCACGGACAGATCGAGTCCATCGGCTATTCGCTGTTCGAGGATCTCATCGCGGAGGAGGCCTCCAGGCTGCGTGGCGGGCTCCAGGGGCCACAGGCGGATATCCGCATAGAGATGCCCGGAGATGCCTTCATACCCGAGGATTACATGCCGGACATCCTCGAGCGCGTGAGGCTCTACAGGATAGTCTGGCGCTCCTCCGGCGAGGAGGATGTGGAGGACTGGAAACGGTTCGTGAGGGACAGGTACGGAGAGATGCCCGACCAGGTCTCGAACTGCGCCGAGAGAGCCCGGCTGAGGGTGCTTGCGGGCTCCGCCGGCGCCGAGGAGGTCGTGGGGGGCGGGAAATCGCTTCGCATCGTTCTCCGTTCCGGGGCGGTCACGGAGGCGGAGGCCGGGAGGAGGCTCGCGGGATTCGGGACGAGAGCCATCGTGAGGGAGAAGACCGGCCGCCTGGTCATCGCACTGGAATATGAAGGTGCCGAAGCAGTTGGTTTACTGGGCCTCGCGACTTCCGCATTGCGGCGCCTCGGTTAGTTGGGTATAAACAACCTTCCCTGCAACATTCAGGAAGGACATATGAAAACGCTGCGGATGCTGGTTCCTGCTCTTCTCGTTGTCGCGGCCTCCGTCTCCTGCGGCAGGAAGAGCGACATTCTCGCGAGGGTGGGCGAGAGGGAGATCACCGTCGAGCAGTACAGGCAGGCCTTCGCAGCGCTCTCGCCGGAGGAACAGGTAGGCGTGCTCGAGCCAACGGGAAGGCTCGCCCTGATGGACAGGCTGATCACGAAGAACCTCCTCGAGCTCGCGCTGGAGGCAACTCCGCCTGACAGCGGGGACAACCGCTGGATCTCCCTGTACGAGGATGCCAGACTCTCCGACGACTGGCGCGGGCAGCAGTACGAATCCTTCTTCGCGGCGGGCACGGATACGGCCTCGCTCCTCTCCCTCACAAGGCGCTTCAGGCTTCGCATCGTCCTGATGCCGGACAGCTCCTCGGCCGCTGCCATTGCTTCAGCCTGGGGCAGGGGCGGGAACGTGCAGCCGGACTCCACCGCACTCGCGCCGTGGAGCGCGGGAGGATCCAGCCTGCGCACGCTCGACGGTCCGCTGCTGGCGCTGCCCTCCGACATCACGGAGATCGTCGGTCCGCGAGCAGGGGAAGGCGCGTTCGTGTTCCCGGTCTACGGCGCCTGGGCAGCCGCCGAGTTCGACCTCACAGGGCAGGTGTCGGACACGCTCCCCTCGGGCATCGGCACCATCTCCTTCCTCAAATGGATGGAGTCCCGGACCGCCCTCGAGCCAGTCAGCTCGGCCATCGACAGCTTCGCCGCGGGGCTGGCCGTGGTCGACGGCACCTATCGTCCGGGAGTGGATGTCGACGGCGCGACGGTGCTGGTGCGCTACGAAGGAGGCGCGGTGACGGCCGGGGATATCGCGTGGCTGCTCGAGTCCATGAAGCCGGACAGCTTCTTCGGCATGGAGGTCCCCGAGGAGCTCCAGGCCTTCGCTCCCCCGAGGCCGGGCCCCGCCGGCGCCGGCGTCGACATCTGGTTCTATGCCACTTCGATCGCCTCTACGCGCTGGGCGGCCTCGATGGCCCGGTCGGCGGGCCTGCAGGAGGACCCGGGATCGGTGGGGGCCATGGCGTCGGTCGAAGCGCTGCTGCGCAGGAGCGTCCTGTCACGCGTCCCGCCCCCCGATTCGGCGGTGGTGCTCGACTTCTACCAGAGGAACAGGGGCGCCCTGCTGTATCCGGAGAGGCGCTCGGTCCTGCTGGCATACCTGCCCGAGGAGCTATCGGACTCGCTCGGTCCTGTCTCGTCCTTCGATGCCGTCGAGACGTGGTCTCCGCTGGACGAGGAAGGCGATCCCGTCCCGACCCCCCTGCAGGTCCCCGAATCCTTCGGTCCGATGGGCGAAGCCATCTTCTCCTCGGCCGAAGGCTCGTTCGGCGGCCCGGTGGAAACGGGTACCGAGGGCGTGGTGGCCTATTTCCAGGTCGTCGAGGTTGCCCCGCCCGATACCGCGGAGGCGTCGGAGATCTGGGGGCTGCTGTCCGAGGCCGCCCGCGCGGAGGATGTAGAGGCGCGGTTCGCCGCCTTCGTGTCGGAACTGCGCCTGCAGTACGGTGTAGAGATTGACAGTGCGGCCGTCGAGGCCGTTGACCCATGGGGAAGCACTTACTAAAGAGATACGGGGGTTCCCAGATGCGGTTACCAGCAGCGGTCCTGATCGCAACGGCATTGTGCGCCATTCCCGCACATGCCGATGTCCTCGCCTCTGTCGACACGACTTCCCTCACCTGGGATCAGCTGGTCGCACTTGTCGGTGGCGAGCAGAACAGGCAGTACCTGGGAGTGACCAGCTCGGCCGAAGCCGAGGATGTCCTCAGGAGCTGGGTGCGCGAGGAGCTCCTGGTTCAGGCGGCCGAGGAGGAGAACCTGGCCTCTGATCCCGAGGTGGCTGCTGCGATCGACAGCCAGATCAGGCAGATACTCCTCGAGGCCTACATCAGCAAGGCCACCGCGGACATAGAGGTGTCGCGCCTGGACGTCGAGAACTATGTGGCCAGCTGGGGGGACAGCTACAGGATGGAGATCCACGCCAGGCACATTCTCGTGCCCGACGAAGACCTCGCCCAGTCGCTCCTCGCACGGCTCCGCTCCGGAGAGAGCTTCGACACGCTGGCAATGGAATACTCGACCTGTCCAAGCGCGCCGGATGGCGGCGACCTGGGCTGGCTTTCCCGCGGCCAGGCCGTGGTCCCGTTCGAGGAGGCCGCCTTCTCCCTGGCCCCCGGCCAGATGAGCGGCGTTGTCCATACCTCCATGGGCTATCACATCATAAAGGTGCTCGAGACCAGGCCTCTCAGCCCCGCTCCCAGCGACGAGGACATACTCGCGCTCGCCGAGCAGGAGCTCTATGCCTCCGAGCAGGAACAGGTGCTGATGAGCCTTCTCGACTCGCTCGAGGCCAGGCATACGGTGACCATGTATCCGGAGAGGCTGCTTGAGCACGTCCAGAACTGACGAGCAGAGCGCTTTCCCGGTTTGGGGCATCGCCGTGCCGGTGCTGGCGCTGGCTGCCGTGGCCGGGGCCTATCTGCTGGCAGGCTCCAGGGTGGAGCCGGAGGGGCCGATGGCCGGAGATGCGCCGGGGGTGGCTGCCGCCGCGTCGGTGGAAGGCGCTGTCCTGACCGCCGAGGAGCTGGCCCTGGCCGATCCGGGAGGTGACGGCCGGCAGGCCGCCCTCGCCTGGACCGAAGACGAGCTCCTTGCGAGGCTGGCCGTCGACGAAGGCCTGGACGACCCGGTGCTGGGCGGCTTCGTGGCCAGGAGGGCCGTGCAGCTCCTGCGGAGGGACCTGCTCCTCTCCAGGGAGCTCTCGCAGATCGCCGCCCCCACCATGGGTGAGGTGAGAAGCCTGATGAGGCAGGACAGCCTCCTCTATTCAGTCGAAAGGCATTACTTCGAGATGCTGGTCCCGGACAGCGCGACGGCCGAATCGCTCAGGGCCAGGGTCGCCGCAGGACAGAGTTTCCAGGTGCTCGCCGAGAACGCCTCCCTGGCCCAGAGGTCAGCCATCGGAGGGGACATGGGCTTCCTCGTGGGCGGCGAGCTCACGGGAAGGGGACTCCCGGCCGGGATCGGGACGCTGACCGGGCTTAGCGACGTGGTGGGCTCCGATACAGGATGGCGCATCTTCCTCGTCACGGAGACGCGCGCCCTCACCGACACCGCCAGGGTTGCCGCGAGCCTTTCCGAGGTCATCCTGCGCGGCCGCCGCGCCGCGGTCGTGGACAGCCTGCTCGAGGTGGCCCGCTCGAGGTACGAGGTCGGCGCAGCAGTCGGAGGCGGAGAAAGATGACATCCCTGCTGATATTGTGCCTTTCACTTTCCGGAACCCTCGACGGCATCGCCGCCATCGTGGGTGACACGCCGATCCTCAGATCCGACGTCTCCGCCTATCTGGAGGAGTCCGGAATGCTGGAGGCAGGCGACGCTCCCGACAGCTCCCTGTTCGAGGAAGGCCTGCAGGCTCTCGTAAACGAGAGGATACTGGTGGAGGCCGCCAGGCAGGTGGGATACTACCCGGCCGAGACGACCATCGCGGAACTCGTGGATGCGAGAGTCGTGGAGATGCGCTCGGGATTCGAGGACGAACAGGCCTTCACCGAGGCCCTGGCGGAGGCCGGGTTGACGCTGCAGGCCCTCCAGGAAAGGCTCTCGGATGTCCTGGGAGACCGCAGGGCGGCACAGGACTTCGTGCAGTCCCATGTCAGCCTCGGGTCTCTTCCCGCCGATCCAGTGAGCTACCTCGAGGGCAACGGCGAATACCTCGAGAGCCAGCTCATGCCCAGGCATCTCGGATGGATCCTGCTCCCCGTCGTCCCCTCCGGTCCGGATGCCGCGGAGGCACTGGCGCTCCTCGCCTCGCTTCGCGAAAGGATCGCAGCGGGCGAGAGCTTCGAGGACCTGGCCCGCGAATACTCCGACGATCCGGGCTCGGCAGGATCCGGAGGCCAGCTCGGCTACTTCGCTCCCGGCGACATGACGGCCGCATTCGAATGGGCTCTCCAGACGCTCAGACCCGGACAGCTCAGCCAGCCGTTCCTCTCCCCCTACGGAGCGCATCTCGCCAGGCTCGACTCGGGGGCTCCCGGTGACACGATGAGCGCGTCGCACATCCTGCTGAGGCTGGACACGACTCCCGGCGACCTCGCCGTCGCCATGGCCATGGCCGACTCGGTGGCCGATCTCATCTCCTCGGGCAGGTACGACTTCGCGGATGCAGCAGCCATTTTCAGCAGAGATGCCGGAACCGCCTCCCGCGGCGGCGATCTCGGAATGGTGCTCGTCAGGCGTGTGATGCCCGAAGCCGCTGCCGCCATCGCGGAGCTGGACCCCGGCGAGACGGGGAGGGCCGTGGCGGTGCAGGAGGGCACGGGGGTCGCTCTGTTCTCCATCCTCGGCGGCGAAGCCGAGATCGACTGGCGAGGGTACGATGGCGCGTGGCTCCAGGAGCTCGTGACCAGCATCGAGTACGAGAAGCAGGTCGACGCCCTGGTCGATTCGCTGAGGACCTCCTTCCCGGTTGTCCGCCGGTGAGGGTGGACCTCTTCCTGAAGCTCGCAGGACTTCTCAGGACCCGCTCCATTGCAGAAAAGGCATGCGAGGGCGGCTTCGTGTCCCTGAACGGCAGGGCTGCCAAACCGTCCTCCCGCCTGAAGCCGGGTGACGAGGTTTCCGCCATGCTCCCGGACGGGAGGACGGTGGTCATCATCGTGAAGGAGCTGCCTGCCGGAAGGTCGGTGCCGAAGTCCGAGCGCGCCTCGCTCTATTCAGTCATCTCCGAAGAGGCTGCGGGACGATGAGCGACGCCCTGGTGAAGTTCACCGGGGTCGCCAGGAGCTACTCCGACTGGCCTGCCGTGGAGGGGATCGACTTCGAGGTTCGGTCCGGAGAGTTCGTGGTCCTGTCCGGCCCCAGCGGCGCCGGCAAGACGACCATCCTCCGCCTGGTCTGGATGGGCGATCTGCCGACCGCCGGAAGGGTGGAGGTCTGCGGCTGCTCCTCGGATCGTCTGCGGCCCGGGGACGTGGCCGGCACGAGGCGAAGGATCGGCATCGTCTTCCAGGACTTCCGACTCCTGCCCGACAGGACGGTATTCGACAATGTGGCCCTCCCGCTGATCGTCTCGGGGTCGTCCCCGGCCCAGGTCCGCAAGAGGGTGTTCTCACTGCTGGCGGAGATGGAGCTCAGCCACAGGAGGGCCTCCTTCCCGCACGAGCTGTCCGGTGGAGAGCAGCAGCGGGTCGCGGTGGCCCGGGCCCTGGTGGCCCATCCGGAGATAGTCCTTGCCGACGAGCCCACCGGCAACCTCGACCCCGAGTCCTCCAGGCTGGTCGTCGATCTGCTCCTGGGCATAGTCAGGGGCGGGACGGCCGTGATGATGGCCACCCACGATCCGAGGCAGGTCCCCCCGGAGTCAGCCCGGTTCCTCTTCCTCGAGAGGGGCAGGCTGGTCAACCCGGCGGAATGGCCGGAGGCCCGCTGATGAACGAGCTGCGAGCCCTCCTGAGGGAGACCCTGCTCAACCTCCGGGGCAGGAACTCCTCGATCCTCGCCACGCTGCTGATGGTCAGCCTGTCATTCGTGGTCTTCGATACCTTCCTCGTCATCACCTGGAACATCAGGGAGATACTCAGGAGCGAGCAGGAGAACGTAGGGATCGAGATGTTCCTGACCGACTCCCTGGACGAGCGCTCGGCGAGGGCGCTCGCGGACGTGGTCTCGGGAATGGACGGAGTCCGGTCGGTGTACTTCGTGTCGTCCGCCGAGGCCGAGGCGCTCTTCAGGGCCGAGATGCCCGAGAGGTCGGACCTGCTCGATCTTCTCGGAGACGGCTACGGGCTGCCCGCCTCGCTTCAAGTGTCGCTCCAGCCCGGATGGGAGAGCGAGGAGCGGATTTCGACCCTCGCAGGGACCCTGTCCCGGCTCGAGGGGGTGGGAGACGTGGTCTGGGGAGAGGATTACCTTCCGGGGCTGAACAGGGTTGTAGGAGCCCTGCAGAAACTCGATATTTTCGCTGGCGCGGTGCTCGTGCTGAGCATCTCGCTGATGGTCGCCAACACCATGAGGCTCTCGGTGTCGCGCAGGTCGCTCACGGTCGAGATACTGGGCATCTGCGGCGCATCCGACTGGTTCCTGAGGGCTCCGTTCCTGCTCGAGGGAATCCTGACCGGCTTCACGGGTTCGGCTGGAGGGCTGCTGCTGACAGCGGTTGCCTCGGCGCTGATGCAGGCGGGGGTCGGTCACGACTTCCTGCCGGGGCGGTGGGTGTCCGGAGTGCTCCTGCTCGGCGCGGTCACCGGCTTCATCGGAAGCTGGATTGGGCTTCGCTCGGCCATACCGCGGCCGAGGAGGCAGGAAAGGAAGACATGAGGTCGATTCTCGCCTGTTTGACGGCAATCCCCGCCACCGCTGCCCTGGCCCAGGACTCCAGCCAGGCCGGCGGGGGCGCTCCGCAGTCTGCCTCCGCATGCCTCGGCGGCGGGGGATACATGCAGATCATCCCGATACTGGCGATGATCGCGATCTTCTACTTCCTCATCATCCGTCCCCAGCAGAAGCAGCAGAAGGATCTCCGCAGCATGCGCGACTCCCTGAAGAAGGACGACAAGATCGTCACCACGGGTGGCATCCACGGCTCCGTGGTCGCCGTGAAGGGCGACATCGTCTCGCTGCGCATCGCCGACGGAGTGAAAATAGACCTCGACCGCAGCGCCATCGCCGGAATCGAGCGCAGGCAGGACGGAGAGTCCTCCTGAAAAGGACCCTCCATGTGCTCGGATCGCCTGTGCTGAGACAGGTGGCGAGGCCGGTGGACCCCGACACCGAGGGGCTGCTCGTCAAGGATGTGGTCGCCGACCTCGAGCGCATCCAGGAAGAGGAGGAGGGCCTTGGCCTGGCCGCGCCACAGATAGGCGAGGGTCTCAGGATCTTCCTCCTGGAATCGTCCAGCCTTCCCGTTCTATGCGGTCACAGGATCTTCGTGAATCCGGTCCTCTCTCCGTCGGGTCCCCCCTGCCGGCGGGAGGAGGGCTGTCTGAGCGTGCCTGGCGTCTTCGAGGACGTGATCAGGCCCTCGCATCTCCTCGTCACCGCGCTCGACGCGGACCTCGTGCCTTTCGAGATGGCCCTGGACGGTATGGCCGCAAGGGTGGCCCAGCACGAGAACGACCACCTGGACGGCATCCTCTTCGTGGACAGGCTGGGATCGCTCAGGAGGAGGCTCCTCAGGGGGAGGCTCGCCGAGATCTCGCGCGGTGCCGGAGAAGCCCGGGAGTGCAGGACCTAGACCGCATCGTATTCCTCGGCAGCGGCCCCTTCGGGGTCCCATCCCTCTCGGCTCTGGCCTCGTCCGGGCGGTTCGATGTGACCCTCGTCCTCACACGGCCGGATGCGGCCGCGGGACGCGGGTTGCGGACCCGGTGCCCGCCTGTGGCTTCCGAGGCGGAGAGGCTCTCGCTGCCGCTGGTCAGGTCGGACCGGCTCGATTCCGGTATCGCGGGGCGCATCTCGTCGCTGAGACCCGCCCTCCTCCTGACCGCGGACTTCGGCCTCCTGATCCCCCCCGGACTTCTATCCATGGCGCCGGGAGGAGTCGTCAACATCCACCCGTCCCTCCTGCCCAGGCACCGGGGAGCCGAGCCCGTCGCCTGGACGATCCTGGACGGCGACGGGGAGACAGGCGTTTCCTTCCTGCGCTCCGACGAAGGCTGGGACACGGGTCCTCTGATTTTCGCGGCCAGGACGCAGGTCGCGGAAGGCGAGACCGCCGGGGAGCTCGAAGAGAGGCTTGCGGCTCTCGCAGCAGGGTGGATCGTCACCGTCCTGGATGCGTATCTCGGGGGCCGGATGGAGCCCCGCCCCCAGGAGGGCGAGGCCTCCAGGGCCAGGAGGATACCCCGCAGGATGCTCGACATGGACTGGGGCAGGAGTTGCACGGAGCTGGAGAGGACGGTCCTCGCCTTCAGCCCGAGGCCGGGGGCCAGGACGCTCTTCCGCGGGAGGAGCGTCAAGTTGCTGAGGGCCCGCGCCGCAGGATCGGAAGGATCTCCGGGCGCGGTGATATCGGTCTCCGCAGAAGGGATCGAGGTGGCTTGCGGCTCGGGCTCGCTGGTCGTGACACACCTGCAGCCGGAATCGAGACCGGCCATGTCAGCGGCGGCCTTCGCCGCCGGCTACAGGCCGCTGCCGGGCGAGAGGCTCGGAGCGCCTTGAGCGGCGGGGCCGGCCGCCTCTATGCTCTCGGGATCTCCATCGTCTCGGTGCCGGCCGCAGCGGTGGCGGTAGTCGCGCTCTCGGCCGTCGGCCCCATCCATGCCGCGGCCGGCGCTCTTGCCGTGATGCTGACGGCAGTCGCCGCGGCCCATGCCTCCGTGTCGTGCCGGATCATCCCTGCGGGCTTCGCATACATGAACCTGAGGGCCTGCGTCGCAGCCCTCAGGCTGCTGCAGGCCCTTCGCCTGCTGGCCGGAGGCGGCATCGACGGGATGACGGCCGCTGTCAGCAACAGCATCCTCAGGACGAGAGCGCCTCTGAGACCGCGTCCGGCACGAATCCTGCTGCTGCTGCCGCACTGCCTGCAGAGGCACGAGTGCCCGATCAGGCTGATGGGGAGCGCTTCGGCCTGCAGGAGATGCGGAGGCTGCACCATCGGGGACATAGCCACGCTTGCGGATGCGAGGGGGCTGGCCCTGGCGGTTGCCACCGGGGGCACATCCGCCCGCAAGGCCGTGAGGGAGTCGTCACCCGACCTCGTGATAGCCGTTGCCTGCGCAAGGGACCTGGCGAGCGGACTGCTCGATGCATGGCCCGTTCCCGCGTGGGGCGTGGCCAACAGCCAGCCCCACGGGGAGTGTTACGACACATGCGCCGATCCCGCCGAGATAGAAGCGGCGCTAGAGCTTCTGGTGGGTCCTCAGGACTGAGGCGCCGCGAGCTGCCCCACTGCCTCGTCGAGATATTCCAGGGCGGAGGCGACCGGTGCAGGAGTCCGCAGATCGACTCCTGCGGAAGCCAGCAGGTCGAGGGGCGGTACGCTGCATCCGCCTGACAGGAAGCCCATGTAGCTCTCCACCGCGCCGTCCGCGCCCGAGATGATCCTGCGCGAGATGTCCACCGCCGAGCACAGTCCGGTCGCGTACTTGTAGACATAGAAGTTGTAGTAGAAATGAGGGATCCTCGCCCACTCACAGGCGATGGCCTCGTCATCCCCGTCGAGATCGAAGGAGGGTCCGTGATACTTCTTCACGAGCCCCAGGTAGGTGCTGTCGAGGTAGTCGGGCGTGAGCGCCCCTCCCGATTCCACCTCGCGGTGGATCAGCAACTCGAACTCGGCGAACATCGTCTGACGGAAGACCGTGCCCCGGAAGTCGTTGACAAGGTGGTCGAGCAGGTAGGACCTCTCCCTGCGATCGGTCGAGCGGGATAGCAGGGAGTCGGTGAGAAGCATCTCGTTCGTCGTCGAGGCGACCTCCGCGAGGAGGATCCTGTAGTCCGACGTGTGATACGGCTGTGCGCGCCGGCTCAGGAGGCTGTGCATCGAGTGGCCGGCCTCGTGGGCGAGCGTGAATACCGAATCGAGCGAGCCGGTGAAGTTGTGAAGGATGTATGGCATTGTGTCATAACATCCCCCCGAGTAGGCGCCGGACCTCTTGCCCCTGTTCTCGTACCTGTCCACCCAGCGGCTGCGGAAGCCTTCCGCGAGCTCCGCCCGGTAGGATCCGCCGAGGGGCTCGACCGCCTTCAGCGTCATCTCCACGGCTTCGTCGAACGAGTATCTGCGGTCATCCATCGTCACGGAGGGGAGGTAGAGGTCATAGATGTGCATCTTCTCGAGTCCGAGAGCCTTCTTCTTCATCCCGTAGTAGCGGTGCATGGTCGGCAGGCTGTCGGAGACCGCGCCTATCAGCGACTCGTAGACCGACAGGTCGACGGAGTCCAGGAAGAGGGACGCCTCCACGGCCGACCTGTGGTTGCGCGCCCTGGCGTAGAAGACCGACGATCTGACCTGGCTGTCGAGAAGAGCTGCCAGCGTGGAGGTGTTGCCCCTGAGCTCGCCGTAGTATCCGTTGAAGACCGCGCGGCGGAAGGACTGGTCGTTGTCCTCCAGGAGCGTCGTGAAATTGGCGTTCGTGATCCTGACCGCTCCTCCGGCCGGTCGGGCGACCTCCGGGAGCCGTCCGGGCCTGTCCACGTTGCTGAGCTTGCCGAACGCCGAGTAGAAGCCCTCGGTGACCTCCCGCGACATGGCCAGCAGCTTCTCCTCCGCCTCCCCGAGAGTGTGGGGCCTGAAACGCAGGATCTCCTCCAGCCACGACCGGTACGCCGCGAGCTCGTCGGAGGCCAGCCAGCCGGACATCTTCGAGTCCGCGATCCTCAATATCTCGGGGACGAAGAACGACTGGCCCGCGGACACCTCGGCCGCCCGGCTCATCACACGCGAGTGCATCTCCGAATGGAGGGAGTCGGAAAGGTCCTCGTCGCTCCTCATCGAGGAGTACGACAGAAGCTTCTCCATGACGCGCGCCTGGGCCAGCATCTCCACGATGGCCTCGAGGAGGCTCTGCGGGCTGACGGACAGGGTGCCGGCCCTCCTGGAGAAGGCCTGGGCGAACGATGCCGTCGAGGCGAAGTCCCTTTCCCAGTCGGAATCCGATGAGTAGATCTTCTCGAGGTCCCAGCGATCCTCGACAGGCACCTGGGAACGGGCCGGAATTGCGTCAGACATTGCTCACTCCAGTCCGGGCCCATCCAGGGACCCGGGGAAGCGCTCCGTCGCCCGGAGCATGAAGTCCTTCCCGGAAATGGCGGCACGGCGGAGGATGCCCTCGCCGACCGGGCCGCTCCGGTCGCAGGCGGAGACGTGCGAGGTCGAGCTCCTGCCTTTCGAGCCGGTCATCTCCAGCCGGCTCCTAGTATAAGCCGGCAGCCGCCCGTCCGCCCCGCCCGTCTCAGCAGCCGGGCTCCATCCTCCGCACGAAGAACAGGTTCACGAGCGCTACGACCGCGGCCAGAAGGAACACCGAGGGCGGGCCTGCGCCTGCCCAGAGGAGCCCCGCGGCAGCCGGAACAGTCATCGAGATCGCATGGTCGAAAGTGCCTCCCAGTCCGAGGGTCGGCACGATGTCCTCCCGGCATTCCGCGATGCGGGAGAGGTAGGTGGTGCGGGCCATGGCAAGGGAGAACAGCAGCTCGTCGAGGACGTACAGGCCGTACAGCACGAAGACGGCGGCCACGGGTCCGAGCAGCCCGGGGGCGATCGCGTAGCCGATGCACATCGCAGCCACCAGCAGCGACTCCCAGGTGAGGACCCTCTTCTCGCCGAATTTGTCGATGAGGCTGCCGAACAATGGTTTGGAAAACAGCCCCAGGCCGGCGGAGATCCCCATCGCCAGAGCGAGCCCGCTGGCGGTCTGGCCGTAGGAACTCACGAGAAGCCATGGGGCGAAGGTCAGGAAGATCTGCTTCCTCGCGCCGAACAGGACGGCGAGGATGTAGTAGAGCCTGTATTTGCGCTTCACCACGAACCTGACCGGCGGTCCTTCCGGCTTCCTGCCGGCGGGGTGGCGGATGGCAAGGCAGAAGACCGTCCCTGCTGCCAGGACTATCGCCCCGGCGATGAACGCGCCGGAGAAGCCGACCCCGAGGGTTTCGGTGGTGATTGTCACGAGCGCGGTGCCCATGATCAGGCCGAGGGATCTCGAAGCGCCGACGTTCCCCAGGATCACTCCGCGCCTGTCTCCCGATGCGAGATCCATGGCCAGGGCGTCGCGCAGGGGGACGAATGTGTGCATGCCGGCGGACCAGAGGATCATGAAAGCCACGAAGAAGGGGAACGAGCCCCCGAGGAGGGCGAGCCCGAGGAAGCTGACGACGGAGACTGCCATCGTCAGCGCGGTGGCCCGTGTCCTGGCCATGCCTGCCAGGAGCGACAGGAAGAGGACCTGGAGGAAGCCCGGCAGCTCCCGGGGCATCTCGAGCATGCCCCTGACCTCCCCGCTGACATGCAGCACGTTGTGGAGGAAATCGGGCATTATGGAGCTGAAGATGTTGCCGGCCGCGCTCATCAGGGCTGCGGCCGAGAGGAGCATCAGGACGTCTCTCGGCATGCCGAAGACCGCTCCGGGTCTGTTCATCTGTTCGGTCCTCCGGGAGGCGCAGTGCGCGCGCCGCGCCCAAGAGAAGAGCCCCCGCGGGGCGGGGGCTCTCCGGTGTCCCAGTGTGGCCGTCGATCAGTCTATCTGGTCGAGCGTGACCGTCCAGACATAACCCTCGGGGCCGACTTCCTGCTGCATCTGGGTGTAGGTGTCGCCATCCTCGTCGGTGGCCTGCATGTCCCAGGAGCCGGGCTCGACCACGACGTCGATGCTCTGGCCGGGGGTCAGGGGAGCGGTCAGCCTCTCGCCGTTGGCGCCCCAGGCCTCGGTGCTGCCATCGATCAGGAGACCGGTGATGGTCCAGCTCTCGAGGGCGTTCACGACCGTGATCGTGGCCCCGGCTGCGCGGGGAGCGTCGATGTCCTCTTCCTTGACGGTGATGGCGGCGCCGGTCTCGGCGACGACGACTTCCTCATAGGTGAAGGTGGCGTCGCTGTCGTCGACGATCTGGACCTGATAGGTGCCCGGAGCGAGCCAGAGGGTCATGGTCTCTTCCGGGAACAGGATGTTGGCGCCCATGTACTCGGTTACGAGCTCGTCACCGGCGCTGTCGGCGTAGACGTACCACAGATCGTAGTCGGTGAGGTTGTTGGTGATGGTCAGCGGGTAGTCGCCGGTGCCGGCGTTGATGTTGCCGGAGTCGAGGTCCTCGAGCTTGACCTCGAGGGTGTAGCCCTCGGCGGGAACCGTCACGTTGCCGTAGAAGTAGCTGTCGGTGTCCTCGTCGAGGATGAGGATGTTGTAGTTGCCGGGGAGCATGCGGAAGACCGAGCTGGAGTCGGGAACCAGGTCGGTCGCGAGCAGGTCGGCACCCCTGCTGACCTGGTCGGCGGGATAGATGTAGACGGAGGAGATATCCCAGTCACCGAGACCGTTCGTCACCGTGACGGGGACGGTCTTGTCGCAGCCGGTCACCATGACCAGGGTCGCTGCGAGAAGCGCGAACAGCACCTTGTTCATAAACCCTCCATGTAATGCTGGATTTTCCAGGCGTTGTCCGCCCGTTACAACAATGGCGGACATTTGGTTGACACTATATCGAGGTATTGCCCCGGCGTCCAGTGCACGCCGGGGCAACAGCCGGTGAACTACTCTGCGTCGAGGTCGGCGAGGGTGACCTCCCAGGCATAGCCGGCGGAGGTTATCTCGACGCCGTACCTGGAGTAGGTGTCCCCGTCCTCGTCCTCGAGCATGATGTCGTAGGTGCCGGGGTCCGTCATCATGGTGAGGGTCCCGCCCGGTGCGAGCGTCTCGGAGCCGAGCACATCGTCGCCCCAGTCGTCGGAGGAGGAGGGGCTGATGTACGCGTAGTAGATGGTCCAGTTGCCGAGTCCGTTGACGATGGTGACAGCGCAGGAGCCGCTGCCGGCCGTCACGCTCATCGCACCGCCGGCGGTCGCTCCGCCGGTGGTCGGATCCATGCCGGGGACCGTGCGGTCGATGAGGTCCTGGACGGTGAAGCCGGATCCGTCGAGGCCTTCGTTCATGGCGTCACGGATGAGGGTCTCGAAATCGAGGCACCACTTCCCGTCCTCGAGGACGAACTGCAGGGTCTCGTCGCCCTCTTCGGTCTCGGTCACGACCGTGGCGTTGCTGCCGGTGACCGTGACGGACTTGATGGTGCGGGAGAGGTCTGTCATGTCGGCCTCGGCGAGCATCTCGCCGAACAGCTCGCGGCCGTCTGCGCCCATGGGCATCTGGTAGAAGGTCAGGGCCTCGGCGAGGTCGTCGAGGAAGGTGCGGGTGTTCGAGCTGAGGTTGTCGAACGCAGTGCTGAAGTCTCCGTCCTCGAGGGCGGTGGCTATCTTTTCGTACGAGTCACTAACCGCCTTCTGCTCGGGCGACGCACAGCCGGTCGCGAGCAGGAGAGCGAACAATGCACCAATTACCAGCAGTCTCATCTGTACTGCAACCCTCCGTTCAGAATTAACCGGCACCTTGACGGATGCCAGCCGGCCTGCGGTAGCGTATAAAGTCGAAGGGTTCTTGTCAACGCGGGTTCTCCACGCCCTCCCGCTCTGTTATCTTCCGGCTGGCATCCAGGGAGGCCCCATGCATCAGGAGAAGGCAGGCGGTGAGGGAGTGGCGGGTTCGCTCAGGTTCCCGCGCGAGGTCGAGCCGGACGAAGTGACCCGGCTGCCGCCGCGGAAGATCCTCGACGAGGACCTGCCCGCGCTGCTCGCCCGCATGGGGGCCGACAGGCTACCCCTCTGCGCGATCTTCGTGGACATAGACCATTTCAAGAGCTTCAACGACACCTGGGGACACAGGATCGGCGACAGGGTCCTGGGACACGTGGCCGGCCTCGTCCGTTCCGCGGTCCGCTACAGGGGAGAAGCCTACAGGTACGGCGGAGAGGAAATCGTCGTGCTGCTGCCCAACGCCTGCAGGAGCGAGGGCATCGCGACCGCCGACAGGATGTGCAGGATCGTGGCCGACAGCAGGATCGAGATGACGCCGGACGACTCGACGGTCTCTGCCGCCGGGCGCTCCGATCCCGGCGGGGCGCCCTCCCGGGATGCGCCGGGCAGCCTCGGAGTCACCATCTCTGCTGGCGTGTGCAGCACCGAGGACGTGCCCGGGTCCGAGCTGATCACCATGGCCGACCGGGCGATGTACCATGCCAAGGACTCGGGCCGGAACAGGGCTGTCCTGTACGAGAAGCAGCTCGAGAGATACCAGCTTTCCTCCACGATCGAGGCGCGGTTCCCCGGCAACTCGTCCGTATCCGTCAACAACCGGATCATCGTGAAGGCCTGGCGCGCACAGAGCGACGAGACCGGGGTGATGGAGATTGACGTCCACCAGCTGAGGAACGACGACATGGGCATCATCGAGTACGCCGACCCGGCGAAGGTCAGGCACTCCTCCAGGAGGCTCCTCACCAGCGAGTTCCCGGGCAGGATAACGAGCGTCGAGCGCCGCGAGGACTACACCTTCTTCACGATAGAGGTCAAGCCGGACACCCTCGACGTGATGATGAGGAAGACGGCCGGGAGCGATGCGCAGGCCTGACGGCAGGTCCGGCACCCTCTGCTTCGACTCGTTCTGGACGGGCCTCGGCCCTCCCCTGCCCGACACGGAGGTGCACTTCGAGAAAGGGCGGGTGATCTCCGTCCTGCCAGGTGTCCGGGGCGGTCTCCCGTTCGGCATGCCTTCGTTCGTCGACGCACACTGCCACATGCTCTGGCTCGGCTACGAGAAGACCCGGCTGGACCTGTCCGGCGCGTCATGCGCCGGACAGGTCCTCGACACGCTGAATGCAGCCAGGCCTGCCGCGGGGATCCTGCGCGGCGAGAAATGGGACGAGAGCTCCTGGCCCGGGCGCCTGCTCCCGTCGCAGGAGGAGCTCGATCAGGCGGCCGGAGGGCGATGCGCGTTTCTCCGGAGGGTTTGCGGCCATGCGGCGCTCGCCACCTCGGCGATGATCGCGAGGATGAGGGAGATCCCTGGCTGCGGGGCGCTGGAAGGGCCGCTCGTGAAGGAGGGCCCGGTGCTCCTGTTCGACGAGCGATTCCCTCCGGCCCCCGGCGAGATGGACGAGGCTCTGGCTGCCGCAGGCGGAACAGCCCTGCGCAAGGGCGTCACTGCTCTCCGGGCCATGGAGCCTTCCGGTGCCGCCCGCGGAATGGCTTCCAGACCAGATCCCGGCGTGGACGTCTCGCTGGCTGTCTGGGCGGAGGACGGCCGTCCGCCGGCTGAGATGCCCGTGTGCAGCGGATGGTGCAGATTGTTCGGGATCAAGCTGTTCCTGGATGGAGGCATCGGCGCCGGAACGGCTGCGATGAAGGGCGGGTTCGCAGATGGCCGCGTGGGATCCCTCGTCTATTCCGACGGGCAGCTCCTGCAGGCGCTGGAATCCATTGCCGGAGCAGGCCTGGACGCCGCGGTTCACGCCATCGGCGGGGAAGCCCTCGAGCAGCTCTCGCGGGTCAGCTCCGGTCCCGCCTTCCGCCGCGCAGCCGGGCGCATCCTGATAACCGTCGAGCATGCAGAGGAGCTGTCGGAGGCATGGCCGGCGGGATGGGATCGCACCCTGCACGCATTCAGCATGCAGCCGAACTTCGTGGTCCGCTGGCAGTTCCCGGGAGGGCTCTACGACGAGAGGCTCGGGAGGGAGAGGGCCTCGCGCCTGAATCCCTTCCTGCTCCCCCTGAAGGCCGGTTTCCGTCTCGGGTTCGGCAGCGACGGGATGCCGTTCGGCCCTCTGTACGGGATCGGGGGTGCGGTCAGGGGCGGAACCGCCCTGCAGGAGATCGGGGTCGCGGAGGCCCTGCATGCATACACTCTCGGGGCCGCCTCCATGGCCGGATTCCCCGAGCTGGCCGTCCCCGTGGGGCCTGGCAGGCGCGCCGATCTGGCCATCCTGTCCGGGGATCCCTTCCGGGTCGGGCTCGACGGCCTGGAGGTCCTCGCCGCACTTCGAGACGGTGCGATGACCGGAGGAGAAGACCTGTGAGATCGATGGACGTGGACGGCGAGACCAGGGCGGCCGCGCTCCGGATCGCGATTGCCGGCCTCGAGGAGGATGCATCCAGCAACGACGTCACCACCGCCAGCCTCGGCTCCTCCGCCTCGGGGAGGGCGACACTGGTCGCACTCTCGAGGAAGGGCTGCGTGGTCGCGGGCTGGTTCTGCGTCGAGGAGACCTTCGGGGTCCTCGGTCCGGCGGAGACCTGCCGCGGGGCGGCGGAGGGGGAGACGGTCCCTGCCGGCGGCTGCATCGGGAAGGTGAGCGGCAGGGCATCGCTCCTCCTCGGAGGGGAGCGGGTGGCGTTGAACCTCCTCGGGAGGCTGTGCGGAGTCGCCTCTCTCACGAGGCGCTTCGTGGACGCGGTGGCGGGCACGGGGACCGAGATCCTCGACACGAGGAAGACGACGCCCGGGTTCCGACTCCTCGAGAGGCACGCCGTCAGGTGCGGAGGCGGGACGAACCACCGTTTCGACCTGTCTGCGATGGCTCTCTATAAGGATAACCATCTCGTGCTCGCGGGAGGCCCCCGGGGGCTGCGCGAGGCCGTGCGGGACATCAGGGGCAGGGGCCTCCCCGTCGAGATAGAGGCGGAGGACATGGATCAGGTGAAGGAAGCCCTGGATCTGGGCCCCGACAGGATCCTCCTGGACAACATGGCGCCTGTCCTCGCCGGCGAATGCGCGAGGCTGTGCCTGCAGCGTGGTGTCTACGCCGAGGCCTCCGGGGGGATATGCCTCGATAATGTGAGAGCCTACGCCGAAGCGGGCGTATCCGGAATCTCGATCGGCGCACTGACGCATTCGGCGCCTGCCGCCGACATCTCCTTCGAAATGGAGCTCGGCTGATGAGACTCGCGATAGACGTCGGCAATACCAAGACCGCCCTGGGGGCCTTCCGCAGCGGCAGGCTCGAGAGAAGCTGGAGGGTGGGCACGCGGCACTGGACGCCGGACGAGCTCGGTGCGCTCGTGCATGTCCTCCTCCAGGAGGCCGGCCTCGCGAAGCCGCGCCTGGTCTGCTATGCCTGCGTCGTGCCGCAGGTCAGGCATGCTCTGGAAGGCATGAGCTCGGTCTACTGCGGGTGCAGCGCCGTGGAAGTCACGCCCGGATCATCCGGGTTGAGGATCGATTATCCCAGACCCGGAGAGCTGGGACCTGACCGGCTCGCCAACGCCGTTGCGGCCATCTCCAGGGGCAGGCTGCCGGCGATCGTGGCCGACTTCGGAACCGCGACCACCTTCGATGTCATCGATTCCTCCGGCTCCTACCTGGGGGGAGCCATCGCGCCCGGCGTGGGAACCGCGGCCGCGGAGCTCTTCCGCAAGGCCGAGAGGCTGAACCCCGTCGATCTGGTTTTCCCCGAGGACAGCCTGGGGAGGAGCACCGAGGAAGCCGTCCGCTCCGGCGTGCTGCTCGGCGCGGCGGGCGCCGCCGACAGGCTGGTGGAGCTGCTGTCCGGGCACCTGGAGGGATCGCCGGCCCTGCTCGCCACCGGAGGATGGGCTGCGGGCCTCGCCCCGCACTGCAGGTGCGGATTCGAGGTGGCTCCCGACCTGACACTCGAAGGCATAGAGATGATAGGCGCCAGGAACCAGCACGGATTGGCGGAATAGACATGGCCGGGAGAATACTGCTCGGGATAACGTCCAGCGCTGCAGCCTTCAAGGGCGTGGCGCTGGCCTCCCTCCTCCGGGGGAGAGGTTACGAGGTCGATGGGATCCTGTCCTCGAACGCCTGCCGGATGGTGACTCCGGCGCAGCTCGCATGCGCGACGGGGAGACCGGTCCACACCGAGCTGTTCCCGCCTCAGCCGTGCGATCCTGTCCCGCATATCACCCTTTCCGAAGGGGCACGGCTGCTCGTGGTGGCGCCAGCCACCGCCCATTTCCTCGCGAGGCTGGCATGGGGATTCGCCGACGAGCTGCTGACGGCCACCGCCCTTGCGTGCGACTGCCCGGTCCTGGTGGCGCCCGCGATGAACAGCAGGATGTGGCTCAACAAGGCGACGGCTGCAAACGTCGAGATCCTCCGGGGCCGAGGCGTGACCTTCGCCGGGCCGGTGGACGGCCGCATGGCCTGCGGCACCTGCGGACCGGGCAGGATGATGGAGCCCTCGGACATACTGGAGGCTGCGATCCGCATCCTCGAGGGAACAGCGTGAACGGAGACGGGAAGTCTGTCCGAGCTCCGCTGCCGCGTTACACGCCCACCGTGGAGTGGACGGGGACCGCTCTCCGGCTGCTCGATCAGAGGCTGCTCCCGGGCCGCGTCAGGCACATCGTCTGCGGAACCGTCGACGAGCTGTGCGATGCGATAAGGACGCTGGCCGTCAGAGGAGCCCCGGCCATAGGAATCGCCGCAGCCTACGGGGCCGTCCTCGCCGCCCTCGAATCGCCACCGGGTGAGGGCTTCGCCGAGAGGGTCTCGGCACTTCTGGACAGGATCGCCTCCACGAGGCCTACGGCCGTAAACCTGTTCAGCTCGATAGCCTCGCAGAGGAGGATCCTCTCCGTCTGCCAGGGCAGGGAGGAGGCCGTCGCAGCCCTCGCAGAAGGGGCCGGGCGCCTGGTGGAGGAGGATCTGGAGGCCTCGGCGGCCATGGGTCGGGAAGGAGCCCGTCTCCTGCCGGGACGATGTTCCATCCTCACGCACTGCAATGCCGGAGGACTGGCCACCGCCGGCCTGGGGACCGCACTCGCAGTCGCCTACGAGGCCTTCGAGCAGGGGCTGCTGGAGAGGGTGTACGCGGACGAGACGCGCCCCCTGCTGCAAGGCGCCAGGCTCACGGCCTGGGAGCTGTCCCGACGAGGCATTCCCGTGACCGTCCTGCCCGATTCGGCAGCGGCCACGGTGCTGTCCGGAGGCCTGGTCGCAGCCGTCTTCACGGGAGCCGACAGGATAGCTGCGAACGGGGATACGGCCAACAAGATCGGCACCTTCCCACTGGCGCTGGCCGCAAGGGCGGCAGGGGTTCCCTTCTATATCGTCGCGCCGCTCACCACTTTCGATCCGAAATGCCCGGACGGGGGCTCGATCCCCGTGGAGCAGCGCCCGAGGGGGGAGGTGGAGTTCTCGGGAAGGCGGAGGATGACGCCGAGGGGGGTGGATATCTTCAATCCTGCATTCGATATAACCCCGGAAGCGCTGATAAGTGCGATCGTCTGCGAGAAGGGAGTGCTGAGAAAGCCGTTCAGGGACGGCATAGCCGAGTTGACACCATGACGCCTTCCTGCTACTTTCCTCCCGGTCGGCACACTGCCGCTTTCAGGAGGGTATCGATGAAGTCTCTCGGACTCATGTTCCTTGTTTTCGCCCTTTGCTACGCCGACGCAGGAGACGTCGTCTCCGTCATCTCCGCACCTGCCGGCAACCCCGATGGGCTCGTCTGGATCAACAACTACCTCTATGTCACGAGCGACGACACCCACGATATCTACCAGGTGAACCCCGCGAGCGGAGCGGTCATCAGCTCCTTCGCAGGTCCCGGCAGCGCCGATGCGCTGACCGGCCTGACCTATGACGGCACCTATCTCTGGTCCTGCTCGCCGCCGAGCATCTACAAACTCTCCCTGCCCGGCGGGGGCATCGTCTCCACCATCGCGTCCCCGAGCCCCAGCGCAAGCGAAGGCCTTGTCTGGATCTCCGGCCACCTCTGGAACTGCAGCTCGAGCAACGACGCAGTCTACGAGCTCGACCCGGCCACGGGATCGGTCATCAGCTACTTCGTCCCCAGCGGCGCCGACGGCACTCTCGGCCTCACCTACGACGGCACCTACATGTGGGCCTCGTTCATCGGCAGCATGCTCATCTACAGGCTCATCCCGGGCGATCCCGTCCCGGTGCAGTTCTTCCTGGCGCCCAGCGAGTCCCCGCAGGACATGGCGTGGGACGGCCAGTACCTCTGGCTTGCCGAGTACGAGACGAGCGCCCACCTGTACCAGATCGACCCTGGTGTCGTAGGCCTCGACAGCCGCAGCTGGGCGGGGATCAAGAGCAACTTCTAGCCGGGAGCGCCAGTGGGCAGAGCAGTCGGCATAGACCTGGGGACGACCAACTCCTGCATGGCGATAGCCGAAGGCGGGGAGATAATCGTCATCCCCTCCGGAGAAGGGCAGCGCGTCATGCCCTCGGTGGTGGCCTTCACCGCCAAGGGTGAGCGCCTCGTGGGCCTCGTCGCCAAGCGGCAGGCCATCACGAATCCCAGGAACACGGTCTCCAGCATCAAGCGCATGATGGGCCGCAAGTTCGACGAGGTGGTCGCCGAGCGGCTCAACGTGAGCTACGAGATCAAGAGCAGCGATCGCGGCGATGCCGTGGTGCGCCTGTTCGACCGGGACTATTCGCCGCCCGAGATCTCCGCCATGATCCTGCAGCGCATGAAGGCAAGGGCCGAGGAATTCCTCGGCGAGCCCATCAATGAAGCCGTCATCACGGTGCCCGCCTACTTCAACGAGGTTCAGAGGGAGGCCACGAAGGCCGCGGGCCGGATCGCCGGCTTCGAGGTCAAGCGCGTTCTCAACGAGCCCACCGCAGCAGCCCTCGCCTTCATGGAGCCCACGGAGCGCAAGAGGCTCGCGGTCTACGACCTCGGCGGGGGCACGTTCGATATAAGCATACTGCAGGTCGTCAACGGGATATTCGAGGTCAAGGCCACGAGCGGGAACACCCATCTCGGCGGTGACGACTTCGATGCCCGCATCGTCGACTGGCTGCTGAAGGAGTTCAACAGGGGCAACGGCACCGAACTCGGCTCGGACCCCGTCGCCCTCCAGAGGATAAGGGAGGCCGCCGAGCGCGCGAAGTGCGAGCTCTCCAGCACTCTCGAAGCCGCCATAAACCTTCCCTTCATAGCATCCGACGAGACGGGACCGAAGCATCTCGAGATCTCCCTCACGAGGGGCCTCCTCGAGGGCCTGATCGACGACCTGGTGAAGATGACCAGGGAGCCCTGCGAGAGGGCCCTTTCGGACGCCGGTCTGAAGGCGGAGGATATCGATCACGTGCTCCTCGTCGGAGGCTCCACGCGCATTCCCCTGGTGAGGAAGACCGTGGAGGACATCTTCAGGCAGAAGCCCGCGCACAGCGTCAATCCGGACGAGGTCGTCGGCATCGGCGCCGCGGTCGAGGCCTCCGTACTGACGGGGCAGAGGAAGGACCTGGTCCTCCTCGACGTCACGCCGCTCACGCTGGGAGTGGAAACCCTCGGGGGAGTGATGGCCCCCATCGTCGAGCGCAACACGCCCATCCCGATCAAGCGCAGCAGGATGTTCACCACGGCAGTGGACAACCAGCAGGTGGTGAGCATCCATGTCCTGCAGGGAGAGCGTGAACTCGCCGAGGGCAACAGGAGCCTCGGACGGTTCGAGCTGGTCGGCATCCCGCCCGCCAGACGCGGCGCCCCCAGGATAGAGGTGGCGTTCGAAATCGACGCCAACGGCATCCTGAGCGTCTCCGCCAAGGACGCCGTCACGGGTCGGGCCCAGGGCATGAAGGTCAACCCGAGCGGCGGCCTCAGCGAGGACGAGATCCACAAGCTCATGCAGGAGGCCGAGGCCAACGCCGAGATCGACAAGGCCCGCATGAAGCTCGTCGAGGCCAGGAACGCCGCCGATCAGGTCATCTACGACGCGGGAAAGCTTCTCGAAACGGCCCGCAAGCAGCTGGAGAAGGAATCCTGGGAGGAACTCGAAAATGCCCTCGTCTCCCTGCGGATGGCCCGCGACGGCGCCGACAGGATCCGCATAGCAAAAGACACCAGCAGGGTGAGCGATCTCGTGATCCAGGTGTCCCGCCTGGTCGAAGTGCTGGACAGCCACGCCGTCTCGGAGGAAACCGAGAGGATCCTCGTCCTCGAGGATGAGGAGCCCGACATAGACCGGGGGCTTCTCTGACATCCAGGGTAGTCCCCGGCTGACTTCCCCTCTGGAAGACCGAAAGCGCAAGCCATGACAGGCAGAGATCCCTACGAAGTCCTCGGCGTTCCGAGGAACGCCTCGACCGAGGATATCAAGAAGGCTTACCGCAAGCTGGCCTTCGAATTCCATCCCGACCGCAACCCCGGTGACAGGAACTCCGAAGAGAAGTTCAAGGAGATCTCGCTCGCCTACGAGGTCCTGTGCGACCCCGACAAACGGGCGAGATTCGACCGCTGGGGCACATCCGACGGCGCACCCGACATGTCCGACATATTCGGCGGCTTCGGTCTCGATGACGCCATCAGGTCTTTCATGGAGAACTTCGGCTTCGGCGGCTTCGGAGGCCAGGCCCGGCAGGCCAGGCGTGGATCCGACATCGGGGTGGAGGTCGAGCTCCGCCTGGAGGAGGCTGCTCTGGGCGCCAGCCGGGAGGTCAGGATCAGGCGGATCGAGCACTGCCCCGACTGCTCGGGGACCGGCGCCGACCCCGGGGCCGGCTCGAGGACCTGCACCGAATGCTCCGGTGCCGGAAGGGTGCGCACGAGCCGGAGGACCCTGCTCGGGACCTTTGCGGGAATACAGGAATGCGAAGCATGCAAGGGCTCCGGAAAGGTGCCGGTCTCTCGATGCGGCTCCTGCGACGGGAGCGGCTCCCGCTCCTTCGACCGCAGGATGACCGTGGACATACCCGCGGGCATGGAGGAGGGTCACGTCCTTCGCCTGCGCGGCCAGGGACACTGCCCCGGAGGCGCCATTCCCGGCGATCTCTCGATCCACGTCAGGGGGATCGACTACGGCAGTTTCCACAGGGATGGTGACGACCTCCTGAGGAAGGTGGAGATCTCGTTCCCGGAGGCTGCGCTGGGCTCGACGCTGACCGTCGGACTCGTGGGGGGCGGGAAGAAGAAGGTGGACATCCCGGCCGGCACCCAGCCCGGGGATGTCATCCTCCTGCGGGGAGAGGGGATGGGCAGGCTCAGAGGACGCGGAAGGGGGGACCTGAAGCTCGTGGTCGCCGTCCTCGTCCCCAGGAAGCTCACGGGCCAGGAGAAGAAGGCCCTCACCGAGCTGTCGTCCTCGAGGAATTTCCGCCATGACTGATTCCGTCGACGAGGGCCGCGAAGCCCCCGGGACGGATCCCCTGCCCGAAAGCCTGAAGAGGCTCGACTTCGAAGCCGTCCTCGAAATGGTCGCCGGTTTCGCGGGAAGCTCCGCCGGCCGGCTGAGGGTGGCCTCGCTCCGCCCTCAGGATGACGATGTCCTCTCCGACATGGCGAGGGATCAGGCCCTGGAAGGCGCATCGCTGATCCGCAGGGGTCTCGCGTTCCCCGCAGCCTGCCTCGATGACCTGTCGGATGCCTGCGGGCTTCTCTCTGCGGGCATCCTGTGTGCCGAGCCCGATGTCCTGCGCCGGACCGGCGAGGCTCTCCGGGTCCTCTCATCGTTCGCCGACGAGGCCCGCGAAGCCATGGGCGCAGAAGCGTCCTGCCCGCTGCTCCGCCCTCTCGTCGCGAAACTGCCGGACATCCCGTCGGTGGCGCGCGAGCTGCTGAGGATCACCACCCCTGATGGCGGGCTTTCGCCGGACGCCTCCCCTGCGCTCTCCAGGCTGACCCGCTTCGCGGATCGCCTCCGAGACTCGCTCTCCAGGGAGGCGTCGAGGCTGGCCGACAGGCTCTCCGCCGAGGGTGTCCTCCGGGATACGCCCCCGTCGATCCGGAACGGCCGGTTCGTCCTCCCGGTGATAGCGGCCAGGAGGGCACGGGTCCCGGGCATCGTCCACGACCGCTCGGACACCGGAGGCACGATCTTCGTCGAGCCCTCGTCGCTCTCGGAAGGCGGGAACAGGCTCCAGGAGATGACGGTTGAGCTCCAGCAGGAGCAGCGCAGGATACTGAGGGATGCAACCGCCCTCCTCAGGCGCGAGCAGGCGGCTCTCGAGGCAGGGGTCGAAGCGGGTTCCGAACTCGACTGCATTTTCGCCCGGGGAACCTACGTCATCGAATCCTGCACCACGTTCCCGGAGCGCGGGAGGTTCGAGCTCAGAGCCCTGAGACATCCTCTCCTCCCCCGGTCCGAGATGGTGCCGAACGACATATCCCTTCCGGACGACTGGAGGGTGCTCGTTGTCAGCGGGCCGAACGCGGGCGGCAAGAGCGTGCTTCTGAAGTCCATCGGCCTGGCGGTCGCGTGCTGCAGGTGCGGGCTCGGCGCCTGCGCGGGTGACGCCTCCACGCTCCCGTTGCTCCGGACAGTGAGCGTCTCCATGGGCGATTCGCAGTCGCTGGCTCAGAAGCTCAGCACATACTCGGCAAGGCTCGGGGAGGAGCTCGAGATGCTCCGCTCGGCCGGAGACGGGATGCTCGTTCTCCTGGACGAGCCGTCCGCCGGAACCGATCCGCTCCCCGGCGCCGCGATGGCCGCAGCCCTTCTCGAGTCCCTTTCCGAGGCGGGCTGCAGGGTGGTGGTGACCACCCATCTGGGCCAGCTCAAGACCCTGGCCTCCGATCACCCCGGGTATTACAACGCGTCCATGAACTTCGACGAATCGAACCTCGCCCCGGACTACAGGTTCCGCTTCGGGATCCCCGGTTCCTCCTTCGCGATGGAGATCGCTGGCAGGATGGGCTTCCCGACTCCGCTGCTCGACAGCGCCAGAGCCCTGGCGGGCGACGCCTTCCAGCTCGACAGGATAATCGCGGACCTTTCCCGGACCCTCGAGGAGGTCAGGGGGGAGCGCATGGCTCTAGAGGCCAGGGCCGCGAGGTTCGAGGCCCTGAGCGAGGAGCTCGAGCAGCTCGTGAAGCTGCAGGAGGAAACCGTCGCCGGTCTGGCCGAGGAGTCCAGGAAGAGGACCGGGCGGTTCCTGAAGGAGCTCGAGTCTCGCGCCGACTCCCTGCTCGCACGCATCGGCCGGGAGGACAGGGAGGCTGCCGTCCGCGCCCGGAGCGAGATCCGCATCATGGTCTCGGAGGTCGAGTCGTCCCTGCCGCGGGCTCCGGAGGCGCGGACTGCGGCGGTGACCTCCGCCCCCGGCGTCGGAGACTGGGTCAGGGTGCGGGGATGGAATGGCGCGGGCCGCATCGAGGAATTGCGCGGGGGAAGTGCCCAGGTCAGGCTGGGGAGCATGCTGGTCGAAGCGCCGCTCGGCTCGATCGAGCCGGCCGAGGCCCCCCCGGGCCACGCGCGGCTTGCGGAGTGGGTGCTCGAGTCACCCTCGCCCGAGGTGGATGTCAGGGGCATGACATCCGAGGAGGCGGTGGAGATGGTCGACCGCAGGATCGACGCCTGCGTGGCCGACGGCATGCTGCTCGTGCGGGTGATACACGGCAAGGGCAGGGGTGTCCTGATGAAAGCCGTGACCGACTACCTGAGGCGCGACAGGCGGGTGGCCTCCTTCGGCATGGCCGAGCCCGCGGAGGGGGGCACCGGGGTCACGATGGTCAGTCTCAGGTCGGGAGGCTGAGGTGCCGGGCTCCCGGATCGGCTCCGCCTCGGTGGAAAGGGTGCGCGAGGCGGCTGACATCACGGCCGTTATAAGCCGTTTCGTGCCGCTGCAGAGATCCGGCAGGAGCATGAGGGGTCTCTGCCCCTTCCACAGGGAGAAGACCCCGTCGTTCTATGTCTCGCCGGACAGGCAGTCCTACCACTGCTTCGGCTGCGGGGCGGGAGGCGACGTCTTCTCCTTCCTGATGAACTTCCTCGGGCTCACATTTCCGGAGGCCGTCGAAGAGCTGGCGCAGGAATGCGGCGTGGACATCTCGCACGACAGCGCACCCGATGCGGGGGAGTCCGTGCGCAAGGTCCTGGCCGAGGCGCAGGCTTTCTTCCGGACCTCTCTCGGCTCACCGGAGGGGAGGGCCGCCAGGGCCTACGTCGCCGGAAGGGCCCTGTCTCAGAAGACCATCGAGGAAATCGGGATAGGCTGGGCTCCTCCGGGCGGCATCCTGACCAGGCATCTGACCGGCCTGGGCTACTCATCCTCCACGCTCGAGGAGGCCGGCCTCGTGGTCCGGGGGGATGACTCGAGAAACAGCTATGACAGATTCCGGAACCGCATCACCTTCCCCATCGCCGACCGCAGAGGCAGGGTGGCGAGCTTCGGGGCCAGGGCCATGGGCGAAGACATCCCCAAGTACCTCAACGGCCCCGACTCGCCCGTCTACCGCAAGGGCGAGCTGCTCTATGGATTCCAGTGGGCGCGGAACGCCGCCCGCGACGCCGACTCCGTCGTCCTCGTAGAAGGCTACTTCGATCATGCCAGGCTGTTCGAGTCGGGCTTCGCGTTCTGTGTCGCCACCTGCGGCACGGCCCTCACCCCGTCGCAGGCCAGGCAGCTCGCGGCGATGGCCGGCTCGGTTCTGGTGTGCTACGACGCCGACCCCGCGGGAGTGAAGGCCTCTCTCCGGGCGGTGGAGATACTCCTGGCCGAGAGGTGCTACCCTTCCGTCATGGTTCTCGATCCCGGGACCGACCCCGATGATTTCGTGCGCAAGTCAGGGGCGGCTGCGTTCCTCACGAAGATGGAGGGCGCGCTCGACCCGGTTCAGTTCGCCCTGCACTCAGCGGGGGGATGGGGTGCCGTGTCGGCCAGGGGAAGATCCGTGGCCGCTGTCGGAAGGCTCGTCCGGCTTGCCTCCCTGAGCCCTGATCCCCTCGCGCGGGACGCGATGCTCAAGAGGATAGGCGAGATGACCGGATTCTCCGCCTCATCGCTTGCTGAGTCTGTTGCCACGCATGCCTTTCCCGCTCAGAAGACGGATTCCGGGGCGCGGCCCACCGCCGGCGATCTGACGATCCTCCGAGCTCTCGTGGGCGGCAGGAACGGATTGGACAGGTCGCTGCTGGGAGCCGTGGAGGATGGCGACCTCTCCTCCGCCGGAGCCGTGTCCCTGCTCGCGGAGATCAGGGAGCAGGCGGCAGAGGGCTTTTCATCTCCCGTCCCCGGGCGTATGAAGGACGGACCGGCCCGCCTCTGCGCGGAGATCCTCGCGGAAGCCCAGCCCCTCGGCGACGGGGAGGCGGAGAGGCTCGTGGAGCTGCTGCGGAGGAAAAGGCTGGTCAGGGCGAGAGCGGAGCTGATGTCCAGGCTGCAGGGCGCCGGCGAGGAGGAGAGGACGGAAATCCTCAGACAGCTCAACGCCAGGCCCCCGCAGGTGGATTCGGAGGAGGAGCCCGGCGGGGGCTAGAAGTGGAAATCACCTCGGCCAAGGTCTTCTTCAGGCAGCTCGAGTCCGTTCCGGTGCTGACTCCGGAACTGGAGAGGGAGCTGGCCTGCGAGCAGGAGTGCGCAAGGATGCAGATCCTGGAGGCGATACTCCTGGCCAGGGAAGGCCGCGCCTGCCTACGCGAGGAGTTCGACGCCCTGGCGAATGGCCGTATCTGCGAAGATCCCGTCGTGGATCCGGCGTTCTGGGGGCTCGTCGAGGGCGTGCTCCCGGAGGATCGGAGGCCGGATCTCGCCATCCTGTTCGCACGGCTGATCCGGAACGGTCCTGCGTCGGACATCATGCGCGACATGAGGCTCTCCTGGGAGAGGATCGAGCGGCTCGGATGCGACCTCTTCTGCGGCCCCGGGTGCCCGTCGCCGGACGCCGGGGATCACGTCACCTGCAGATGCAGGTCCAGATCCTCCGACGGATCGTCCCACGAAGGTCGCGGGTGCTCGTGCGATCCGGCTGCTGACATCTATTTCGACGCCCTCCGCCGTAACAGGAAGGTGCTCGAGAAGCTTGTGGAGGCCAACATCCGCCTCGTGGTGAAGTGGGCGAGGAAATACGGCCACGCGGGACCGGCCGAGGAGATGGACCTCGTGCAGGAGGGCGTGGAGGGCTTGATCGCTGCCGCGCGGCGCTATGACTACTACAGAGGCTACAGGTTCTCCACCTACGCGGTCTGGTGGGTGAGGCAGGCCATCATCAAGGGTCTTCTCCAGCACTCCCGCCTCATTCGCATACCGGTTCATGCCCTCGGCAAGCTCGCCGTCCTCCACAGAGAGGTGCAGGCGGTCTTCGAGAAGACGGGATTGTACCCCACCGCCGAGGAGACCGCAGCCATTGTCGGTCTCCGGGTGGGGGACCTCCACTGCCTCCAGACGGCATCGCTCGAGCCCGTATCCATCGACAGCCCCGTCGGAGGGGAGGATGCCTGCTGCATCCTGGACGCGCTCGAGTCCCTCGTGCAGGCTCCCGAGCGCGCAGCGGTCGAGGCGGATACGTTCGGGAGGCTCCACCGTGCTCTGGAGGACCTGGGGGAGCGCGAGCGCGAGGTGATAGAGCAGCGATACGGGCTCGGAGGCGACGACCCCATGACCCTCGAGTCCATAGGGCAGCAATACGGGATCAGCAGGGAGCGCGTGCGCCAGATCGAGCAGCGGGCGCTGCTGAAGCTCAGATCGAACGCCGTCCTGCTCGTCTGCGAAGAGGGTTAGGCCATGCGCCCCGGACTTCCGGCGGCGGCCTCGCTGTCGCTGGCCCTCTGCTGCGGAGGCGTCCCCGGCAGGACAGGGGATGACGGCCGGCTAGTCATGTACGGCCCGTCCCTGGTCGAGCTCGCCATGGCCGGAGGACTGGGCGACAGGCTTGCCGGAGCAGACAGATTCAGCCTGGCCGCCATCGATGTCCCGGGCGCCGCGGATGTCGGCGGCTACCTCGATCCGTCCCTCGAGACCCTGGCTTCGCTTTCCCCCACGTCGATACACTCCGTCGGGCGCAATCCCGACCTGGCCGACCTGGCTTCCGCCCTCGGCATACCCTACCACAGCTACAGCTTCGACCGCCTGACGGATGTCTTCGCGGCCATGGACACTCTCGAGAGGCTCTACGGATGCAGCTTCGACAGCCTCAGGGAAGGGCTTGCAGCCACTCTCGACTCCATCAGGCTCTCTGTTCCTCGGGGAGCCGGGATCGCGGTCGTGATCTGGCACATGCCGGGGGACGCAAGCTGCACCCTCGCGGGCAGGGGAACCTGGATAGGCGACCTCGTAGCTCTCATGGGGCTCGCTCTCGCAGCCCCAGAGGGGGCCGGCTACCCGTCCGTCTCTCTCGAGGGGATGATACTCCTCTCTCCCGACTACATCTTCTGCGCATACCCTGGCCAGGGCGCCGACTCGGCCAGGATCACGGAGTCGGAGAAGGAGTTCTGGGGAGGCTTCGGGTTCTCTCCGGAGTCGGTGGACTGCGCCTTCGGGGAGTACCTGCTGGTGCCGGGGGCGAGGCTCGGGGCCACCGCGAGGAGGATCGCATCCTGCGTACGCTAGAGGTCGCCGGACTGAGATCGGGATACGGAGATGCCGGGGTGATCTCCGACATGTCCTTCAGCCTGCGCGAGGGAGAGCTGTGCGGGCTTCTCGGACCCAACGGATCGGGCAAGAGCACGCTCCTCAGGACCATCCTGGACATCGGCCCATCATGGAGCGGCAGCGTCAGGATATGCGGACTCGACTCGGCAGCCCTGGGCAGGCTCGAGCGGGCGCGCAAGGTATCCTTCCTCCCGCAGGAGTACAACATCGCCTCGAGGCTCACTGTGCGCGAGACAGTCCTGCTCGGGAGGCACCCTCACAGGCCGCCCTGGCAGGGTGACTCCGAGGAGGATCTAGAGATAGCGGCTGAATGCATGGCCATGACGGGCGTCGAATCCCTTTCCGGCAGGTCGTTCGCCGAGCTCTCGGGCGGCGAGAGAAGGCTCGTGATGCTGGCCTCTGCACTGGCGCAGCAGCCGAAGCTCCTTCTGCTCGACGAGCCGGGCTCGTCTCTCGATTTCCGTCATGCCGTCGATCTCTGGGTTCTCCTCGACCGCCTGGCGGCGGCCGGTCTGACGATACTCGCGAGCACGCACGAGCTGAACACCGCGGCACGCTTCCTGGACAGCGTTCTCCTGCTCGAGGGCGGGGTCTGCAGGGCCTTCGGCACCCCGGCGGAGGTCTGCACTCCGGAGCTTCTGGGAAGCGTCTTCGGAGTGGCTCTCGAGGTCAGGCCCGACGGAGGGGGAGGCATCCTGGTGATCCCGGCCGTGGGAGGGAGTTCGTGAAGCCGCTGTCGAGACCCGGGCTCTGGCTGCTCCTGACGGCGCTCCTGCTCGCCGGGGCAGCCCTGTCGCTCGCCGTGGGGCCGGTGAGGGATCCCTCGGGCTGGCTGATCCTGAGGCTTAGGCTCCCCCGTGTCGCCCTCGCCATGCTCGCAGGAAGCTCTCTGGCCGTTTCGGGCTGCGTGCTGCAGTCGCTCCTGCGGAACGAGCTGGCCACGCCCTACACCTTGGGGATATCCGCGGGGGCGGGGCTCGCGGCGGGCACCCTGATCCTCCTGCAATCCGCGCTGCCGGGCATCGTCTTCATGATCGCGGGCTCGGCAGGTGCTCTCGTGGCGGCGGCGGCGGTCTGGGGTCTTGCCAGGGCCGGTGGCGGAGGAGACGTGAGGATCCTCCTGGCGGGTTCCACGGTGAATCTCGTGGGGGCCTCGCTGCTGATGCTGATCGAGTTCTACAGCCCTTCGTCCCGGCTCGTGGAGATAGTTCGCTGGATGATGGGCGACCTCTCGGCCGTGGATGCCACGGCGCCGCTCTTCCTCGTGCCCTTCGTCCTGGCAGGCATGATCGTCGTCGCCCTGAGGACGGGCACGCTCAACCAGCTCTCGATGGGGGACGAACTCGCTGCGACCAGGGGTGTGAGGGTCTCCCTGGAGTCGAACCTGCTCCTGGCCGCGGCCTCGCTGATGGCGGGAGGGGTGGTGGGCGCCGTCGGCCCCGTGGGCTTCGTCGGCCTGATAGTCCCCCACGCCATGAGGCGCCTGGCAGGATCCGACTACAGGATACTCGTGCCCGCCTCGGCCATGGGCGGGATGATCCTGCTCCTGCTTGCGGACGTTATATCCAGGGTGGTTGCGAGCCCGGCAGAGATACCGATCGGCGTCGTGATGTCCCTGGCCGGAGGGCCGTTCTTCCTGGCCCTCCTGCTCAGGGATGCAAGGGGCGGACGCCCCTAGTAATCCAGCGGCGCCCGGCTGTCGTCGTTCTGGCTGTCGCGGATGGAGTCGGCTGCGGCCTCGTAGCGGTCGCGCAGGTCCACTATCTCGCAGCCCGACCTCAGGAAGCGCATGAGAGCCTGGAAGGCAGATGTGGAGTGGTTCGCCTGCACCGAGAGGTAGAGCGGCGCGAGCACGGCCGGATCTCCCGGCATGGGCATCTCGGTGCGACTCTCGATTTCGGCTATCGCGGCCGATCCGCCGATCCTGAACGGACCGATCGGAGTCAGAAGAGGGGCCACCAGGGCGGCCGTCGCGAATTCGGCGTTCGCCAGTATGCCCGAGTAGGCATCGGGATCGCCCAGGGCGGCCTGCCTGACAGCCGTTACGTAGAACGCCGGCGTCGTCCCTATCTGGAGCGATTCCGCCATGGCATACATGCCCATCGACAGTCCGTTCGAGCGCATCTCCTGCATGGCCCTGGAAGCCAGCGCATATGACGAGTCGGCCTGCATGCGGGTGTAGGCTGTCAACAGTAACCTGCCGCTGGCGTACGCCTCGTCGAAGCTCACCGTGGTGGTGTCGAAGGACGATTCCGTGCGCTTCGCGAGCAGGAAGGCAGGATAGCCGCCCCTGAAGGAGGGGATGTAGAAGGCGGGGCCGATGGAGTCGGCGTAGGTGCTGTCGAGCGCGAAGGATACGACGGACTGGGGGAAATCGGCTGGCACGGGCTGCCCCTGCTCGACATATGCCTGGCCCCAGTCGAGGATCATCAGACTGTCGCTCTCGGGGACGCTGGTCGAGAGCAGCTGCACCCTCTGGTCCTCGGCGTCGTACAGGGCGTTCCTTATGGCGTCGATGCCGGGGAGCACGGTCTGCTCCCAGTGTGCGACGCTGATCGTGTCGGAGGCGCCTGTACGGTCATCCGCCGACGGGGAGATCGAGAGGACCGTGAACTCGTGGACGCACTGGCCGGCGGAGCCCCTCAGGGAGGGTCCCACGAAGGCCCCTGAAGGTGTTCCCGCAACCGGCAGGCTGTCTGCGCCTCCGAATGCGAGGAGGTTCTCGCGCGTCATCACGAGGGTGTCGGCCGTCGCGCTGGAGACCGCAAGGGAGTCGACGAACAGGCGGGTCCTCTCGAGGTCCTGTGCATCGGGCTGCACGCCCGCGATCACGTACTGGATGGTGGAATGGGGCTTGTCCGTGAACAGGCCGGGGTTGCCGTCGTAGAACGCCTGCAGCTCTGCGTCCGACGGGGCGGCCATGTCGGCCCTGAAGACGATGTAGCGAGCGGTCACGGGTGAATAGTTCATGGCGATGGAGTATTCGAGCTCGGCGTTCGAGGCCATGTTCTGGAGCCGGGAGGTCGCCGGGAAGAGGGCGGCGTAGATCTGCGCCACGTACTGGTCGAGCATCTGGACGAAGCCGGGTGTTTCGCTGTACTGCCGGTAGTAGCCATCGGGGTCCTCGACGCCGGACAGCGCGATCTGAGCCCTGATGAGCGCGGCGGCGTGCTGCCTCCCGGGGATGGGCCATCCCAGCCTCCTGAGATACCTCGACTGGAGTTCGGAGTCGATGAGCTCGCTGAACGCGGCTTCCTCGAGTGCGGAGGTCATGACCTGCAGCTCGCTCGAGGGCGATGGATCGCCCTGCCGGGCCATCATGGTCTCAGCTCTGGAGTAGACCTCCATGAACTTCGCGTCGTACTGCTCGGGCGAGAGCTCGCGGCCGTCGACGCTGGCTACTGCGAGGTTGCCGTAGCCTCGACCCCTGTTCATCCTGCCCGTGCCCCAGTCCACGAAGATGAGGATGACGAATGTGACAATGATCGCGATGAGGAATATCTTCGCCTTGTCTCTGAACCAGTTGAGCATTAGCGGGTCCCCCGGTTTGTTCCTGTGGAGACGAACGCGGAACAATAAGCCTCCCATGTTACTCGGGCAAGGCCCGGAAAGGCTCTCCGAAGTTTGAAGATCGCAGCCTTCGAGAAATTCGAATCGGAAGCGGTCTCCGCCTCCGCCGGCGGGAGATTCCTCGTCTGCGGCACCGAGCCGTACCAGGCCCTCAGGCTGAGGGAGGCCCTCAGGAGACGATATGCCGCCCTCGATTTCGAGTACATCTCCTTCTCCCCCGAAGGCATCGCCGCAGGGGACCTGAGGAGGGCTGCGACCGAGGGCTCGCTGTTCGCCGCAGGCAGGCTCCTCAGGATGAGCGACGCCGACAAGGCCCCGCAGGCAGTGAGGAACGAGCTGCTCGAGCTCGCCGGAGCGGGCGGCGAGACCGCCCTCCTCGCCGAGGTGCAGGATCACAGGTCCGCGCTGGCGGGAAAGCTCGAGAAATGCTGCCTCACCTTCGTCTGCTGGGACGAGCCCTTCGAGCGGGACATGCACCGCTGGTGCCGGAGGATCGCAGGCGAGGAGGGGCTCTCTATCAACTCCGAGACCGAGTCCATGCTGGTGGCCTGGTCCCAGGGGAGCCTCGCGAGGCTGGCCGACGCCATCGGGCGGGCGGCGCTTTTCGCCGGGGGAGGGAAGCTCGACCGGAGGGCGCTGTCGCCGCTGCTCTCGACAACGGCCGGCGCGGATGCGTTCGACCTTGCCGACCGGGCGTTGGAGGGGGACTTCGAGGGGGCGCTGTCCGCATGCTGGAATCTGCTCGGCGCAGGAGAGGAGCCGGTCGGCCTCGTCGCACTGCTCTTCAGGCAGTGGCTGAGGGCCGACGAAGCTCGGAGGATGCTCCGGGGGGGAGCCTCCATGCCCGATGTGGAGAGGATGGCGGGAGGGAGAGGTCCGGCCGCCAGGAGGATCTGCGAGGCCGCGGGAAAGGGGAGATGGGGCTCCACCTCCTCCACGGCCGAGCGCTTTGCGGCCGCCGATGCCTCCCTCAAGACCGGAGGGGATGCCTGGACGGTCATGGCGGGCCTGGTCCAGAGCTTGACAGGACGCTGAAAACTTTGTTGACTACACTACCGCCGCGGGCGCGAGGCGGTGCGGGGGCGCGGTGACGCCCCCTCCGAAGGTTGCAGAAAGCGAAATACCGCTGCGAAAGTCCGTAGATCCTCGAAGGGAGACGAGATGGCGGAGGTCCTTGAGGAGAAGATCCAGGCTCTGCTCGCACGCAGAACCGAGCTCTCGGATCGCCTGGGCAACCTGGAGAAACTGAAGGCCGAGACCAGCGACCGCGTCTACAAGAGAATCAGACAGGACTACGACGACCAGCTCAGCGCCGTCCTGGGCGAGATCTCTCAGGAGCGCGGGACCCTCGAGAGCAAGGTTCGCAGCCTCAAGGAAGAGATCGAGAAGAAGGAGAAGCGCCACCAGGAGGAATCCGACAGGGTCGACGAACTCCATATCAGGGCCAAGCTGAAGGAATTCGACGCCAACGACCACGGATTCAAGGGCGAGATGGACGAGGCCCGCGAGATGCGCGACTCCACGGCCGCCGAGCTCGAGAGACTCCGTTCCGAGATGGGCGACCTCAACAAGGTCCTCCGCGACGTGGACGAGGCCACGACGGGCCGCAAGGCCGCCGCAGGCAAGCCCGCCGCCAAGGACAAGAAGGAAGAGAAGGCCGCCCCTGCCGAGGAGCCCGAGGAGATCGAGCTCGAAGATGAGCCCGCAGAGGCAGCCTCCACCGGGACGAAGTGCCCTTCCTGCGGTCATGCCAATCCCCCGCAGAAGCTCTTCTGCGAGAGTTGCGGCAGCTCGCTCGACGAGGAAGAGACCCTCGACGAGGATTTCGACCTGGTGGACGACGACCTGGATCTCTAGGAATCATCCGGCTGGCATGTTCCGGCGGCGGTACCCTGCGGGGGGGCTGCCGCCGGGAGCCTTCAGGCCGGGGGTTCGGAACCGGGGGTTGGCAGTGGCTTGCTCAGGAAGGCTGCTGCGCCAGAACTTCGAGAATCTGGACGGCGTTGAGGGCTGCGCCCTTGCGGACGTTGTCAGCGGTGATCCAGAGCTGGAGGATGCCCGGATCCCCCGGGAAGTTGCGTATCCTCCCGGCCACCACTTCATCTCTTCCCTGCACGTCGATAGGGGTCGCCCCGACCGCCTGCACCTTCACGCCGGGGGCGGAGGCGAGCCTTTCGTACGCGAGTCCGGCGGGCACATCCCTGTCGAATGCCACGACGACCGCCTCCGCATGCCCGACGCTTACGGGGACCCTCGCACAGGAGGCGTATACGGGGAACTCCACGCCCAGGATCTTGGCCGTCTCCCTGACGAGCTTCGTCTCCTCCTCGCAGAAACCCTCCCCGGAAACCGGTCCGATGGAGGTCAGCACATTCCTGCGGTAGACGATCCCCTCGACGGCCGCTGCGGCTCCCGACTCCTGCCTCTCGAACTCCTCGAGCGCGGGGCCTCCGCCTCCGGAGACGGACTGGTAGGTGCTCACGGAAACCCACCTTATGCCTGCGAGGTCGAGCAGCGGGTGGAGCACCGTCACGAGCTGGATGGTGGAGCAGTTGGGGTTGGCGATGAGCCTGCCACCTCTGGAGAGCTCTGCGGAGTTGATCTCGGGGACCACGAGGGGCACACCCGGGTCCATCCTGAACCTGGACGAATTGTCGATGACAGTGGCGCCTCGGTCGAGGAACCGGGGCACCCAGTCCGCCGCGGCGTCGGCCGAGGTGGCGCCGAGGATGAACGAGCCCGGCACCACCCCGGAACCATCGGTTTTCTGCACGACCACATCGCGTCCGAGGAAGTGGACTGTCCTCCCGGCGGATCCGTCCGAGGCGAAGGCGAGGAATCCATCTATCCTGTCACCCAGCCTCTGCTCGAGGATGCGGGTCATCTCCCCGCCCACGAGCCCGGTCGCACCGGCAACTCCGACTATCATCGCAGGAAAGCCTCCGTAGCTTCGCTTGCCCTTGTCATTGCCGCGTCCGCATTCGCGGTGGCGGGCACCGGTTGCTCCGGAGTCAGAATAATCGATTCGCGAAGTGCCGGGGTAGTCCGCCAGCCCGGGCAGATGGAGCTGCGGGCGATGCCGGCGGCGCTGGGCGGGATTCCGGCCAGCAGCGACGCGGCCTCGTCCTTCGACGTCCCGGGGTGGCTTGCCAGCCGCAGCGACATCACGTACCGCACCGACAGATACCCGGGCGAGCCCGGGCTCAAGCAGCTCCTGGAGCGCGTGCTCGCCGAGGAGGGCGTCCCGGTCGAGCTGGCGGCCCTGCCCTGGATCGAGAGCAGCTACCAGATCGGCTGCTATTCGGCCATGGGGGCGGCGGGTCCCTGGCAGATCGTGAGGGAGACCGCGAGGAACTTCGATCTCAGGATCGACCAGGAGGTCGACGAGAGATACTCCTGGGTATCATCCACGCGGGCCGCGGCACGGCTGCTGCGTTACCTCCGGAACATGTTCGGGAGCTGGACCCTGGCCCTGGCGGCCTACAACTGCGGCGAGGGCACGATCTCGAGGGCGGTGGGCGGGGGTGATTCCAGCTTCCTGGACCTCGACCTCCCGTCGGAGACCGAGAAGTTCGTCCCCAGGTTCGCTAACGCCCTCCAGGCATACCAGAGCGTGGAGGACTGCGGGAGGCCCCTTTCCGTGATCTGGGTCCCGCCCGCCGTGGACATAAGGGTGCTGGCGGCGGTCTGTGGAATCCACGCGGACTCTCTGATCCAGCTCAACAGGTGCTATCTCAGGGAGCGCACTCCATCCTACGGCGACGGATGGGACCTGGTTGTCCCATCGTCGATCGCCGCTGAGGCATTCACCCGCGCATGGCAGATCGACGGTGACCGCTACGAGGTCTCGGATGGCGAGACCTGGGGTTCCATCGCATCTCTCCTCTGCGTCGACGAGGCGTCCCTTCGGGCCGGCAACGAGGGAGTCACCCTGGTCGATGGCGTGCTGCTCGCCCTGCCCGAGCCCCGGAGCGTTCCCGTCAATGCGTGCAGCGAGGAGGCGGAGGGCTTCTTCTGGTATACCGTGAGGTCCGGCGACACGCTGGGTGGGATAGGCCAGCTCGTGGGCGTGGGTTCCGAGGAGGTCGCCTCCTGGAACGACATCTCCCGCACTTCGGTGATCCACCCCGGGCAACGCCTTCTCCTGCGCGGCGACCCTCCTGGGGACTCGGCCGGGACTTCCTCCGCAGCCTCGGCACCCTCCCCTGGCGGGCGGGTGACGCACACCGTGCAGGCCGGGGATACGCTGTGGGATCTCGCAGGCAGGT
>DIAQ01000056.1:784-7662 GCA_002414865.1 candidate division Hyd24-12 bacterium UBA5074 | reverse complement strand
CGACCCTGTTCTTCCGGCGGGAGGGGATCATGTACCGTTCAGTATTCGTTTTCATCGTCGCCGTCTTCCCCGTGTTGGCAGCAGGCTGCGGGCAGCAGCAGCCCCCGGCCGAGAATCCGCCTGCCGACAGCACCCAGGTCGTGGAGGCTCCCGATACGACCGTCGTCGTCGAAGAGGCCGCGTCGGCCATGATGAAGCTCCCCGAGCCCTGGCCTCAGGACTTCGAGGTCCTCTCCCTGTTCGTGCTCCTCACCAACGAGACTCTCGAGGACGGTTCCCAGCAGGCGGAGCTCTTCATACCCGACTCGGTGCGCGGCACCGCCAACCTGTTCACCGTGTACGACTCTCTGAGGGTCGGCAACGAAAACTGGCTGGTCCCGGAGGGCCAGGAGCTCGATTGCTGGTCCAGCACTGCCGAGCTGAACGTCCCTCTGACCAACGGCACCCAGTACATCCTCGCCACTGGTAACTGGGCCACCGAGGACAATACAATCCATCTCCACCTGAATCTCAGGAACCTCTAAGAGCGGCTCTGCATCGATGGAACAGGGGGCTCCGGCCCCCTGTTCCCGTCTCAACTCCCATTCGATCAGAAGACGGACGATCCTTTGTTTGGCTCCAACACTGAACTCCCGGGCTAGTCCGAGGCCTGGGTGATAGGTTCGGGCCGGAGCCTCATGAGTATCTGCGTGAAGTCCTGTGTCTCGAGTGTCAGGTACATCCTGGAAGAGTCGGCAACGAAGAAGTCCGTATTCCAGATTCCGCTCGTGTCGATGATAGCCTCCGCCTGCCCGATGCACCTGCCGTCAGGGGTCCCGAAAACATCGAAGAAAAAGCCGTCGAGATCCCCTCTCTGAACCCACAACTGACCACCATCTCCAGTGACCCACATATCAGCGACGGGTTCTTTCCATTCCCTTGGCTCGTATGAAAACTGGATGATATCGGATGAGCCCCCTGTGGATCTGAGAAAGTCGCATACCTCGGACGACTCATGGATGATCTCCTCATCGGTCTTCATCGTCATGTCGACATCCATCTCGATCGAGTACAGGTAACTGCCGGTCTGATCGAAGCAGCGGATCGAATACTCCGGGTCGGACCTGTCGAATAGGAATACTCTCCCTCCACCTGCAGCAATTCGGTATGCGAAGAGGGATGCATCCAGGGCGTCGGTGGGCCTGGCAGGATCGATCGATGTGGTATCCGACAGAAAGCAGGCAGTTCTTCGTCCTGAGAGATCGCACGAGAACACGCATGTCTCGATGCGCAATTCTGGACCTTCAAGCCACTCGACCTGGCATGCCGCCATGTGCTCTTCGTCGATCGGGCACAGATCGATCATCGGGTCACCAGTCCATTCCGCGACCCGTCCAATCCATGCTCCATTCACCGTAAACCTCTCCAGCGATCTGGATCCCAGATCACTGATGAGCAGGACACTGTCAGACAGGCAGCAGATGTACGTGGGCCTGCCAAGGCAGCCCGGGCCTGCGCCCCGCTCCCCGAATACGATAATGGGATCGGCGGCATCCGAATAGCAGGTTATGAGCGCTTGAGGACCGTCGAGGACGAAAACGCGGGATTCGGTGGTGGATATGTCTGTTATCGTTGCAGGATCGGAACGCCCATTCCCTGAGAGAATGGTATCGGAGGGAACGAATCTGCGCACGAAGCGGGGGTATTCCGCTTGTTCATCCTTCCCGCACGAGATTGCCATCTGGACGAGCAGGAGGCAGACGAAAACGCTGTAGGAAGTGGTTCTGATCACTCGGATGCTACCATTGCGCAGGCCTCCTCGAGGCAGATCTCGCGGAACGAGCCATCAGCCAGGGATAGCACCCGGTCCACGTTCTTCAGAGCCCGGGGATGATGCGATATGACAAAGCATGTCCGCCCTGAAAATGTCGCGGCCAGTTCCTCTTCGATTGCGTCTGCGGTCTCCTGGTCGATGGCCGAAGTGGCCTCGTCGAGAATGATAATCCTCGGATTTTTCAGGAAGATGCGGGCGAGTGAGAACCGCTGCCTCTCTCCGCCGGAGAGCTGACGGACCCCTTCTCCCAGGGCGGTTTCGTATCCATCGGGCAGGCTGAGGATATGGTCATGAACACGGGCTTTTTTCGCTGACTGTACTACCTCCTCGAGTGTTGCACCCATCCTCGCTACAGCGATGTTATCGAAAGCTGATGCGATGAAGATGTGAGGGTTCTGCGTCGCCACTCCCAGGTGCTGTCTCAGCGCTCTGGGGGACAGTTCGGAAAGCCGCAGATCACCCAACCTTATTTCGCCGGAATCAGGGTGCAGAAGTGCTGCCATGAGAGCCGCTGCAGTCGACTTCCCGCATCCGCTGGCGCCTACGATACCTATCCATTCGCCTTCCCGAACCTTGAAGGAGCTTCGAGCGAGGACGACGGTTGTGGTATCATGAGAGAAATCGACAGATCTGAACTCGATCGAGCCTGCTGAACTGGGCAGCATCAGGCCCGCATCCGGGTTTTCGAAGCTCCCTTCGTCAACCAGCCTGAAGATCCGTTTTGCTCCGGCCATGCTGGACCGAACAGTGCTGCCTATGGTCAGAAAGTCGTTTATCGGTCCGAGAGCGATTCCCATGTAGCCCCAGAAGGCCACAAGATCCCCCATGGTCATCTGACCCGCGATCACACGGGCGCCTGCATACCAAACCATCCCCGCAGTTACGATCCAGATCGTGAATTCGTTCGTGGCGATAAGGTTCTGAACAAGATTGCGCCTGAATCGGGCCTTCCTGAGCCGCTCGAAAGAGTCGAGAAGCGATTTGCGCGAGAGGTCGTAGCAGTTGAGCAGCCTGACCTCAGGAATCGCCCTCCAGAATTCGCCGATGGCGACAGACGCAGATGCTGTGGACTCCTGAACAGCCAATGTCACCTTCTCCACGGGTCTGGTGAGGTTCCTGAAGCTCAAGGCCAGTATCGCCATGGCCCCAAGCGTCATGACTGCGAGCCAGATGTCGATGAAGGCCATAACAGTGATAACTGCCCCGAGAACGAGGAAATCCGTCAGGAATTCTATAAACAGCTCACCATATAGGGCTCCGACGACTTCGACGTCCTGGAGCAGAGTGCTGACGATGTCACCTGGATTCTTCGCGTTGACATCGGGCAGTGCGAGGTGTGCGAGTCTTTCTCCCATGCTGGTGCGCAAGTTCCTGGTGGCATGCTCTCTGATGTTCGTGAACAGGACCTTGGCCGCGAACGACAGAGTGATTCTCGCGGCCACCGCTCCGATGAGGAGCAGGATTATCCTCTCCAGCAGTTGAAGGGAACCGCCTACGACAACGCCGTCGATGAGCAGTTTCTGAAACCAAGGTTGTGCAACTGAAAGGGACGCTGCCGCTGCAGTGACAAGAAAGCCGAGGATCTCCAGGCGCCAGAAGGGCAGGAGGAAGGACATGCATCGCTTGAGCAGCATGGCTCCCCCTGACTGGATGGCGCTCATGTATCCGGGTCGGGCTGGAGTATGACTGGAGCTGCTTCCTGACGCCTGGAGATCCATCGTCATGTTCTGATCGAGCCTGCTCTCGTCACTCTTCCAGTTTGGCCACGAAGCACTTGCAGTTGCACTTCTCCCCGCAGACTCCACCCTTGCCTGGTGTTGCGATGGCCTGCATCTCCTCGTAGCTCGTCGCAGCCGACAGGATCGTCATCATGGACTCCTTCCGAAACGCGCCTGAGTGAAATGCACATTCTTCGCACCCGGGCTACCCTCTCTCGCTAGAACCTCCTTTCTGCCTGCGGGCGATCACATTGACCATGATGAAGTGCCTGTACTCCTCATCGGAGCCGAACAGGCAGCCTGGAGAGCCCGATTCGAGCCAGACACGGGGGCAGCCCCCTCCGCAGGTGGGCAGCCATAGACAGTCTCTGCATGGCTGGGTGCCATACGGATCCCAATCCATCCATTTCGCCCTGTGACTTAGCTTCGGGATGCCCGAATCGAGAATCGATCCGAATCCCGACCCAAGAATTCCGACATCATCCCAGCATGAGGCAAAAGACCCATCTGGCAGCAGGACGAATGAGTCGAGTCTCACAGCGCAACAGCCACCCAGCCTTGCATGAAGTTTCCTTCGCCTGAGGAAAAGGTCCGAGAAGCATCCGCAGCTTTGTTTTAGATTCGCGCTGGATGCCTCTTCATCCTTGAGCCGTGTCGGCGAGACATATAGGGTTACGCGGTCGATATCCCTGAAGACACATTCGACATCAGCAATGGACTCCCTGGAGGAATGCAGAGACGCCTCGAGGTTGACTCTGATCGCGACATCAAGATGTCGGGCCGCTGAGAGTGCGTGGCTGACGACTCTGTCGTAAGTGCCTTTTCCGCCTTTGAGCACCCTCCGGTGATCATGATGTTTCTTGTTGCCATCCACCGTGATCTGGACCGATGTAAGACCGTGTGAGGCCAACTTCGAAGCGAGTTGCTCGTCTAGGAGGTAGCCGTTCGTGACCATGTCGATATCGAGATCTATTCCCCGTCTTTTACACGCTTCTGATGCCCTCAGGCAGATGTCGTCGCAGATCTCGGGGACCAGAAGCGGTTCACCGCCATACAGAGTGATCGAGAACTGGCGGGAGTTGGTCAGATCGATGATGCTGATGAGCTTGTCGACCACCTCCGGCGGCATGTCCCGCCCGGTCCCGGTATCCTGAGTGCAGTAGGGGCAGGCGAAGTTACATCGAGTGGTGACAACGGCGGTGACCCCGGCAGGCTCAGGCGAGTAACGGGGTATGAGGGAGATGTGTCTGAGCACCGACCTCTCGTCTATCTCATCATCGATTACGAATCCGCCTTCGACGAGCCCGGTGGACAGATCCTTCGGAATGGTCCCCAGGAGTTCACCGGGTGTGTCCGAAGAAAGCAGCTGATGGACCGAGGGAGCGAGCGTATCCCCGACCTCGGCGAGGCATCCCGAGGCGCCGTTGAAGATGAAGGTGGAGCCCTCGTGCTCAAGGATCCAGTTGTACCGCGAAGCTTTCTTCATACGATCAACCCGTCAGTCCATCCGCCGAGGATCATGACAGCCAATGAGCAGGACCTGTCCTAAGTGTAGACCATCCAGGCACTCATTTCAAGAGGTCGGGCAATAGCCGAGCAACATGTTCCTATAGTTTGAGTTGCCAGTGAAATCAGACGTGAGTATCGTCGGTCGGGAGTCCTCCCTCCTTCATTCCTCGGGAGAGGGGAGCCAGAGACGAAGGGTCCTCGACTGTCTCGGGGACTGCATCAGAAAGCGCTTTGCTCCAGCGCCAACAGTTCCCGTATTCCACAAGTCCAAGATCAAGTCGGAAGCATCGGGTTGCACTCTCGGATGCCATATCCATGCTGCGAGAGGAATCCAGTGCCCGGAACCGGCTGATGTATCAGGTGGCCTCTCGCTGAAGCCCTGCCTTTGATGCTTGCGGATTCCAGCGCCTGAAGCGCGGCCGGTCTATCGAGCGGCTCTCGCTGATGCTTTGCCCGAGGTCCGAAAAGGATTCCAGAGCCCGCAGGGCGGAGTCGACATCGGGGCGAGCCGGAGAGCTTGCTCTCGCGGATCGACCAGGGGCGACGACGAAGGCTGCGCGGCAGCCCTGGAATCCAATGCTACTGGTGCTCACTTGGCGCTCTTGGCGTTCTTGGCGTGAGGTATGTAGCTGCCCTGGGATCTTTTGCTCCTGGCGCTGACCTTGCGATCCTGGAGTCGTGGCGTGAGGCAGTGTCCTGGTTTCTGCGCAGCGAAACAAGGTTGCCCACGCCTTGCCCCGGGAGCATCTTATCGAAGCAGCTTGTCGGAGGGATGGCTCGATGGTCGATCCGTATGACGCGCGGTATGACGGACCCGGTTACTACTGGGGCAGGGCGCCTTCATCGAATTGCTGCCGGGTGCTTCAGCTCATGCCCCCGGACCGCCCCCTGAGACTGCTCGACATCGGCTGCGGCGAGGGGAGAGACGCTGTCTTCTTCGCCCGCAACGGCTATCTGGTGACGGCTTTCGACGCCTCCTCCCGGGGCGTCGAGAAAGCAAGGCAGTTCGCGGAGGAAGCCGGCGTACACATCGATTCGTTCGTCGCGGATATCAACGAATACAGGATCGATTTACCGTTCGATGTGCTGTTTTCGACAGGCGTGTTCCAGTATGTGCCTCAGGAGAGCCGTGAAGCGCTTTTCGAGCACTACCGCGAGCGAACCGCCCCTGGCGGTTTGAACGCATTCTCCGCCCTGGTCAGCAAGCCATTCATACCCAGGGCGCCCGATGGCGAACCGTCCGCCCACCGCTGGATCTCGGGGGAGCTGCTCACCTATTACCGGGACTGGAAAATCGAATACAGCGTAGAGGAGATCTTCGACTGCATGTCCAGCGGAGTCCCTCATCAGCACGCCATCAACCGGATGATAGCCCGGAACCCGGACGGAGGACTTCCGAAGATGCCCGCACCCTCACTCTCGCAGGACAGGTAGGAGGCACCCGCCATGCTCATGGGCACCCACAGGCGCATGCTCCTGATAACGGCCTCGGTGGCCATGGACCTGTGCATCGCAGCCCTGCTGGTCGGGATGTTCGCAGGCGGCCGGATCCTATCCGCGATCGGCCTCGAGGGGCAGCTCGGGGTGCTCGAGCCCGATCTCGGGATGGTTCTCCTCTTCTGCCTCGGAGGCTTGATCCTGCTCGGAGCCGGAGTTGCCACGGGGTTAATGGGCATGGGCAACGCCACGACGAAGGCCATGGCGATGGGCACGGTCAAGAGCAGCTCGATACGCGACCTCCCGTGCGACGAAGGGGTGGAGCACTACGTCTACAGCACCGTCTCATACCAGGTCGATGGAGTCGCATACGAGAACGAGGGGCGGCGCCAATACTCCTC
>DIAQ01000056.1:0-461 GCA_002414865.1 candidate division Hyd24-12 bacterium UBA5074 | reverse complement strand
GTCTTCTACAAACCCGGTGACCCTGCCGTGATCGACCTCGATGCTCCGCCGATCGACAAGGGCGGCTCGATCGCCTTCGGTATCGCTCTCGTAACAGGGGCGATGATCCTGCTGTTCATGGCGGGATGCACGATCGAGAAACTGAACGCAGCCGTGAAGTAGGAAAGGACCGGACAATGAGCCTTCTCGTCTTGATGCTGCTCTGCTGCGGGGATGAAGGCACTGCCGCGGACCGGCTCGGCGCGGGCTTCGAGCCGGACTTCCTGACGGCGATGGCCACCGAGTCCCTCGCCGTTTATCTGCGCCCCGACAGCGCAGGCTCCGTCTGGTTCACCCTGCCGCCAGGAGAGAGCGTCGATGTGATGGCGCGCACTGCCGGCGGATGGCTGGGCTTCGACCCCGGCGTGGCCCAGGCGGGCAACTCCGGCAGCTTCAGATACCGCTGGCTGCCCCCCGGCGGG
>DIAQ01000112.1:83689-87693 GCA_002414865.1 candidate division Hyd24-12 bacterium UBA5074 | reverse complement strand
GGGCTCGGCCAGGAACCCCGTCACCCCCTCCTCGACGAGCTCCGGCAGGCCGCCGGTCCTCGTGAGGACGAGGGGTTTGCCGAAGGAGAGGGCGATCTGGGCCACGCCGCTCTGGGTCGCGCTGCGGTACGGCAGGGCGACGAGATCGGCCGCCCGGAAGTAGGTCGCCACGGAGTCCTGAGGAACGAATTCGTCGATCCACCTTATGGATCCGCGCACGGGAGACCTCTCGATGGCTTCGTCCAGGGCTCCCCTGCCGCCATAGCATTCGCCCGCAGCGAGGAGCCTGACGCGAGGGTCCGCCAGGATGCCCAGGGCCTCCACCAGGTCCTCCAGCCCCTTGTAGGGACGGACCAGCCCGAAGAAGAGGATGACCACCGCGTCGTCGGGGTATCCCAGGGCTTCGCGGGCCTCCCTCCGGTCGGGCCGGGGCCTGATGTACTGGTCGTAGATGGGATGGAAGAGCCGGATGACCCGGTCGGAGGGGATGCCGAGGCCGGAAGCGCCATCCTCGTCCTCCGCGCTGTGGACGACCACCCTGTCCATGCCCCGGAGGAATCCTGACGCGATCCGGCGGGCCAACGGGAAGCCTTCGTGCGGGTATAGGTTGTGACATACCGCGAGCCGGCGCGTGGAGCCCGCGGGGGGCAGCGAGCGGCTAAGGGCCGGGGCGAAGAAGGGGTGCCACCATTCGACGATCACTCCGTCGGGTGCCGAGGCGGAGAGCGCCTTCCTGACCCTTCGCCAGGAGCGGGGGTCCAGCGAGTCGAGGGAAGGCTCCACCGGAACCGGGGGTTCGATGCCCGGCTCGTACTGCGACCTGCCCGGGAAGAGCGCACGCGGGTACAGGCGGCTGTACGTGACCCGTACGACCTCCGCCTCTGTGGAGAGCGCTTCTGTGAGCATCGATGTGAACTGCGCAATCCCCCCCCTGAAGGGCGGGAAAGGCCCGATGTGGGCTAGCCTCATGACTCCCGAGCGGCTCCCCGCCCCGTCTCCTCCACGATGTTGTAGGGCCGCTTGTACGGGGAGAGCCTGAGCTGCATCTCTCCCAGGAGCCCGAGGGAGACGAACTGGAAGCCGATCATCATCAGAAAGAAGCCGAGGAGCAGGAGGGGCCTGCGCCCGATGGACTCGCCCATGAACCAGAGGACCGAGAGGTACGACGAGATCAGGAGCCCTGCGATGAACAGGGTCGTTCCGATCCCGCCGAAGAAATGCAGCGGCCTGAAGGAGTACCTGTGGAGGTAGAGGACTGTGAGCAGGTCGGCGTAGCCGCGGAAGAAGCGGGCAGGGCCGTACTTGCTGCGCCCGAATTTCCTCGGCCTGTGGTTGACCGGCTTCTCCGCGACGGCGTATCCCAGCTGGGAGACGAGCACCGGAGTGTACCTGTGCATCTCGCCGTAGAGGTCGAGACCGCGCGCAGCGTCGGCGGCGTAGACCTTCAGCCCGCAGTTGAAATCGTGCAGGGGCAGCGCGGTCGCGCGGCTGACGACTGAATTGAAGATCCTGGATGGCAGCCTCTTGCCCAGGGGATCGTGGCGCGTCTTCTTCCACCCGCTCACCATGCCGAGCCTCTGCGACTCGAGCATGGAGATCATCGCGGGGATCTCCGAGGGGTCGTCCTGGAGATCGGCGTCCAGGGTTGCGACATACCTGCCCGATGCCTCCGCGAAGCCTGCGGCCAGGGCGGCCGCCTTGCCGCGATTGCTGCCGAACCTGAATCCCCGGACCGGATACCCGCCGACGAGCGAACGGATCGCGGCCCACGTGCCGTCGGTGCTGCCGTCGTCGACGATCAGCAGCTCCCAGGTGCGGCCCTCCAGCGCCCCGGCTGTCTCCCGTGCGAGCGCAGGAAGGCTCTCCGCTTCGTTGTATGCGGGAACCACAACGCTGATCTCCACTTCGAGGCGCTTTTCCTCAGACATGCATGGAAGATAGGAGAGGCCGCTACGGCGTCAACGACGGTCTGCAGGCGGCATCCCGGACAGGCTCCGGGCAGTGCCTGAGGGCGGCCGCCCCCCCCGATACCTCGGCGTAGGTGAAAGTCTTCAGCCAGTCGCCCAGGCTGATGTGGGCGCCTCCCGGCATCGGAGTCTCGGAAGCGATGTGGGTGTGGCCGGTGATCACCAGGCCGGCGCCCTCTGCGATCCTGCCTCGAACCCAGTCCAGGAGGCCGGCCGGCATCTGTTCCGCCTGCTTCCGGAGGATCCTCCTGCTGGTCCCCGAGGCGGCTCCCGCCAGCATGGCGCCGAGATCGGGGTGGAGCAGCGAGAAGAGAGCGGTCGAAACGCGCGACCTGACGACGGGACGGAGGAGAAGGCGGTATCCGGGGTCGCCTCTGCCGAGGCCGTCGCCGTGGGCGATCACTATGCGGAGGCCCCCGCGTTCGAGAACGAGCTGCCTCTCCCTGGCTATCCGAGCACCGGTGGCCTCCTCGAAGCGGCGGCCCACCCACCAGTCGTGGTTGCCGGGCATGAAGACGACCTCCCAGCCCTTTCCCGAGAGGGCCTCGAGCGAGGCGAGAACTCGGCAGAACCCGGCAGGGACGGCGTTCCTGTACTCGAACCAGAAGTCGAAAAGGTCGCCGGCCACAACCAGGGTCGCCGGGCCTGAGGAGGCCAGCCCGTCCAGGAAGGAAATCAGGCGCTCCCTGCCGGGATGAGGCCTGTCGCCGGGGAAGAGGTGAGCGTCGGAGATCACCACCAGGCGCTCGTTCACAGCCCCAGGAGCCTTCCCACGCACCCCCGGCCGGTCTCCACCGCGGTCGCTCCACCCCTTCGGAAGGAGATCGCGACGGGAGTGACGCCTGCCGGGATGACGACCGCCGCCTCGCTGTCGGCCAGGAAGACCGGGAGGGGGATCCCGAGGTTGTTGGCCTGGAGCTGGGCCGCGTTGCGCGAAGCCTCGTCGGGCTGGACCGGGAATATCCGCCAGCCCTCGTCCCTGAGCCTGGCGATCTCCTCCAGGTCCCCGGCCCCTGGCTCGTAGCCTTCGATGGGTATCCAGTAGTAGAGGACCGCCAGCGTATCGGCGGAGCAGTCGACAACCGTGCCCTCGGGGGAGAGGAGGCGCCCCGGCAGCCGGAGCGGGACCGGCAGGGCGGGAGAAGGCTCCTCCCCGCCGCCGCATGACATCGAGAGAAACGGCAGCAGGAGGAGGAGGGACTGCCTCCTCATCTCGTCGCGCCCTCCGGCGCCAGCAGCGACAGCGCGAAGGCGGAGGCTCCCTCCCTGCCGATGGCGAGGACGAAGCGTCTGTCGGAGTCGGAAGCCACCCGGATCCTGTATCCGTCGGCACTCATCCCCTCGAGGCGGAGCGGGGCGGGGGAGGATATCGACGCGAGGACGGACGAGTCGGTCGCGAAGACGACCGTTTCGATGTCGAAGGGGAACAGGCGCCAGGATCCGGTCCTGCAAGGCGGGAGAGGGGTCTGGTCAGGCCCGAGCTCGATGCCCCCGCAGGCCAGGATGGCGGCTGCCGATGAGTCGGAGCCGGTCGCGGAGCCTTCGAGGGCCAGCATCCTCGCGCAGCGGGAGAGGTCGGCGGTATTCGCGAGCGTGGAGGCGGGGCGCCTGAAGACGATCGGCACCAGGCAGGTCAGCACGAGGAGCGCCGCCAAGAGGGCGCGCGGGGCGCTCAATTTCCGGGCTGCTCTTTCCGGGCAATCCCGGCGATCCTGTCCCTGAGGCCCGGGGGGGCGGAAACCCTGAGGAGGCTGTGGAACCTGGAGCGGAGCGCCATCATGTCATCGCTGCAGGACCTGCAGCTCTCGCAGGAATCGAGGTGCTCCTCCAGGGCGGAGCGCTCGCCGGGGCCGAGTTCGCCCGAAACGAAGTCCGAGATGTGTTTAGACGCTTCGACACACTTCACTTGCGTCCCCTCCCGGACGAGCCTGTCTTCCATTCCTCGAGAAGCCTCTGCAGTATCGCGCGACCCCTGTGTATCCGTGAGCGGACCGTTCCTATCGGCACTCCCAGCACCTCTGAAATCTCGGCGTACGG
>DIAQ01000112.1:72905-83286 GCA_002414865.1 candidate division Hyd24-12 bacterium UBA5074 | reverse complement strand
TCGCCCTCGGCGAGCTCGTCTATCCAGTCGCAGGGCACTGTCTTCGGAGCACGACCCTGGGAGCGCCTCTCGTTCAGGAACGTGTTCCTGAGAATAGCAAACAGCCACGCCCTGGCGTTTGTTCCCAGGGAGTACTGGGCCCTGGCCCTGAAGGCCCTCGCATACGTCTCCTGCACGAGGTCGCAGGCGTCCTCGGAATTGCGGGTCAGATGGAGGGCGTAGCCATAGAGGCCGTCTATGTACTGAAGGACCTCTTCCTCGAAGGGGTCCGCGGATTGAGCGGGTCGCGAGATAACCTACCTCCACGGAGTGTTGTGCACGGGGGACAATCTAAGGACCTCCGGGCGCCCGGGGCAAGGATCGGTTCCCCGAAGTTAGCACACAACATCTTGTGCCTGTCGTCCCCCTCGTCTACACGATATTGACGATCGCTTCGGCTCTCGATAGCTTGCACGAGTCTGTGGCAGGATGCTCTCGGCCAGATCCCGGGAGGGGGGGGCTTGAAAGACGGTTGCTTGCCCGATACCGATCTCTTCCGGGAGCTGGAGCACGCACCCGAGGCCTCCGCCTCGCCCGACCGGGCGATGCCGTCCTTCTCCGCCAACGCCGAAGTCGTCCTGAGGAAGAGGTACCTCCGCAGGTCCTCCGACGGAGAGATCCTCGAGACGCCGTCAGAAATGCTCTGGAGGGTGGCCTCGAGCGTTGCCGCGGCAGAGACCCGCTTCAGGGGCGACGCCGACCGCTGGGCCTTGAGATTCAACAACATGATGGCGAAGATGGAGTTCCTGCCCAACTCGCCCACCCTGATGAATGCGGGGCGCGAGCTCGGCCAGCTCTCCGCATGCTTCGTGCTCCCCATCGAGGACAACATGGAGAGCATCTTCGAGGCCGTTAAGAACACCGCGCTGATCCACAAGAGCGGAGGAGGCACCGGCTTCTCCTTTTCGTCCATTCGTCCCAAGGACGACGTGGTGCTCTCCACGAGGGGCATCTCGAGCGGCCCCATATCCTTCATGACGGTGTTCGACCGAGCCACGGAGACGATAAAGCAGGGCGGGGTAAGGCGGGGCGCCAACATGGCCGTGCTCGGGATCGAGCACCCTGACATCCTCGAGTTCATCGATGCCAAGCGCGACATGGACATGCTGAACAACTTCAACCTGTCCGTGGCCGTCACCGACAGGTTCATGGACGCTGTGGAGAGGGGCTCCGATTTCGCCCTCCTCAATCCCAGGACCGGCGAGCCCGTTTCCACGATGCCCGCCTCGGAGGTCTTCGGCAGGATCGTCGAGTCCGCCTGGTCATCCGGCGAGCCGGGCGTCCTGTTCATCGACCGCATGAACGAGGCCAACCCGACTCCGGCCGTGGGCAGGATCGAGGCCACGAACCCCTGCGGCGAGCAGCCCCTGCTACCCTACGAGGCGTGCAACCTGGGATCGCTGAACCTCTCCGTGATGACATGCGACAAGCCGGACGGGAGCCGTGCACTCGACTGGAACCGGCTGGACACAACCGTCCGCGACGCGGTCAGATTCCTGGACGACGTCATCGAGATCAACAGGTACCCGCTGCCCCAGATCGAGGCGATGGTCCAGGGCAACCGCAAGATCGGGCTGGGGGTCATGGGTTTCGCGGACCTGCTGTTCGAGCTGGGCATACCCTACGACTCCGAGGAGGCGCTCAGGTTCGCCGAGCAGCTCATGAGCTTCGTGGAGGAAAAGGCGCGCTCGTCGAGCGAGGAGCTGGCCAGGGAGAGGGGCGCGTTCCCCAATTTCAAGGAAAGCGTCTACGCCGAGCAGGGCCTTCCCGCCATGCGCAACGCCACGGTGACCACCATCGCCCCGACGGGCTCCATAAGCATTCTGGCAGGCTGCTCGAGCGGCATCGAGCCTGCTTTCGCCCTCGTCTACTCGCGGCAGAACATCCTCGACGAAGGAGACGAGCTGCCCGAGATGGTGCCCGCATTCGCAAGGGCGGCCAGGGAGCGGGGTCTCGACCGCCCAGAGATGCTCGCGGAGATAACGAGCCATGGCAGCTGCTCGGGCGTGGCAGGCATCCCGCCCGAGGTCCGGAGGCTCTTCGTAACCGCACACGACGTGGCCCCGTCCTACCACGTGAGGATGCAGGCCGCGTTCCAGAAGTTCACCGACAACGCCGTGTCGAAGACGGTGAATCTTCCCGAGACAGCCACCCGGGAGGACGTCGCGGACGTCTACCGCCTGGCCTACAGGCTCCGCTGCAAGGGTGTGACCGTATACCGCGACAGGAGCCGCGACAAGCAGGTCCTCAACATCGGCGGCGACCAGGCGTCCGCCCCGGCCCAGGCAGCCCCTGCGGCGCCCGTGGCCGTCGGCCCGAGACCCCGCCCGGAAGTGACGAACGGGCTCACCAGGAGAGTGAGCACGGGCTGCGGCAATCTCTACATAACGATCAACGAGGACGAATACGGACCCGTCGAGATCTTCAGCCAGATGGGGAAGGCCGGTGGCTGCGCGGCCTCGCAGGCCGAGGCCATCAGCAGGCTGGTCTCGCTGGCTCTCCGGTCCCACGTCCCGGCCGAAGCCATCGTGCGGGAGCTGAAGGGCATCAGCTGCCACAGGCTTGTCTGGCAGGCGGGGGACAGGATCCTCTCCTGCGCGGATGCCATAGGGAAGACCATCGAGTGGCACCTCGGCAGCGCACCGGAGAGGATGATCCCGGGGCAGGCGGCCGAGCCGGTCAGGCCGCCCGAGCTGCTCCGCGAGGACGACCTCCTGAACCACGCCGGCGCCTGTCCGAGCTGCGGAGGGCCGCTCAAGTACGAATCGGGCTGTGTGGCCTGCGCCCTCAACTGCGGCTATTCGGAGTGCGGCTAGCTACTTCTCCCGGGAGCCCACCTCTGCGACTGCCTCCAGGATGTGCTCGGCGACCTTCTTCGCCATGTCCGGCGCGAGGCTCAGACCCTTCTTCGTGGGAAGCCATTCCCCGGTTTCGGACATGTAGTAGATGCGGGCGTCCACATACTGCCTTCCCTTGAAGTCGCGCAGCATGACGCGGACCAGGTCTTCACCCTTCTCGATCTCGGCGACGGTCTTTTCCATCGGGCCTTTTCCCCTTCCGGATGTAAAGCGGGGTTAGTTAAGCTCCGGAGAGGTCCTCCGTCAAGAGAGGGGAGGCGCTCCGCCCGGTTTGAAGGCATTCGGGAGCAGGGATCCCAGGGAGTGATGCAGCAGGGGTCCGGAAGGCGGCCGGATCACCACCTCGAAATCCTCCCCGCAGAACTCGGCGAGCACCTGCCTGCACGCGCCGCAAGGCATGGCGAGGCCGTCCGGGGAGAAGACGAGGATCCTCCTCCAGGGGGGCTCGATGCCCGCCGACAGGGCGGAGCAGACGGCGGCCCTCTCGGCGCATATCGTCAGCCCGTAGGAGGCGTTCTCGATGTTCACGCCGATGGATGTCCGCCCGTCGCAGGCCTCCAGCACGGCGACGACCGGGAAGCCCGAGTACATGCAGCGGCACCTTCCCAGCGCCTCGTCAGCCAGGCGCGACAGGGTCACGCAATCGCTCACGGCATCCACACCTCCGGGAAGGCCGTCCCCGGGAAGCCCCCGGGGAGGCCGAAGAAGAGCGCCAGGGTCGCGGCGACATCCGAGAATGTCGACCTCGTCCCCAGGTCGTGCCCGGGGATGCCTGGCGAGAAGCACAGAAGAGGGGAATGCTCCCTGGAATGGTCCGTCCCCGGGGTGGTGGGGTCGTTGCCGTGGTCGGCCGCGATGATCAGGAGCTCACGTTCTGCGAGCAGGGCTGTCAGCCCCGGCAGCCGCGAGTCCACCTCCTCGAGCCCCGCGGCGAACCCGGCGACGTCGTTGCGATGCCCCCATCGCATGTCGAAGTCGACAAGGTTCGCGAAGACGAGCCCTTTCCCGCCCTCGCGCAGGATGCTCTCCAGGGTGTCCAGGGAGACGGCGTTCGAAGGGGTGTGGAGCGTCTCGATGTTCCTGTGCGCGAACAGGTCGTCGATCTTGCCCACGCCCGTCCTCGGGATGCCGGCATCCGCCAGGGCGTCGAGCAGGGTCCTGCCGGGAGGCGGCAGAGAGAAGTCCCTGCGCCCGGCGGTGCGCACGAACGAGCCGGGGGAGCCGGTGAATGGACGGGCTATCACGCGGCCCACGCCGTCGGGAGGCTGGAGCAGGCGCCTGGCTGCCTGGCAGGCCTCGTAGAGCTCGCGGGGAGGCACGACGGACTCGTGCGCAGCCACCTGGAAGACGCTGTCCGCCGAAGTGTAGACGATGAGGGCGCCGGTCCTCAGGTGCTCGACCCCCAGCTCCTCGATGATCTCGGTGCCCGAGGCGGCCCTGTTGCCCAGCACCCGCCTGCCCGTGGCTGCCTCGAAGGCGGAGATGATCCCCGAAGGGAAGCCGTGCGGATAGGTGGGGAAGGGCGTGCAGCTGCAGAGGCCCATCATCTCCCAGTGCCCCGTGGTGGAGTCCTTGCCTGCGGACCGCTCCGCCATCCTCCCCCACGAGGCAGCCGGAGCATCGACCGGCGGCACTCCCTCGATCTCGTGGAGGTTGCCGAGTCCCAGGGACTGGAGGAAGGGCAGGTGAAGCCCGCCGAGGGTCCGGGCCAGATTGCCAAGGGTGTCGCTTCCCTCGTCCCCGTAGGCCTCTGCATCGGGCAGGGCTCCGGCTCCTACGCCGTCGAGGATCAGCAGGACGGCCCTGGAGCCCGCCGCCGCGGCCGGAGGGAGCCCGGAATCCATGCTCAGACCGCCCCCGGATCCCTGAAGAACCCGCCCGGATTGCGCCTCGGCCCGAGGCGCACGAAGATCGTCTTCTCGCCCGTGTAGACCACCTCGCCCGGCCGGGAGCCCCTCGGCTTCCTGACGTGCTGGACCCGGGTGTAGTCGACCGGCACTATCGCTGAGGTATTCCTGGAGTGTTTCGCCGCGAGGGCGGCGGCCTGGTCCAGGACGGCTCCGGGAGGGTTCTCCTGCCTGCCGTCGCCCCTGAGTATCACGTGCGCCCCGCTGGCGCCTCGCGCATGCAGCCAGATGTCCCCACGCCTCGCGTGCCTGAACGTCACCCAGTCGTTCTCCTTCGCATTGCGTCCGATCCAGCAGCGCCAGCCCTCGAAGAGCTCCCTGACGAGCGGCCCCGTGACCTCCCCGGCCCCCGGCCTCCGCCGCATCTCGGGCGAGATCGCACCCTCGTCGATCGTCCCCCCTGCCCGGACGGTGTCCTGCATGACCCGCAGAGCGGCCAGGCGCTCGCCGAGCCCTGCCTCGAGCCGGGCCATCCCGTCCAGCTCGAGCGAGGAGTTCCTGGCCTTCCGGAAGTAGCGCCCGGCGTTCTCCACCGGACCCCTGGACGGCTTCAGCGGGATCGTGACGGTTCCGCCGTCCCAGTCGGGCAGATCGACCGATGTCGCTCCCCTCGGGATGCCGGCCGAGTGAGCCAGGAGGAGATCCCCCCATCTCCTGTATGTCTCGCCGGGGACGGCCTGTGCGCGTGCCTCGGCCACCCGCCGGAACTTCCGCTCGAGAAGCTCGATCTGATGCTCCAGCCTCGCCTCCAGGGTCACCGACCGCCTGGCGGCCTCCTCCTCCGGTTTGCCCGGCGAGAGCACGGCGGCGACATCCGCCCCCCGCCCGAGCCTCACGGGCATGGGTCCGAAGGCGCTCATCCATGGCTGGAACTCCTGCCTCTCGACCGCCCCGGACAGCGACAGCGCGACGTCCCTCAGCGTCCGGCCCGAAAGCCCGGCCTCCTCGGCCATGGCGGAGGCGGTGGCGGGGCCGACGCCTTCGAGGAGGCGCACGAGCTCCTGCGGAGTGGTGGCCGCGGCCAGGGCGGCTCCGCATTCCTCTCCGGCCCACTCCGAAGGGGGGAAGCCCGAGGGCGGAGGACCCGAGTAGATCTCTCCCGGGGCTATCCGCCTCAGGCGGGACTGCCTCGATGTCACGGTGCGGAGGCATGCAAGGATTCTCATATCGATGGCCCGCATAAGTATGACATTGGCGTTCCGGCCCGCGGGCTCGAATACGACGGCAATGCCGCTCTTCAGGTAGGGAGAAGCCGGCCTGAAGTCGAACCGGAGCACGCGGTCGAGACCTGCCTGGCCGATGCCCGTGAGGACTGCTCCCGGGAGGTGGTCCCCCCAGACCGGGGCGGGACCTCCCGCGGGCCTCCCCTCCAGGAGCTCGACGCCCGGGTCTCCGGGAGAGGCCGACAGCACGAGGACCCGCCTGCCGAACTCGAGGCAGACCGAGTCGCCCGGGCCGAGCCAGACCGTCCCCACCCTCCGTCCCCTCAGCTCTCTCTGGAGGAATTCCCTCACCACTGCGTAATAGGCGCCTTCCATGTTCCCTTTCCCGGATGGAGCCGCACTTGATTAGTATATGACGACACAGGTTTCATGGAGGTGATCCCCTGGAATCTATGACCGGTTTCGGCCGCCATGTCTCCGACGGCGGGACGGCCAGGATAGTCTGCGAGGCCAGATCCCTCAATTCCCGTGGCCTCCAGGTGATCGTGCGCCTTCCCGAGCCTCTGTCCTCCCGCGAGGAGGCGGTGAGGGAGCTCGTGCGGGGCTCCTTCGCGAGAGGCCGTATCGAGGTATCCCTCTCGATCGAGGAAACATCTCCATCGGCGGGATCCGGAGTCGACTCCGGAAGGGCCGGGGCACTCTGCCTGGCCGGCGCCGAGCTGGCCGAGAGGCTGGGGATCCCGTTCTCGATGACGGTCGCCGACCTCATGCGGATGCCGGGGGTGATCAATCCCCCCGGAGCAGGCATCGACTCCTCCGGCCTGGACATAGAGCCGGCCGTCAGAGGCTGCCTCGAGGATCTGAGGAGGTCCAGGGCGGCCGAGGGCGAGGTGCTGGCCGCCTCCTTCGCGGAGAGGCTCGGCCGCGTGCGCAGGATAGCCGGTGAGATACAGGCCGGAGCCGCGGGCAGGGTGGCGGAGCGCTTCCGCAGGCTCAGGGAGCGGGTGGTGCAGCTCCTGGAAGGCTCGCCCGTCGACGAGGCGAGGCTGGCACAGGAGCTCGCAGTTCTGGCTGACAGGCTCGACACGAGCGAGGAGTACGAGAGGTTGAACTCCCATGTGGACAACTGCCTCTCGATGCTGGCCTCGAGCGAGCCCGATTCCGGCCGGCGGCTCTCCTTCCTGCTCCAGGAGCTGCAGAGGGAGGCCAACACTCTGGGCTCCAAGCTGGACGACCCGGCGGCGGTGATGAGCGCGATCGAGATGAAGAACGAGCTTGCGTCGATGCGCGAGCAGGTGGCCAATGTCGAGTGAGAGAGGGCTTCTGGTGGTCCTCGCCGGGCCGTCCGGGGCCGGGAAGACCACGCTCGCGAGGCACCTCGAGGCCGGGGGCCGCTCCTTCAGGTTCTCGGTCTCGACGACCACCCGCCCTCCGAGGGGCGGGGAGGTGGACGGGTCCGACTACGACTTCGTGGACGACGCCGAGTTCACGAGGAGGGTCGAGGCCGGCTATTTCCTGGAGTGGGCGGTTGTCCACGGCCACAGGTACGGAACATCCCGCGCGCAGGTGGAGCAGTCCCTGGGCAACGGCCGCAACATAGTGCTGGACATCGATGTCCAGGGCGCCATGAACGTCCGGCAGAGGATGCCGGGCGCGATCCTGGTCTTCGTCATGCCGCCCGACATGGGAGCTCTCTCGAGCCGGTTGTCAGGACGAGGCACGGAGAGCGCGGACCTCGTCGGCGCACGCCTCGCAGCTGCAGTCGAGGAGATCCGCTGGGCGGGGTGCTTCGACTACACGCTGGCCAACGGGAGCCTGCCGGAAACATTCGGGGCCATCGACGATATAGTCTCGGCCGAGGCCGTCAGGAGCAGGCCCTCGCCCTACACCGGGGATCCCGTCTTCGAGCCGGAAGCGCTGAAGGGCGGGGAGTTCTGGATGGGGCGCAGGGTGGTCGTCACCGCCGGACCCACCAGGGAGTGCATGGACGATGTGAGGTTCCTGTCGAACAGATCCAGCGGCCTGATGGGATGCGAGCTCGCCAGGGCCTTCATGGAATCGGGGGCGAGGGTGGACCTGCTCCTCGGCCCCTGCTGCTCCCCGCCTCCGGCGGGTGCGTCGGTCTCGCGGTTCGAGTCGGCGGCCGAGCTCGAGGCACTCGCCGGCGAACATGTCCGCGGCGCCGACCTGCTTGCCATGTGTGCAGCGGTGAGCGACTTCAGGCCGGTGCACAGGATCGGAGGCAAGATCGCCCGCGAAGACGCTGCGGGGAGCATCGAGATCGAGGTCGTGCCGGACATCCTCGCGGGCCTCGGGGCTGCCTGCCCTGTCCTGGCGTTCAGCCTCGAAGCCGGCCCGGGAGCGGAGGAGAGGGCCAGGAGGAAGATGTCCTCGAAGCGAGCCAGCGCGATCTTCCTGAACAGGGCTGACATGCCCGGGGTCGGGATGGAGTCCGCCGCCAACGAGGGAGCGCTCCTGTTCCCCGACGGAAGCTCCGTGCAGGTCGGCCGGGGATCGAAGCGGTACGTCGCCGCGTGCATCGCAGCGGCGCTCGGAAGACGCCTTGCCGGCCGGTAGCATCAGGGATCCTCTCTGGGATGCCGTCCGGAGTTTCGGCCTCGAAGCGGTGCACATCCGCCGGGCTCCTTCGGCGGGCCCGGGCGGAGCGCCTCCCGGGGGCGTCCCGGCGACCGCGGTCGAAGTCCCCGCCGTCGAGTCAGCCCGGGACGGGGAGCCGCTGGAGAGCCTGCGCAGGTCGCTCGGGGAATGCCGCAGGTGCAGGCTGGGCGAGACCCGGCTGAATCCGGTCTTCGGGGAGGGCAATCCCCGCTCCGGCGTCCTCCTCGTGGGCGAAGGCCCGGGGGCCTCGGAGGACGAGAGCGGAAGGCCCTTCGTAGGCCGGGCCGGCCAGCTCCTCGACAGGATCCTCGCCTCGATCGAGCTCGACAGGAACTCCTGCTTCATCGCGAACGTGGTGAAGTGCCGCCCCCCGGGGAACAGGGTGCCGTCGTCCGACGAGATCGAGGCCTGCGGGGGGATCCTGGAGGAGCAGATCCGCATCCTCCAGCCCGGCGTGATCGTCGCCCTGGGCGCGACCGCCGCCACGCACCTCCTGCGGACGAGGCAGGGTATCAATTCGCTGCGCAACCGATTCCACGACAGGGGAGGCATCCCCGTCCTGGTCACCTATCATCCCGCTGCGCTGCTGCGCACCGACGCCTTGAAGAGACCGGTGTGGGACGACATGAAGAGACTCAGGGAGTTCATGCAGGGCGCGGGGCTGCCCAGGAACGGAAGCGATGGCTGAGACACCCGGGTTCGTTCCTCCCAAGAACGTCGATGCCGAGCGGAGCGTGCTCGGAGGAGTCCTGCTGGATCCGGAGATAGCGGTCGAGGTCATCCCCAGGATCGCCGCGGACGATTTCGCCGACGAGCGGAACTCCCTGGTCTTCCAGGCCTGCACCTCGCTGGATTCGAGGAACTCCATCATCGACCTCGTCACTGTGACGGAGGAGCTGAAGAGGCTGAAGTGGCTCGAGGCCGCGGGCGGCGTCGAGTACCTCGCCTCCCTGACCTCGGACATCCCGATCCTGTCCAGCATCCTGCATCACGCGGAGATGGTGCGGGAGAAGTCCATGCTGCGGAGGCTCTACTCGGCGTCCCAGAGCAGCATCGGCGATGTGATGGACGGCTCCCTGCCGCCGCGCGAGATCATAGACAGGGCCGAGAAGAGGATCTTCGAGATCGGCGAGGGGCTGGTCCAGAGGGATTTCACGCCGGTGCCCGAGCTCGTCAGGACGGCGGTCGAGGAGCTCGAGAAGCTGGGCCAGGCCGGATCCTACGTCACGGGCCTCTCGACCGGCTTCGACATGCTCGACAGGATGACCACCGGGCTCCACGGCGGGGAGCTCGTGATCATCGCGGCCAGGCCCTCCGTGGGGAAGACGACTCTGGCGCTCAACATGGCCGAGCAGATAGCGGCGAAGTCCCAGGGCGCCGTGGGCTTCTTCAGCCTGGAGATGTCGGCCGACCAGCTCTCCCGCAGGCTCGTCTGCTCGAATGCGGGAATCGGCATACAGGCCATCGCCGAGGGCACTCTGCCCGCCAGGCACTGGCACGACATCCTCGATGCCGCCGACAGGCTCTCCCGGCTGTCCAACTTCTTCATCGACGACTCCTCCCTGCTCACCTCGATGGAGCTGAGGGCCAAGGCGAGGCACCTCCGCAAGCGGCACGGCATCTCCGCCGTGTTCATCGACTACCTGCAGCTCATGAGGGGCCTGGGCGGCGAGGAGAACCGCCAGCAGGAGATAGCCAGGATCTCGGGCGACCTCAAGGCGCTCGCCAAGGACCTGGATGTCCCCGTCATCGCCCTTTCGCAGCTCAGCCGCCGCGCCGTGGCCCACGAAGGCGC
>DIAQ01000112.1:68028-72590 GCA_002414865.1 candidate division Hyd24-12 bacterium UBA5074 | reverse complement strand
GTGATCTTCCTCCACGATCCCCGGGCGGACGAAGGCGGCAGCGACGACAGGGGAGGCAGCGCCGCCCGCGAGGTCAAGCTCGTGATAGGGAAGCAGCGCAGCGGACCCCGCGGGAGCATGGACCTGCTCTTCGAGGTCGGCAAGGGCAAGTTCATAGAACGCTCGGCGGACTACTGATGGCCAGATCCCGCGCAGTATTCGTCTGCAATTCCTGCGGGACCGACTTCCCCAACTGGAACGGGAGGTGCTCCGCCTGCGGGGCCTGGAACACCCTGGTCGAGGAGGCCATCCCGCAGCGCAGGGCGGCATCCCAGAGGACGACTCCGGCCCCGTCCGCGCCGGCCGAGATATCCTCCATCCCCGAGAACTCGGGGGAGCGCTCCTCCACAGGCATCCAGGAACTCGACCGGGTCCTGGGCGGAGGGCTGTTCAGGGGGTCCATGAACCTGATAGGCGGTGAGCCCGGCATCGGCAAGAGCACCCTCATGCTGCAGCTCGCTGCGAGCATGGCCGGTGCGGGCGACCGCGTCCTCTACGCCACAGGCGAGGAATCCGCCGAGCAGGTGGCCGCCCGGGCCAGGCGCACGGGATCCTCGAAGGAGGGCCTGCTCGTGCTGTCCGCCACGCTCCTGGAGGACATAGTCTCCGCGGCATCCTCCTCGGGCGCGTCGGTCCTGATCGTGGACTCCATCCAGACCATCTGCTCGGAGGAGATCTCGAGCGCCCCTGGTTCGGTGGCCCAGGTGAGGCACTGCGCATCCCGCCTCTCGTCGTTCGCGAAACCGGCCGGTATGACCTGCCTCGTGGTCGGTCACGTCACGAAGGATGGATCTCTCGCAGGACCCAAGGTCCTCGAGCACCTCGTCGATTCGGTCATCACCTTCGAGGGGGACTCGGGGCATTCCCACAGGCTGCTGCGGGCGGTCAAGAACAGATTCGGGTCCACCAACGAGATCGGCGTTTTCGAGATGACCTCCGGCGGCCTCAGGAGTGTCGCCGAGGCGTCCGCCTACTTCCTCTCGAGGCGCAGGACCGATGTGACGGGCTGCGCCGTGTGCGTCGTCGTGGAGGGCACCAGGCCCTTCATGGTGGAGATCCAGGCTCTGACCACCCCCACGAGGTACGGCTATCCCCAGAGGAGTTCCAGCGGCCTCGATTCCAGGAGGCTGCCGCTGCTCCTCGCCGTCCTCGAGAAGAGATGCGGCCTCGAGCTGGGCAGCCAGGACGTGTTCGTCAACGTCGCCGGAGGGGCGAGCCTCTCCGACCCCGGCGCGGACCTCGGGATCTGTCTCGCCGTGGCGTCCAGCAGGCTCGACAGGCCCCTTCCGGGGGGAGTCGCCGTGTGCGCCGAGGTAGGTCTCGGAGGGGAGCTGAGGCCCGCGGGCTCGTTCGACCGCAGGGCCAGGGAGGCTTCCGTTCTGGGTTTCCCGATTCTGGCCGGCTGCGGTGAAGACTGCGCCGAGCCTCGGCCGGCCGGTTGCGCCGGCTATTCGTCGTTGCGCGAGTGCCTGGATGCCCTTCTTTCCCCGGGCGCCCGCGATGGAGGGAGTTTTCCGTGAAGACCGAAGGCTGGGGAGCGCGGATCGTGCTGCTCCTTGTGTTGTGCCTGATCGGCGTCTCCGCCGTCGACTGGCGGATGGGGCTTCTGGGCCTGGGCATCGGCATCGTGGCGATTGCGATCGAGGCCTTCTTCATAAGGCTCCCGATCGAGGAGGTCCTGTACACGCTCGCCGGCGGCACCGCCGGGCTCGTCCTGGGCATGCTGGTCATGCTCACCCTCAGGCTCGGGAATGTGCGGGTTGGTCCCGAGGAGGGGGCCGACCCCCTGCTGATGATCCCGCTGGCACTTTCATATGCATTCGGCCATGTGGCCCTCGTGAGGGGCCGGAGGCTGGGCCTGCTGAAGGCTCCTGCCGAGGCGGGGAGAGCCTCGAGTCCCATGTTGGTGGACCTTGCCGCGATCGTCGACGGGAGGGTGGCCGACATGGTCATCGCAGGCCTCCTCTCGGGACCCTTCATCGTGCCCGAGGGAGTCAGGCCGTCCCTGGAGGCCATGCTCAAGTCGAGGGACATCGTGCAGCGCGGGAGGGCGAGGCGGGGAACCGAGACCCTCGAGCGGCTCGAGGAGGCTGCCGGCCGGTCGGGCGGCCTGGAGTTCCGCGACTTCGGCGAGCCCGACCGCGAGAAGTCCCGGATGCTCGACTGGATCAGGAAGGAGGGATCCTCCCTCCTCAGCTCGGACGCCGATTTCCTGGACCAGGCCTCACGGGAGGGCGCCAGGGTGATCCGCCTCGACGAGATAGGCGCTGCAACCCGCCCTGTGATCCTCCCCGGAGAGAAGCTGAAGCTCAGGCCGGTCCGCAAGGGCAAGAACGCCGGCCAGGCCGTGGGCTATCTCAACGACGGCACCATGGTCGTGGTCGAGGACGGCGAGGAGCACATCGGCAAGGCAGTCGAGGTCACCGCCCACACCACCTTCAGGGCCTCGGGGGGGACCATGGTCTTCGCGAGGCTGTCCCAGGCCGAGGAGGAGCAGCTGCAGGAGCAGCCGCGCGCCTCCGAAGGCGCCGCCGCAGATGACGAAACCGACTGAAGCGTCCCGGCTCCGCTGGGGATGCATGATCGCTGCGGCCGGGCGGGGGGACAGGTTCGGGGGGGGGCTCCCGAAGCAGTTCGCGCCGCTGGGTTCGAGGCCGGTCCTGGACTGGAGCCTCTCGACCCTCATGGCGATCCCGGAAATCGTGCAGATCGTCCTGATCCTCCCCCCGGGAGCAGCCCGGGGCTCCTGGACCATCCCGTCCGATCCCAGGGTGACGGCGATCGATGGAGGCGACAGGAGGCAGGACTCGGTATCGGCCGGACTCTCGGCGCTCCTGCCCGGGATCGACGCCGTACTCGTGCACGACGCCGCCAGGCCCCTCGCGGGGGCTGCATCGGTCAGGAGGGTGATGGAGGAGACCGCGCGCATGGGGGCCGCCATACCGGTCCTGCCCGTCAGGGACACCCTGAAGCGCGTGGACGGAGGGAGGGTCAAGGCCACGGTGGACAGGGAGGGCCTCTTCACCAGCCAGACTCCACAGGGTTTCCTCAGGAGCTGCCTGGAGGAGGCGCTCGCGGCAGCGGGGGATGTCACCGACGAATGCGCGGCCCTCGAGGCCGCCGGGATGGAGGTGGGGACCGTGGAGGGCGACAGGTTCGCGGCGAAGCTCACGGATCCTGAGGACCTCCCGTTCCTGGAGGCCCTGGCCGGCCGGAGCTCGTATCCGGGGATCGGGATCGACTTCCATCCCTTCGGAGGATCGGGCCCCCTGATGGTGTGCGGGCTGGAGCTCGCCCCCGGGGGCGGCCTCTCGGGGCATTCGGACGGGGACGTTGCTCTCCACGCGGTGGCTGATGCGATGCTGTCGGCCGCCCGGCTCGGGGACATAGGGCAGTTCTTCCCCCCGGGCGCACCGGAGTGGAAGGGAGCCGACAGCGGGTTTCTGCTGGGCATCGTCGCGAAGGCGGTTGCGGCGTCCGGGCACCGTCTGATCAGGCTCGACCTGACTCTCATAGGAGAGAGGCCGAGGGTGTCCGAGCACCGCGACAGGATGATCGCACGGCTCTCGGAGCTGCTCGGTGTGTCCGAGTCGTCCATCTGGGTGAAGGGCACGACCACCAATTCCCTGGGGGACATCGGGAAGGGCAGGGGCCTGGCCGCCGTGGCCCTCGTGGCGCTGGAGAGAGCCTGACGATGCTCGAGTCCCTCGTGGTCTGGCTGGAGGCGAACCCGCCCGGGGTCTGGGTCTATCCTGCCCTGTTCGTCGTGGCGCTGGTGGAGACGCTGTTCCCGCCATTCCCCGGCGACGTGCTCTTCGTGATCGCCGCGGGCTGGGCGGGGGACACGGCCGCCCACCTCTCCTCCGCCGCGCTCTGCGGCCTGGGAGGCTGCCTGGTCTCCACCCTCGTCCTCATCGCAGTCGGACGGGGGGTGCGAACCGGTCGGACAGGTAGATTCGTCACCAGGCATGTCGGAGGAGGGCGCCTGGAGCGAGCCGGGCGCGTATTCACGAGGTTCGGCCCCGCCGCGCTCGTCGCGAGCAGGTTCCTGCCCGGCATCAGGTCGCTGCTGGTCTTCGTCGCGGGCTCTTCCGGGATGGAGCCTCTCAGGGCGTTCCTCTGTGCCGGGAGCAGCGCAGCGGTATGGTATGCCCTGCTCGCCGCCCTCGCCGGCTTCGCAGGCCGGAACTCCGGGCTCGCACAGGGATTCCTGGCCCGCTACGAAGTCTTCGTCTGGGCCGCCATGGCGGCGGGTGTTGTCGTCGCGTTGACGGTCAGGCTGTCGCGCAGGAGGAAGGCGCCATGAGGATTGCCCATGTCTCTGCCGAGGTGCACCCCTTCGCCGTGACCGGAGGCCTGGGCGGAGTGGTGGGCTCCCTCCCGGCCGCCCTGGCCGACGCCGGTCACGAGGTGGCCGTCTTCATGCCGTACTACTCGATGCGCATCGGCTCGCCCGTGACCTGGCTGAAAGGGCCCTTCTCGACCTCCCTCGGGGAGGAGTTCGGAGTGGCGGTCCACTCCGG
>DIAQ01000112.1:34812-67688 GCA_002414865.1 candidate division Hyd24-12 bacterium UBA5074 | reverse complement strand
TATCCCGACAACATGTACAGGTTCTCGTTCTTCTCGAGGGCGGTCCTCGGGCTCGTCTCGCATCACGGCCCCTCCTTCGACATCGTCCACTGCCACGACTGGCATACTGGGGTCCTCCCCGCCCTCTGCAGGCTGGCGGGCGGTCCGCGAACCGTGATGACCATCCACAATCTCTCCTTCCAGGGGAGGTTCCCGGGGGAGACATTCTCCGATTCCGGGCTTCCCCCCGCTCTCTTCTCCATGGATGCGTACGAGTTCTATGGCGACTTCTGCTTCCTCAAGGGGGGCATCCTCCTGGCGGACAGGGTCACGACGGTCAGTCCGACCTATCGTGCCGAGGTCCGCACACCGGCGTTCGGCGAAGGGCTCGACGGGGTGCTGCGGAGCCGTGGGAACGCCTTCAGGGGCATCCTGAACGGCCTCGACTTCGCCCTCTGGGGCCCGGATGACGATCCTGCCCTCGCGGCGTGGTACACCGACTCGAATCTCAGGAACAGGAAGGCCTGCAGGGAGGATCTCGTGCAGCTCGGAGGGCTCTCCGTCCCTCCCGGGACTCCCGTTGCGGGCATCGTCTCCCGGCTCACGCGACAGAAGGGGATCGACCTCCTCCTCCCGGCGCTGGAGGAGTTGCTGGGGAGCGGGAGGCTCTGCCTCGCAGCCGTCGGGACCGGCGAGAGGGAGATCGAGGACGGTCTGGGGCGGCTCGCGAGGGATTTCCCGGAATCGGTCTACTACAGGAACGTATGGGACGAGACCCTGTCCAGGAAGATCTACGCCGGAACGGACATGTTCCTGATGCCCAGCAGGTTCGAACCGTGCGGCCTCACTCAGATGATAGCCATGCGATACGGGAGCCTGCCCGTGGTGAGACGCACGGGAGGGCTGGCCGACACCGTCACGCCATTCGAGGAGGGGGGGACCGGCTTCCTCTTCGAGGGAGAGTCCTCGGCAGGCTGCTCGGACGCCATTTCCAGGGCGGTGGAGGCCTTCGGCGACAGGAGGGCCTGGATGGCGGCGATGAGGAAGGCCATGTCCCTCGACAATTCCTGGGCCGACAGGGTGCCCGACTATGAAGCGGTCTACTCCGAGGCCGCGGAACCGGCTGGAGGCGCATGAGCCGGCCTCTGGAAGGCATCCTCGCAATCCCGCTGCAGTTCGCCTTTCCGGGCAGGGCCGCGAGAGCCCTGGAGTCGCCGCCTTCGTCCTGGGTGGCCATGGCGGCGTCGGCGGTCGTCATCCTCGTCGCCGGTGCGATGCCGATCCTGATGTTCCCCGATCCGTCCGGAGAAGCGGGGGGGAGGGCCATGATCGCGTATCCCCTGCTCCATCTCGCCGAGAGGTGCATGGTGGGGGCTGCCGCCGGGCTCGCGGCATGGGGCGCGTCGAAGCTGTCAGGGGCGGATTCGCACCTCCCGGTCCAGCTCCGGGCGGCATTCCTCTCGCAGGCTGCCTATTCGATCCTCATGCCGGCAGCTGTCACCGCGTCGGTTGCGATGGGATCGGCCGTCCTGCCGGGAGTCCTCCACCTGGCGGTCCTCGCGGCCGGACCCTCCTCCATCCCGCTTCCCGCGGCGGTGCTGCTCTCGTTCTTCGATGTTCCGTCAATCGTGTGTCTTGTCCTCTGGGGGCTGCTGGTCGCGGCCCTGGAGAGGCGAAGCAGGGCGGCGGGTATCCTGACGGCCTTCTCGATGTACCTGCTGGCAGCCCTCGGGCTGTCCCTGCCCTCTTTTTCGGCCCCGGCGCAGTAGGGGCCCGACACTTCCGGGCACACCGGGAGGAAGGGAAGATGAACAGCCTCATCCTGACAGCGATCATGCTCGCCCAGGGCGGGCCCTCGAGCCTCGATCTCTCGGGCTGGGTGTCGCTCGCCCTGTCCAATTCGCCCGACATGCTCGAGGCGGGGGCCGCGGTCTCCCAGGCGGAGGCCAGGGTGCAGACGGTCCGGTCGGCCCTGCTGCCGTCGCTCGTGTTCGGGGCTTCGGCAGGGCACGCCTGGAGCACGGTGGAGCCTGTCGGTGACTATGAAAGTGACAGCTACAACGCCTCCCTGACGCTCTCGCAGGAGCTGCTCGCCTCCGGGGGCAGGTCGTGGCTCGACCTGTCCGCCTCGAGGCTGTCCCGCGACGCCGTGAGGAGCGACTTCGAAGCGTCCCGGCTGCAGCTCGAGCTGGATGTGGCCCAGGCCTTCTACGACGTGGTCGGCTCCATGGGGCTCGTCTCCTCCGCGGAGGCGGCTTTGGAGCGCAGCTCGAGGCAGCTCGAGAGGATACAGGCGCTCTACGACCTCGGCGCGGCCACCAGCCTGGAGCTGGTGCAGGCTCAGGTCGGCGAGAGCGGGGACAGGCTCTCCCTCGCGAGGCGCCAGCAGGGCCTCAGGACGAGCTACGCCTCGCTCTATTCGGCGGCTGGAGTCGGCGCCGGCGAGGACCTGCCGACTGTGGACACCTCCGCGGTCCTCCCCCCGCTCACGATCGAGGCGGCACGGGGTCTCGACCTGGACCTCTCCGCAAACCCCTCCCTCCGGTCGGCCGACATCCGGTCCGAGAGCGCCCTGAAGAGCCTCTCATCGGCAAGGAGAGCCTACTGGCCCTCGCTGTCCGCGAGCGGCTCCTGGAGCTGGAACTCGGAGGATCTCGACATCCCCGACGCGCCGAACGAAGACAGCTGGAACGTCAGGCTGAGCCTGAGCTGGCCCATCTTCGACGGCTGGATGAGGGAGAGCGCCATCTCCTCGGCATCAGCGTCCGTCCTGAGCGGCCAGGCATCCAAGAGGTCGCTCGAGAACCAGCTCTCGGCATCCCTCTCCAATTCGAAGGACGCCCTCGTCACCAGCATCGAGAGCTACGACCTGGCCTCGCTCTCGCTCGATTACTCGCGCAGGCGGCTCGAGCTCTCGCAGATGAACTACGAGCTGGGCGGGTTGACCCTGATAGACCTCCTCGATGCGCAGGCCGCGCTGGCGGAGGCGGAAGCCGCCCTCGTGACGGCAAGGGTGGACTGCCTCAAGGCCGAGGCGGTCCTGATGGTTCTCGCGGGCAGAAGCCCGCGTCTCGGGGAGTGAGGCTATTGGCATCCAGGAAGCGCCGCAACACGATACTGATAGTTATTGCCGCCGTGGTAGTCCTGGCGGTACTCGGCGGCAGCAGGTGCAGGCGGGGTGGCAGGTCCACGGAGGTCCAGGTCTCCGTTGTCCGGAACGGCAGGCTGGAGCAGCGCGCGGCGGGTACCGGGCGTCTGGAGGGCCTCACGAGGGTGGAGATAAGCGCCGCCACGATGGGCCTCATCGACACCATCGCGGTATCCGAGGGGGACAACGTCGCCCGGGGCGACCTCCTGCTCCGGCTGGAGACCAGCGAGGCCTCCGCCTCGGTCGACGAGACCGAGGCGGCCATCTACTCCGCCACGGTCGCCTGGACCTCGGCCAAGAGGCTCCGGGACAGGATGGAGAGCCTCTACGATGCAGGCCTGGCCAGCGACGAGGAGCTGCTCTCGGCGCGAGAGGCGCAGTCCACCGCATGGGCTTCGGTCCTCCGGGCGAGGGCTTCCTCCGAGATGGCGCTCGACGCGCTCTCGAAGACCGAGTACACGTCGCCGATAGACGGCATCGTGACCGCCCTCAACGTGGAGGCCGGCGAGATGGCGGTGGTCGGGACGATGAACAACCCCGGCACGGTCCTCCTCACGGTGGAGGATATGTCCACCCTCCTCGTCAGGGTCACCATGGTGGAGAGCGAAGTGGTCGACGTATCCCCCGGCATGAGGGCCGAGATCACGCTCGATGCTCTCCCCGACACGACTTTCGAGGGAACGGTGACAGGCGTGGGCCTCGCCTCGACGACGACCTCCCTGACGAGCGGCGACGTGGCCGAGTACGAGGTGACCGTCGAGCTGATGAACCCGGACTCGAGGCTCCGTTCCGGCATGTCCGCGTCCGTGGAGATAATCACGGCCGAGAAGGACTCCTGCCTCTACCTCCCGGTCCAGTGCGTCGTCCCCCGCCCCGATCCCGCCGACAGCACCAGGGATGTCGACATGGTGCTCCTGGTCGAGGCCGGGAAGGTCAGGCCCGTGCCCGTCACGACGGGTATCGTCGGCGTGATGGACATAGAGGTCCTGGGAGTCCAGGACGGCGATTCGGTCGTCTCAGGCCCCCTCGAAGCCCTTCGCGACCTCGGCGACGGCGAGGCGGTCACGACGGGCGGAAGGGGCAGAGGTGGACGGCGCGGTCCCGGTAATTGAGGCCACAGGCCTGCGCAAGGTCTACAGCATGGGGGAGGTCAGCGTCGAAGCCCTCCGCGGCATCGACTTCAGGCTCGCGAAGGGCGAGTTCACCGCGATAATGGGCGCCTCCGGCTCCGGGAAGAGCACCCTGCTGAACATCATCGGCTGCCTGGACAGGCCCACCGAAGGCTCCTACAGCCTCATGGGCAGGCAGGTGGAGACCATGATGGACTCCGAGCTTGCGGCAGTCAGGAACAGATTCATAGGCTTCGTCTTCCAAACATTCAACCTGCTCCCCAGGGCTTCCGCCGCCGCCAATGTCGAACTCCCCCTGGTCTATGCCAGGGTGCAGGGCAGGGAGAGGCGGGAAAGGGCGATGGAGGTCCTCGAGAGGGTGGGCCTGGCCGACAGGGCCGACCACCGGCCGAACCAGCTCTCCGGCGGCGAGAGGCAGCGTGTCGCGATCGCGAGGGCGCTCGTCACGCGCCCGGCCCTGCTCCTGGCCGACGAGCCCACGGGCAACCTCGACAGCAGGACGGGAGCAGTCATCCTCGAGCTCTTCAGGAACCTCCACGACGAAGGCAACACGATCCTCCTCGTCACCCACGACCCGGGAGTGGCCCAGGCGGCGGGGCGGCTCGTCCGGATACGCGACGGGCGCGTGGAGAGCGATACCGCAGGATGAGAACCCCGGAGATGCTCCTCTCCGCGGCGGCCGATCTGAGGTCGAACCGCCTGAGGACAGTGCTGACCTCGCTCGGAGTCCTGATCGGAGTGACCGCCGTGGTCTCGCTCGTGGGGCTGGTCACGGGGCTGGAGAACTACGTGAGGAGTCAGTTCGACTCCGTCCTCGGAGCCAGGGTCTTCGAGATAAGCAAGTTCAGCGGAGGGTTCGACGACCTGGACGCATGGATGGAATCCAGGAGCTGGCCCGACCTTACGGTGGAGCAGGCCCGGCAGCTCTCCGATCTGATGACCACGGCCGGCGCGGTGACCTGGAGGTCCGGATCAGGCGCCACGGTCTCCTGCGGGGGCAGGTCGGTCGAGGGTGTGCGCATAAGGGGACTTGCCGCCTCGGAGATAGATGTCGCCAGCATGTCCATCGACCACGGGAGGTTCTTCAGCGAAGCGGAGGACCGGGCCAGGGCCAGGGTGTGCGTTCTGGGCAGCGACCTGGCATCCGCGCTGGGCTCACCTCCGGGGATGCCAGGCAGAGACGTCGTCATCGGGGGCAACCGCTTCACTGTGGTAGGCGTGGCAAAGCCGCTCGGGAGCATCTTCGGACACGGGCTCGACGACTTCGCGGCAGTTCCCTACTCGACCTTCGAGGCCCTCCTCGCCAGGAGGGACGACAATGACGTCGAGATCGCCGTTCTCCCGCTCCCCGGGGTGACCGTGGAGGAGAGCCAGGAGGAGGCGAGGCTCGTCCTGAGGAGGATCCGCGGCCTGCCGTTCGCAGCGGCGGACAACTTTCACATCACGACGCAGCAGGGCATGCTCGAATCCATGCAGCAGGTGCTCGCGGGGGCGGCGATAGTGACGGTCGGGATAGCAGCCATCTCTCTGCTCGTCGGCGGGATCGGGATCATGAACATCATGCTCGTCAGCGTCACGGAGAGGACCCGCGAGATCGGCACGAGGCGCGCCCTCGGCGCCCGCAGGCGCGACATAGTGCGCCAGTTCCTCGCCGAGGCCGTGATCATAAGCATGGGCGGAGGCGTGCTCGGACTGCTCGCGGGATACGGGCTCACCATACTGGCGGACAGGCTGACCCCTCTGCCCGCATCCGTCAGCCCGCTGGCGGCTTTCCTGGCGCTCGGCTTCTCAGCCACCGTAGGCCTCTTGTTCGGGGTCTATCCCGCATGGAAGGCCGCCCGCATGGATCCCGTGGAGGCTCTGCGCTATGAGTAGGCTCACGGGCGCCGGACGCCTCGTCGTCGAAAACCTTGTCTCGGCCGTGCATTCCCTGTGGGCCAACAGGATGAGAAGCGTTCTGACGACTTCCGGCATCGTCATCGGAGTCATGACCGTCACCGGGGTCGCCAGCCTGGTCCAGGGCCTGAACGACCAGGTGACGGGCGCCCTGGGAGGTTTCGGGGCAGGCACCATCTACCTGCAGAAGAGACCCGCCATCATGACGGGCGGCAGCGAGAGGGGATTCTGGCGCAGGGCCGATTTCAGGGTGGCGGATGCCGGCGTGCTCGGCTCCCTGCCCGGAGTCGTGACTTCGGTGCCCATCGCCGAATGGTACGTGCAGGCGCGGGCTCCGGACGGCAGGGGCTTCGCGGTGTCGCTGGTGGGAACGAGCGAGGAGTGGCCGGTCGTCAGCCACAGGGACATGCAGATCGGCAGGTTCTTCACCCGCTTCGAAGTCACCTCCAGGCACCGGGTCTGCGTGCTCGGGGCCCAGGTCGCGGAGAGGCTTTTCGGATCGGCCGATCCCGTGGGAAGGACCATCGTCCTCGACGGCCGGGAGCTCGCCGTGGTCGGGGTCACCAGGGCCATGGGCGAGATCATGGGGCAGTCCCAGGACGGGTTCGTGGTCGTCCCCTACACGATCTTCGGCAACTGGCGCGACCTCTCGAGGAACCTGTATCTCGCGGTCGAGGTGGAGCCCGGAAGGGACATGACCGAGGCCGTCTCCGAGGTGCAGACATGCATGAGGAGGCTCCGCGGGCTGACCATAGACGATCCGGACGACTTCGAGGTGGTCACGGCCGATCAGCTCCTCGATACGTACTCGAAGATCTCGGGAGGAGTGTTCGCGGCCATGCTGGCCATCTCCGCCATCGCGCTGGTGGTGGGATCGGTGGGGATAGCGAACATCATGCTCGTCAGCGTCACCGAGAGGACCAGGGAGATCGGCCTGCGGAAGGCCCTGGGCGCCACGAACCGGCAGATCCTCCTCCAGTTCCTGACGGAGTCCGTAGTGCTGGCGCTGGTCGGCGGGGCCATCGGCATCAGCATCGGAGGCCTCCTGGCGCTCCTTGTGGCATCGTTCACTCCCATACCTGCGGGTCTGCAGGCCTGGAGCGTGGGAGTCGCCCTGCTCATGAGCATGATCGTAGGGATCGCCTCGGGGGCGTTCCCGGCGGCCAGGGCTGCCCGGCTCGAGCCGGTCAGGGCCCTGGGGTACAACGCCTGATGGCGGCCCCCGGACAGGTCCGGGTCGGGATCTTCGCCTTCGCTGCGGGTGTGGCGGTCCTCTCGGCCGAGGTGGTGTGGTCGAGGTCCCTGCTGCTGCTCCTCGGTGGGAGCGTCGATGCCTCGGCCACCGTCCTGTCCGCGGTCATGCTCGGGCTCGCTGCGGGTGCCGGCTTCTACGGACGGCGGGCCGGCCGGGGCCGGGATGCCCGGACGCTCAGGACGGCGGCGCTTCTCTCGTCGGTCTTCTCGTTCCTTCCGCTGGCCGCCGCCGGGCTCCTCCGCCCTGCATATCCGGCGCTCGCGGATTCGGGGCTCCCCCTGGCGCTGGTCCGGGGATTGCTGGGGATCGTCCTGGTCTTTCCGGCATGCTTCTTCGCGGGAGGATTCATCCCCCTGATCGCTTCGCTGGCCGGAAGCTCCGGCGGAGGCACCCGGAGGATCTCGGCCCTCTACGCCATCAACTCTGCAGGTTCCGCACTCGGCGGTCTGGCAGCGGGGCTGGTCCTGCTCGAGGCAGTGGGAGCCACACTCACGCTGGCAGCTTCTTCTCTTCTCCTGGCCCTCTCGGCATTCCTGCCGGAAGGTGGCGGGGCGCAGGGCGCCTCCATCCCGGAGGAGACTGCGCCCACCCGGGGCAGCGCCCTCATCCCGTTCCTCTATTTCCTCAGCGGGGCGGTCGCGCTCGCCTGGGAGGCCGTTTGGGCTCGGCAGCTGACCTTCATGCTCGGGAACAGCACATACGCATTCGCCCTGATGAGCTCCGCCGCGCTCGCGGGGATGGCCGCCGGGGCCGCCGCCGGGAAGTCCTTCGGGAGGAGGGCCGGAGCGGTTGCGGCATTCGGCGTCGTCGAAGCCCTGCTCGCCACGACCGCGCTCCTGCCCCTCGCGGGCACGGCTCTGCTGCCGCGCATCATCCGCGGCGCCGGAGCCTCGGATCCGCTGCTCCACGACGTCCTTTGGTATGCCGCCGCGCTGGCCACGACAGCCCCGGCAAGCTTCTTCATGGGCGCGACGTTCCCTGCGGCCGTCCGGGCGGCAGGGCGGCGAGGCGGTGCCGGCGCGGTCGTCGGGAGGCTTTCCATGGCCAATTCGGCCGGGGCCGCAGCGGGGCCGTTCCTCGCCTCGAGGCTCCTGTTCGGCGTGGCGGGCGTGTCCTGCACTGCGCTCGTGCTGGCGGCGGCGGGCGGGCTCATCGCGCTGGCGGCGGCGGCGGCCTCCGGCAGCCGAAGGCTTCTTGCGCTCTCCCTGCTTCCCTCCTCCGCGGCGCTGGCGGTGGCCTCCCTCGTGCCCGCGCCGGGTTCCGGCCCGGTCCAGGAAGGCCTGGACCTGCTGCATTTCGACGAGGACAGGACAGCGACCGTGGCAGTCTTCGGCCGCGGCTGGGACGACTACCGGAGCCTGAGGATAAACGGGGTCGAGGAGGTGCCCGTGGACCAGGCGTCCCTGGAGGCGTTCGACCTGCTGGGACACCTCCCCTGGGGTTACGACCCGGAGGCCGGATCTGCCCTGGTGATCGCCTTCGGAGGAGGAATCACGGCGGGCGCCCTGCTCTCCCACCCTCTCGACACGCTGGTCTGCGTCGAGATCTGCCCGGCGGTGGTCCGCGCGGCGCCGCTCTTCGGCGCGGAGAGCGGACGCCCCGATCTCGACCCGAGGTTCGCCCTGGTGGAGGACGACGGCAGGAACTACCTGTCACGGACCTCCAGGAGATTCGACCTCGTGGTCTGCGACGCGACGCACCCCGGTTCCGCGGACAGCTGGGTCCTGTACACCAGGGAATTCTACGAGGACATGAGGAGCGTCCTGACGGAAGGCGGGGTTGCGGCACAATGGGTGCCCCTGCACTCGCTCCCGGCGCGTGACCTGGCGGGGATCCTCCGCACGTGGTCGGAGGTCTTCCCCGAATGCGCGGTCCATCTCGCGGGGGGGCGGCATGCCATCCTGATCGGATCCCGGGAGCCGCTGTCGCTGGACGTGCAGGCGATGTTCGACGGCGGGAGGGCCTCCTCCATGCTCGAATCGGCCGGCTTCCGCGCATCCGAGCCCGGCTATCTGGCCGCGGTGGCGGCCGGGGGCGACCTGGCGAGGGCCGATATCCGGTCTGCCCCGGCAAACCTCGACGACCTGGCCCCCTGCCAGTTCCTGCGGCGAAGGGCGCCCAGGGACCCGCAGGCGACCATCGGCGGCGCCGTCGCCCTGATCCTCTCCCTGAGGGGCACCGGCGACGAGATGAGATCCGGGCAGGTCCTCTACTGGATGAGGGACCTGCCGGGCGCCGTGGAGGCTTTCCGCGGGACGGCCGGTTCCGCCATCGGGAGGAGGTGGCTGGCCGTGGCACTTACATCCGCGGCGGAGGGGCTGCATGATTCCGGGAGGGATCCGGAAGCCTCGGTGCTGCTCGAGCAGGCCCAGGCGGCCGACAGCCTCTGGCCGCGAAGCGGACGGCTGGAGCTGATCCTGTCGCAGCGGCAGGGGGCGGAGTCCCCCGTGCCCGGGAGAGCGCACAACAGCTCTGGAGGTGGCTGATCTTGGCAGGAACCGCTTTTCTGTTCCCCGGACAGGGATCCCAGAGCGTCGGCATGGATGGCCATCTGAGGGAGCCATCCGGCGGTCTGCTGGATTCGCTTGACGAGCTGTCCGGCGTAGAGGGCCTCGAGCGCATCCTCCGCGAGGGGCCCGAGGAGCAGCTCACCCGCACCGACAGGGTCCAGCCCGCGATCACCGCTGTCAGCCTTGCGGCGCTCAGGGTGCTCGCCGCCGCGGGCATCCGTCCCTCCGCCGCCGCCGGACACAGCCTGGGCGAGTACTCGGCGCTGGTGTGCGCCGGTGTGATCTCCGAGGAGTCCGCCCTCAGGCTGACCGCCCGGAGGGGCAGCCTCATGCAGGCCTGCGCCGACAGGCGGCCCGGGGGGATGACCGCCCTGATCGGAGCCAGCGCGGACCAGGCGGCGGAGATAGTCGCCGCCGCCGGGAGTGCCGGGCTGATCGGGATAGCCAACATCAACTCCGAGGGACAGGTCGTGCTTTCCGGCGAATCCGCAGCCCTGGAGAAGGCGTCACTGGCGGCGAAGGAGATGGGCATCCGGAAGGTGATACCGCTCAAGGTCTCTGGTGCATGGCATTCTCCGCTCATGGGCGACGCGGCGACCTCGATGAAGCCGGTGCTCGATGCCGAGCCCTTCGCGGATCCATCGATCCCCGTCGTGGCGAACGTCACGGCATCCCCGGTCTCCTCGGGTGCGGAGAGCAGGGAGCTCCTCGGCCGGCAGATCACTTCTCCTGTCCTCTGGGCGCTCTCGATGAAGCGCCTCGTCGATATGGGCATCGATACCTTCGTCGAGGTGGGCCCCGGTGCGGTGCTGCAGGGGCTGCTCAGGAGCTACGGCGGACTGAGGGTCTTCGGAACCGGGAACGCTGAAGCTCTGGAGACTGTTCTGAGGGATCTTTCCTGAGAGACACCCGGCGCCTGCTTCAGGCCCGATGGGAGATCCGCATGACTCTGGGTAGACAGACCGCGGTGCTGCTCGGGCTGCTCCTGCTGATTCTCACCGCATTGTGCGCGTGGTTCTTCCGGGTGCTCTTCCACCCGCTGTTCATGGAGCTGGAGCAGGGGGAGACCGTCAATGACGGCACGGTCGTCTCGAGCCTCCTGCTGGAGCAGGCTGACGGCCTTTCCGGAGCCGTGGAGGACTGGGCGACCTGGGACGAGACCTGGGCCTTCATGGATACTCGCGATTCCGGATTCCTGGACAGGAATCTCGATTCCGAGGCCTTCCGCATCCTGGACATCCATGCGGTGGCCCTTGTGGATACGGCAGGATCGCTCGTCGCAGGCCTCGAAGGCCCCGGGGAGGATGGATACCCCGTTCCTCTCGGCCGCGACGTCATCGATCTGCTCTCGTCAGGAGTCGCGGAAGTCGCCGGGAGCGGCGGGGTGGCGACCGGTTTCGCCCTGGCGGGCGGAAGGCCGTGCGTCCTCGCGATCCGGCCGATCCTTCACACGGCCGGCACCGGGCCGCACAACGGAGGCCTTGTCTTCGTGCGCGACCTCACCCCCGTCCTGCGACGCCTGAGGCAGCAGTCCGCGGGGTTGGTCGTCACGATCCGGCAGTCCTCACTCCCTGCACCGGGGGCGGCGCCGCGTGTCTCGTCGGACGCTGATTCGATACGGGTGGACATCGAGCTGCCCGTGCTCTTCGGACCCGGCCTCGAGCTGTCGATGTCGAGATCGAGGGACACCTACGCTGCCTACACCAAGATAATCCGCTACTCCACCATCTACCTCGTGGCAAGCGGGCTCCTCTTCTCCCTGGTCACCCTGGCCCTCCTGCACAAGCTCGTGGTCTCGCGGCTTGCGCAGCTCATGAGGAGGCTCCAGGGGACGGCAGGCGGCCCGGAGGCCCCGGATGGGGGCGCCGGTCTCGACGAGGTCGGGCAGCTCGAGAAGGCGCTCGGTCCGCTCCTCGGGAGGCTCGAGGCGGCGACCGCTGATCTCCGGGAGAGCGAGCGCAGGAACGCTGCGCTGATCGAAGCGATCCCGGACTTCATGGTCACCATCGACCGCGAGGGCATCATCCTCTCGGTGCATCCCGGCTATGGCAACGACCAGGTGATCCCCCCGGAGAAGACCAGGGGAATGACCCTGGAGCAGTTCGATCTCGCCGACATCACTCCGGGCGAGGTCCGCAGGCGCATCGCCCGGGCCCTGGATACGGGCAGCGTCGAGAAATTCGAATTCGGGCTGAACATCCCGGGATCGCGCAAGATCTACGAGGTGAGCATGGTGGCCTTCGGCCAGGACGTGGTGCTCGCGGTGATACGTGACGAGACGCAGCGCAAGCACATGGAGGATGAGGCTTCGAGGGTCCAGCGGCTGGAATCGCTCGGCATGCTCGCGGGGGGGATGGCGCACGACCTCAACAACTCCCTTGCGGCGATCCTGGGCAACATAGAGGTTGCCGAGATCGAAGAGCCGGGAACAAGGCGCGACGAGGCCTTCCACAGAGCGCACGAAGCCTGCGAGGCTGCCCGCTGCACTGCTCTGAGGCTGCTCACGTTCTCCTCGGGAGGCGATCCGGTCAGGCGGCCGGTGGAGCTCGGGCCGCTCGTCGGGGATGTGCTCATGGGCCTGCTGCCGGGTTCGGCCATAGTCTGCGACTCGATCTTCGAGCAGGGTCTGCCGCCCATCGAAGGCGATCCGGACATGCTGAGCCAGCTCGTGGGCATCATCGTGACGAATTCGCTCGAAGCCATGGGTTCCACCGGAGTGCTCTGCATCAGGGCCTCGGCCTGCCGCGGGACCGGCGACTCCATGCCCGCCGGCGGGAACGGCGTGCTTCTCAGCATCTCGGACACGGGTGGCGGGATCCCTGCCTCCTGCATGCACAGGATATTCGAGCCGTACTTCACCACCAAGCCCGACTCGGCAGGTCTGGGCCTGTCCGTCGCATACTCGATAGTGAAGCGGCACGGCGGCTCGATCGAGGTGGCCCCGTCAGGGCAGGGGACCGAGATGCGCATCTGGCTGGCGGCCTGTGATGCCCGCCCGGCAGGGGGGAGGCGCACCTCCGAAGGCGTCGGTCTCCTGAAGGGCTCGAGGGTGCTCGTGATGGACGACGACCCTCTGGTGGTGGAGACCGTCATCGCCATGCTGGGATCGCTGGGGCTCGGCACGGGAAGCGCGCGCAGCGGCTCCGAAGCTGTCCAGAAATTCGCAGAGGCCGCGAGGGCGGGCCGTCCCTACGACGTAGTGTTCCTGGACCTCGTGGTTCCCGGCGGCATGGGCGGGCTGGAGACCCTGTCCAGGATCAGGCGTCTCGATCCTTCCGTGAAAGCCGTGGTCTCGAGCGGTTATTCCGCGGACGCGGCGCTGGCCGACCACAAGGGGCACGGATTCGATTCCGCCCTGCGCAAGCCCTTCTCGATAGAGGAGCTCAGGGAGGCGCTGTCGGCCCTTCGGGAAGATCCTCCGGCATCACCCTGAGCACCCTGCCGCCGCCGCCCACGGGCACCAGCAGGTCGGAGGGGACCACCCCGGGCGCAGCAGATCCTCCGGAGTCCAGAACGATGAAACCGGCCCCTCTTTCCAGGGCGAATCCGCGCAGCTCTGAAGCGGTCAGATCCTGCCCGTAGACGATCCCGGCCAGGTACAGGCCGTGGATCTCGAGCCTCTCCGCCTCGTCGAAGATGAATGACATGGGCGCGACACAGACCGCGCCGCAGGGGATCGCGGAGCCGAGCTCGGCATTTTCAGCCGAGAGGTTCTGCCTCGGTCCCGAAGCCAGCTTCGCCGCGCTGTAGATGCCCCATGCCGCCAGCAGGGCGCAGAGGGCCACCAGGGCTGCAGCCGCGACCTTCCGGAGCCCCCCCTGGGTGCCTGCCGCCGGAAGGGACTCGAAGGAGGCCCAGATCTCGTCGGCCGCGAACGGCATCAGCGGGACCGCGTACTTTGCGGTTTTCGAGGATGTCAGCGTCGCCAGGGCCAGCAGGCTTGCCAGGGCGAAAGGGTAGAACAGGGGCTTCTCGGCGTGCCTCTGTCCGGGGCGGTTCAGCAGGGCGGCCGCGACAGCCAGGGTGACCAGAGCCGTCCCGGGTTCCCGGAAGAGCCTCTCGTGCTCTCGCAGGAGGTTCGTGAAGGGCGTGAACGAAGTCCAGGCGGTCTTGGTCCTGAGCAGCTCCCCGCTGAACTGCCGCAGGAACAGACCGGGGTCGACCAGGATCTCCAGGTGCGGCAGCCCGGCCGTCAGCGCCGCCGAGGCGAGAAAACACGGAAGGAGCCTTCCGCTCCCGGTCGAGAGCAGGGCTGCGGCGCCCCCCGCGACGAAAGCGATCCCGTTGAGGTGTGCGAGGATTCCCAGCCCCGCGACCAGCCCTGCCGCTGCGGAGAGGGTCCTGGAGCCCTTCCTGACCGCTGCGCACAGGATGCAGTAGCCGCACCATGCGGAAAGGGCCAGCAGCGCCTCCGGACGGAAGTAGATGCCGAACCTGAAGAAGAGCGGCATGCACAGCAGGAGGGCCGCCGGGCCCGCAGCGTCGAGCGAGCGCCTTCCCTGCCGGCACAGGAGCATCGCCGCCAGGAGCGCAGTCGTGGCCGCGACGGAGACGACCCTCAGCTGCACGAGGCCGAACCCGAGGCCGGACACCGCAAGCGCGCCGAGCCAGACCAGGAGCCTGTGATAAACCAGGATCCTCTCGCCGCTGCCTTCGTAGCCGCTGAAGAGGTCGGACCTCACGACCCCGTCTCTCGCCAGCATCAGGGATTGCTCTCCCAGCCACGCTTCGTCGACGTTGAGCGGGCCAGCCGGGGCCGAGGCCAGAAGGAGGGTCGCGAGAGCTGCCAGCAGGAGGGCCGATCCGAGCGCCCTCGCGCGCGCCGCCCGGGAGGCTGCCTCCGTCAGGATCGCCCTCCTCCGCGCTTCGTGAGCGCGGCGCTCCGGTCGAAGGGCAGGAGCAGGACCGAGCCACTGCCGGCGTCGATCGCCGCGGCGCCCGCTCCGAAGGAGCACGGGTGCGAGGGCATGCTGCCTTCCGGGCAGTCCAGTTCCGCCCAGCCCCCTCCCAGGTTGCAGAAGACAACGGTCGAGGATGTGACGAAATGTCCGTCATCCGTCATGCGGGAGGTGAGGAAACCGTCGAGGAGGTCGGACCAAGACACGCCTTCGCCCGTGATCACCCGGCTCGCAACCCGGCGCCCGGTACGGCACAGGAGGACCTGTCCGTCCGAGCAGGCCAGCAGGAGCCGTGCGTCGCCCGCCCAGGACATCCCCGTGACCGTCGCCTCGCGCGCCACGGTGTCCGCCGTGGATGCCGGGAGGTCGAGGACGATCACGCCGCCCCCGGGGGCAGCCAGGGCCGCGAGCGCTCCTGAAGGCGAAGGGGTGACGGGTCCCTCGGCCTCGAAGGGCAGGACCTCCCCGTCGCGGAGGAGCATCCCGTCAGCTGTGAAGTACAGGGCTCCGGCCCCGTCCCAGGCAGGGTTGCCGCATTCCGCATAAGGCCCCAGGCGGTCCACCTGCCTCCCGGCGCCGTCCAGGACGAGGATGGCGGCTCCTTCGCGGCCTCTTCCGGCGAAGGCGATGAGACCGTCGTGGACGGATGCCGGCGAGAGGCTCTCGAAAGGTCCCCCCTCGAGCGCATAGAGCACTTCCGCGGTCCCGTCGAGGGCCAGGCGCACGAAAGCCGTCCCTCCCCATCTGGTGCCGAGGAGGTCCGGGCCGAGAGGCGTCACCGACATGAAGCCCGAGGTCCCCGGTATCACGACCGCCTCGGAGCCGACCCATCCAGTCGCCGGCAGCGTCGCTGACGGGATGGCCGTCGGGACCGCCGTCGACAAGGCAGCCGAGATGGCCGCCACCATCGGCGGGACGATGGGGCTCATGCCCCGCCGGGGCGCCGGGCGGCGATGCCGGCGAGCAATCTCGAATGCGCCTCGAACGCCAGAGGGGGGAGTCCGTCGAGTCTGAACCAGGCGGTCTCCGAGGCATCGTCCCCGGGGAGCTCGACACCCCGGGTCTCCCCGGTCTCGAACGCGACGAGAGCGATTCCGCCGTACTCCGTCGAATCGGTGGTGACCCCGAGCAGCGAGAGCCGGCCCGCGCTCAGGCCTGTCTCCTCCCTGAGCTCCCTGCGGGCGCACTCCTCCACGGTCTCCCCGAGCTCCAGGAAGCCGCCGGGAAGGCAGAACATCCCCTTGCGGGGCTGGATGGAGCGCCGCACCAGGAGCACCTCCGCTCCTCGACGGACCACGACGGTGACGGCGGGCAGGGGGTTCCTCCAGACGACCTCTCCGCACGCCGGACAGTTCAGATGGCCGTCGGGCGGCATCTCGCCTTCGAGGGCGCTTCCGCAGCCGGGACAGAAGGCCGGCGCGTCGTAGAAGGAATCCTCGTTCCTCTCCCCGGGACGGGGCCCCCTGGCGGGGAAATGGCCAAGTATCGTCCCGCCCCTCATGGGGAACGAGGACGAGAGAGCCTTCCTCAGATACCGCAGGCCCATCTCGACGGCCTGCTCGACTCCGTGACCCTGGGCGAGCCTCGCCGCGATCGCCGATGCCAGCGTGCAGCCAGTCCCGTGGACCTTTCCCGGCACGATCCTGGTCCCTTCGAACCACCGGACGGCTCCCCCCGCGACCAGGACATCGGCGGGTCTGCCCTCGAGATGCCCGCCCTTCACGAGGACGGCAGGGGCTCCGAGCCCGCAGAGAGTTCTGCCGGCCTTCTCCATCCCTTCGCGGGAGGAGACCGGGAAGCCGGCCATCGCGGAGGCTTCGTCGAGGTTCGGGGTGCAGAGGGCGCATCTCGGGAGCAGCAGCGAAAGCGCGGCGGAAACCATCCCTCCGGAGGAGAGGCTGTCCCCGGAGCCCGCCACCAGCACCGGGTCCATGACATAGGGCACGCCCGAGAGCGGGCCCGACAGGAGGCGCGAGAGGGCTTCGGCGATGCCAGGGCTGCCCAGCATCCCGGACTTCACGGCTTCGATCCTCGCATCCCCTGCCGCAGCGAGGGCCTGGGCCTCGAACAGCGCGGGATCGACCCCCTCCCAGGAATAGACCGCACCGCTGTCCTGGACGGTGACGGCGGTCACGGCGATGCAGGCGTGCGCTCCTGCGGCCGAGACGGCCTTGATGTCGGCAGCCAGCCCCGCGCCTCCGCAGGGATCGGTGCCTCCCGCAAGGAGGACGGCCTCCCTGCCATGTCCGAAACGTCCGTTTTCGAGGCTCATCCCTCGGGCCTTCCGGGCCGGGGCTTTCGCCGGGGCCGCATGCTGGGGCATATTCCGGGATCGCACGCGGATGACGCAGTCGCACCGGACCGGCCTGCGCGGCGCATCCTCCGCAGAACACATCCGGACTGTAATATGAAGATGCCCGGTGCCGCCCCAATACTTGCCCTGCTTGCCGTCCTCGCGGGCGGCACCTCTCCCGTCGTTGCGGCGGAGGACGAATCCGGCGTGCCGCTCATCGACACCATTGCCGTCGAGGCTCCCGCGTGGTTCGACACGGAGGACCTCCTCGACGGGACAGGCCTGTCGAGCGGGACCTCCCTCCTCGAGATAACGCAGGGCGACGTCTACCAGTCCCTGATGTCGAGGCTGCAGGGCGCCGGCTATCTCGATGCGGCCCTGACCGTCTCCTGGCCGGGGTGGAACGACGATCCCTCCGTGGTGGGGATAGAAGTGCTCCCTGGGAGGAGGAGCCGGCGTGGGGGCGTGGTGTTCTCCGGCAACTCGGCCCTCGAGGTGAGCGACCTTCGCCGGAAGGTCGTCCCGGGATCGGGGGATGTCCTCACCCCCGACGGCCTGAGGCGGACGAGGGACGGCATCTCGGACATCTACAGGCGGAGGGGATACGCCCTGGTCTCCGTGGAGACGCATCTGCTCCCGTTCACCGATTCGCTGCCGGACAGCGTACCCGGCACCCGTGGCGTGGAGGTCACCATCGCCGAAGGACCCCAGGTGCGGCTCGGCTCCGTCAGGGTGACGGGTCTCCGCTCGGTTCGAGACGAGGTGGTGGTCCGCGAGGTGGAGCTGCAGGAGGGCGATTCCCTCGACAGCAGCGCCCTGCGGAGATCCATCTCGGCCATCTACGGCCTCGGGCTCTTCCAGGATGTCCGCTTCACATACGAAGGCCTGGACAGGGTCGACCATGTGGCCGACCTCCTGATCCAGGTGACCGAGAGGCCTTTCCGCCAGCTCGACATGGGAGCTGGATACGCTGCCTCGCCGTCTGCCATCCTGCTGAGCGCGTACTGGAAGCATCCCAACATCTGGGGGAACAACCAGCGCCTGACCGTAGGCGTGTCGGATACGCTCATAGTGAGCGGCGGCGGCAACATCGTGGAACCGGAAGTCATCTACGAGGAGCCCTGGGTCATCTCCACTCCCTGGTGGGGGAGGATAAGGGCCAGCTACCTCTTCTTCGACCTCCCGGGCCAGACGGAGTGGAGCTATGGAGTCGAGGTATCAGCCACCAGGGACCTGACCCCGTTCCTCGAGCTGACTCTCGGGTACGCGCTGGAGCGCAACAAGTTCAGATCATCCACCCCCGGCGGGGGCGAGATAGTATCCGACTGGGTCACCACATCGAGCCTCAACTCCGTCATCGCTCACGACACCCGGGACGCGGTGCTCGACCCCCGGACCGGGCACCTCCTGAGGCTCGGCGGCAGGGTTTCCGGAGGCATCCTCGGAGGCAGGGACTTCTATTCGATCGAGGCAGAGAGCAGGATCTTCAAGCCGATAGTCAGTGACGTCGTGCTGGCCTGGCGGGTGCGCGCGGGAGGAGTGTTCCCGTACGGGGCCGACAGCACAATAGCCCCTGCGGACAGGTACTTCATGGGGGGCGGCTCGACCGTGCGCGGCTACGGATACAACGCGCTCGGGCCGAAGGACGAGGAAGGCAATCCCATCGGCGGCAGGATCATGACCCTGCTCAACGTGGAGGCGCGGCTCCGCGTGGCCGGGAACTTCGGGCTCGCGCTCTTCGCCGACGTGGGCGGCCTGTGGGAATCGGTGTCGCAGATAGCGGCGGGATCCACGGGCTTCGGCGTGGGTCTCGGCATAAGGTACTCCACCCCGTTCGGTCCCCTCAGGCTCGACTACGGTTTCGCGCCGACCTGGGCCGACGGCCTGCGCCGCGGCAGGGCGTATCTCGCCCTGGGGCACCCGTTCTGATGCTCGGCCTCTTTTCCAGGCCCGCCACGAGGACAGGCGCCTTCCGGGCCTTCGCCGGCGGGGCCTGCCTGCTGGTCCTCTCGTCCTACCTCGTCCTCGTGTCGGGCATGCTGGACAGGATCACGGGCCGGATAGTGGGTGAGATGCTCTCCACCGACAGGATTGTCGTGAGCATTCCCTCGATCTCCACCGACCTCTTCTGGCGAAGCAGCGTGGATACAGTGCTCGTCGAAGGATCGGACGGCCTGGTCGTGAGGGTGTGCGACGGCAGGGTGAGAGGCGCCCTCCACGGCTTCCTCCTCCAGAGATCGGTCAGGGAGGTCACCGCAGGCACGCTCGAGATAACCATCCCCGCACCCCGCCAGGGCGGGCCGCACTCGACGCTCGTGCAGATCCTCGATGCGATCGACCGAGGGATAGTCTGCTCCGCGGACAGCCTCCGCCTCGGCTACGGTCGGATCGTGGACAGTGAAGGCCTGCTGCTCGACTCGATGAGCATCTCGGCCTCGGTGGCCCGGAGCAACGACGGGGCCACGGTGAGCGCTGCGAGCGCCGCGTGCTGGATCCGGGACGCAGGCATGATGAGGGGCAACGGGATCGCCTCCCTGCGCGACGGCATAGCCTCCAGCCCGGGATTCAGCGCCGTCACCCCATTCGGCAACCTGTACCTGACTGGGGAGCTCCGCGGGGCGGACGGCGGGCTGACGGTGGATGCGGACGGCAACTTCACCACCGAGAGGCTGGATCTCCCTCTCTCGGCATCCATGGACTTCGAGGCGGCCGTCCGGGGGAGCATCTCGGCCCCGGTGGTGACCACCTCGCTGCGCAACGGCGAAGCCGGGATCTCGGGCATGGAGATCGAGTTCTCGGCAGACACGGCGATCGCCGGCCTGGATGGCCTCGCCCTGAGGGGGGTCAGGCTGTCGGGCCCCGGCGCGGTCTGTGTGCTGGACGGGCGCTTCTCGCCCGGCGACGGCTCCTGGGACGGCAGCCTGCAGCTCTCGCTCGAGAACGCGGATCCTTCGGCCTACCACGCATCACTGCCCGAGGGAGACCTGAGCGGGCATCTCTCGGTTTCGGCCTCGGGTGAATCCCTCGCCGTCTCCGGCGGTTCGATCCTTCTCGACCTCGGGAACTCCTCCCTCCAGGGTGTGGGAATCGGCTCCGCCTCTCTCGACGCGTCATTCGCCGGATCCGCCTGGGACGGCTCGGCCGAGGTTTCCTCCCCCGGGGCACGCATGAGGTTCCAGGGAGGCGGCGCCATGGGTGCGGACATGATCCCGTCCAGCGGCAGGGGAACGCTCTCGGTCGAGCTGGATGGGATCGAGGCGGTCCCCATGGCCCTTCGCGGAGGGCTGCCCGGGTTCAGGAACCTCCGGGCAGATCTGCAGATCGAAGCCACGGCCAGGGAGTTGAGCGCGGCAGGCGACGTCGACCTCGATTCGCTCTCGGTGCCGGGCCTCGAGCTCGGACAGGCCGGCGTCTCGGGCTCCCTCGCGCTGTCGAGGGCCGGAGCCGAGGGCTCGGTGCATTTCGACTGCGGATCGGTCTCGGCGGGCGGGATGGATTTCTCCGTGTCGGGCGACGCCGAGCTCGCGGGGATGGACTGCGCCTTCAGCGACCTCTCGGTGCAGTCGTCCGGCGGGCTGCTGATAACAGGCTCGGGGGCGGTCTCGTACGGGGACACCGTATCCGTCTCCCTCTCGGATCTCAAGGCCTCGCTGTCCAAACTCAGGCTCGTCACCGGAGGAGAGGCCATCGCCAGGATAGCCCCCGGAGTCCTGCTGCTCGACACGGCGGTCATCCAGACGCCCCACGGATCCCTGGTGCTGCAGGGGACCAGCGGACCCGGCGGCGCCATGACCGTCCGGGTGAGGGCCGGAAGTGTCGACTTCTCCACTCTGGCCTCCACGATGGACATGCCCGGCGGCATCTCGGGCGTTGGAGACTTCCTCTTCTGGGCATCCACCGGACCCGGCGGACTCGATGCGGACCTGACCGGCAGGATCTCCATGCCCACCTGCGGGGCATACGCGGCGGACAGCATCACGGTCTCGGTCGCGGTGAGGAGATCCAGGCTGGAGATCGAAGGGATCTACTCGTGGAGCGACGGCCACAGATCCGGCCTCCAGGGCACGATCGACTCCTGCTGGTCGGGCGGGAGGCCCTCCATCTCCTTCGCGAACCCGGCCGATCTCGACCTGGAGGTGAACCGCCTGGGCGACTGGGTGTTCTACGCGCTGCCCGTGCCCCTTCGCACAAGGGGCGCGGACATCTCCGCGCACGCCTCGTACTCCAGGATCCCGGGCGGCGAGCCGCAGCTGGACCTGGACGCCGTGGCCATGGCCGACAGGCTGACCGTGACGAGCATCGGGATGCCGTTCTCAGATGTGGTCCTGTACATCACGCACCATTCCGCGGACAGCTCCGGGTTCAACACCAGCCTGAGGCTCGCCTCCGTCGGAAGGGCCAGAGGAGTCCTGTCGGCCGAGCTCCTCGCCCAGGCGGACAACCTCCTGACCCGGCCCGGGATCAGGGCCTACCGGTTCACCTCGACCTTCGACAGGGTGCAGACCTCGGTCTCCGACTTCGCGGCGCTGGTGCTCTCGGGATCGGTCTTCGCAGCCGGGGAGGACCCGCGGGATGCGAGGCCTGAGCTCTCGGGCAAGATCGACATCCTGGAAGGCCTCGTGGGCATGCCGTCGATGCGCGCTCCATCGGGGGGGGACGCTCAGGAGCTGCCCTTCGACCTCGATATCGCGATACGGAGCAACAGGGGGGTCTGGTTCAGGAACAGCCTGGCGGACATCGAGCTGGGAGTCGATCTCAACGTCGTGACTGTGGATGGCCTGCCGACGATCAACGGGTCCCTGTCATCCCTCCGGGGGAAGGTCCACCTGCTGGACCGGGATTTCGAGATCACGCAGGGCAGCATCGACTTCATACCGGGCAACCCTCCCCAGGCCACGCTCTCCATCAACGCGGAGACGACGATCCGTGCGGGGCTCCAGAAGGACGAGTACCTGATCTCGGTCCTCATCCAGGGGGCTCTGACGAGCCCCGTTATCACGCTGTCGGGCGAGGGTCCCTCCGGCGAGCTGACCCAGGAGGACATCCTGGCCCTCCTGGCCGTCGGCCTCACATACGGCGAGCTGCAGCAGATAGACACCGGAGCCGTCAGGGAGCAGCTCGAGGAAGCGGCCCAGGGCTATCTCGGACGCCTGCTGGCGAGAAGCCTGCGGGAGGGCATAGGCCTCGACGAGCTGCAGCTGACCCCCGAACTCCTGGCGGACTCCACGAGCCTGGCCCTCGACGTGGGCAAGTACCTCCTGCCCGAACTCTTCCTCTCGTACACCGGGGACGTGTTCTCGACGGAGCCGGGAACCATCAGTGCGCAGTATTTCTTCTCGAGGGACCTCTACGTGATGGGCACCACCAAGTCCACCCTGCACGGAGAACAGGAGCCCTCTCTGGAGCTGCACTACACTCTGAGGTACTGAACGGGCGGGGCGCACCCCGTCCTCAGTTCTCCCGCTCCTCCTCGTCCAGCATTCCGGAGAGCCTTCTCTCGGGGATCACGCCCCGCACGCCGCCCCTGGGGTCGGGGACATCCCTGTCGAAGCGGGGGATGATGTGGATGTGCGCATGGGGCACCAGCTGCCCTGCCGCGCGGCCCTCGTTGATACCGATGTTGTAGGCGTTGACCGTCAGCGTCAGGGCGAGCTGCTCCTTCCTCGCGACGATCGCCTTCGCCAGGGAGCGCAGCTCGTCCGGCGTGGCCTCGAAGATGCTCTCGAAATGGCGCCTGGGTATCACCAGGGAATGCGAAGGGGAGACCGGCCACGCGTCCCTGATGACGATGACCAGCTCGTCGCTCCAGATGATCTGCGGTGGCTCGATAGAGCAAAAGGGGCAGTCCGTCATCCCGAACCTCCTTCCCGTGCATGCACCGTTTCTGCGGTCGGGGTGGTCTCCCGGCATGAAGCGGAGGCTCTCCTGAGCCGCCTCAACCCTGCCGTCAGCGCCGGCACCCCGGCCGCCGCGGGTATCCCCCCGACTATCAACCAGCCTACCACCCCCCAGATCCCGTCGACGCCATCATCCCCGCGCGTCGAGAGGACCGCCGCGGCCGTGACCAGCGCCCAGGCGACGAGGAGCCCTCCGACCACCACGAGGAGGCTCCCCGCAAGCCGGTCGACCGCAGCGCCACGATGGCCGCGGCGACCGGGCCCATCGGCACCGGCCTCCTCCTGAGAGGCGGCCGGCGCGACCGGGGTGGCGCCCGCGCACCGGGGACGGAGCCCTGCAATCTGCTCGGACCTCAGGGTGTGGCACATGCGCATCACCCAGAACCAGGCCGCAGCGGAGACTCCGAGGAGCAGGAGGAGCAGTGCCAGGGCGGACGCAGCCCCGATGTCCCTGCCCGAGCCCGCCATCATCACCGGGAAGTCGTACAGACCGTGGAGGACGACTGCAGCCAGGAGTCCTCTGGTGCAGCCTGCGAGGCTCCTGCCCTCGAGCTTTCCGGATGCGGCATGGAATCCGAGTATCGCTCCCCACAGAGCGTGCCCCGGTACGGAGAGGAAGGCCCTGAGGGCTCCCACTCCGAGTCCGCCGTCGGGCGACAGCACGTAGAGCAGGTTCTCGAGGGTGGCGAATCCGAGTCCGGAGGCTGCGCCGTAGACGATGCCGTCCATGGGCTCGTCGAAGTGGCGGCTCCTGAACGAGTAGAGCAGGAGGACCGAGAGTTTGAGGGATTCCTCCACGAGGGCTGCCACGACGAACGACATGTACGCAGCCCTGGCGGATCCGAAGAGCTCTCCGGCGACCGCCCCCTCCAGCACTGTCTCCAGCAGGACTGCGGGGATTATCGTCAGCACGCCGAGCCCGAACGTGGTCCAGATGGCGAGCGGGGGCTCGGGGAACCTGTCCCTGCTCGAGAAGAACCAGAGCAGGAGCAGGGAGGGCACTACGGCAGCAAGTGCAGGCAGAAGCACTACCGTCATCACCCCCGTCCGGGGGAAACATAGCTGCTGGAGGGAGGAGCGTGAGATGCGGAGACTGCAGGTCCTTGCCCTGGTCCTCGCTGCGGCGGCATGCGGTGGAGGCCGCGGGGCGGCTCCCGGACGGGAGAACCCGCCAGGGGCGGGCCCGGACTACGATGTCCGATTCCTGGACGCCATGATCGAGCACCACAGGGGAGCCCTCGCGATGGCGTCACAGGCGCTCGATTCGGCTTCTCATGCAGAGCTGGACACGCTTGCAGCGGCCATCATCGCCTCGCAGACCGCCCAGATCGACTCGATGTCCGCCTGGAGGACCGCCCTCGGCCCTGACGGGGACACCACAGCCGATCCAGGCATGGACATGGGAGCCATGTCGGTGCTCCCGGGCTCCGATCCCTGGGACGTACGATTCCTCGATGCCATGATCTCCCACCATCTGGCGGCGGTCGGGATGGCGGAGACCGCTCTCGACTCGTCGGACGACGCCCGGGTCCGCCTCCTGGCAGGCGAGATCATCGAGCAGCAGAATGCAGAGGTTTCGCGCATGGAGGGATGGAGGACGGCCTGGCTCCGGCAGCCCTGAGCGGAACGGGGGAAGGCCCCTGGAGATGCCCGGGCCGCAGTTTCTTCGCGGCGGGCGCTCCGGAGCTGGCGCGCTCCCTGCTCGGATGCCTCCTGGAGGTCGAGGGGGATCCGCGCAGATCCGGGGTGATCGTGGAGACGGAGGCCTACACTGAGGAGGATCCCGCCAGCCACTCCGCCAGGGGCATGACCGCGAGGAACCGTTCCATGTTCGATGCCGGCGGGAGCGCCTATGTCTACTTCGTCTACGGAATGCACTGCTGCTTCAACGTGACGGCCGGCCCCGCCGGGAGTGGCGAGGCAGTGCTGATCAGGGCCCTCGAACCCGGAGAAGGGATCGGCCCTCCCGGGCAGGAGACCGGGGGAGGGCTCTCGCTTGCGGCGAGCGGACCCGGGAAATTATGCCGCGCCATGGGGATAGGCCTGGAGCAGAACGGAGCCGACCTGCTGGCAGGACCGGTCAGGATACTGCTGCCCCGGAAGAGCCCCCGGAGGCCTGTGGGCATCTCTTCGCGCATCGGCATCTCCAGGGGCGGGGAGAGGATGTGGCGGTTCTTCTTCGAGGATTCTCCGTGTGTCTCGGACGGGAGGGGCGGAGCGGTCAGCCGCGCTCGGCGTAGATCCTGAGGTACTTCCTCAATGTCTTGGGGTCGCACCGGAGGATGGCTGCAGCCTGTGAGCGGTTGCCTCCGCACGCTTCGAGCACGCCGTGCACATGCCTCGCCATGGCCGTCTCCAGATCGTTCGCCGGGGAGGCCGGGCCTCCGGGTCTTCCTTCCGCGAAGACTATGTCCTCCTCCCGCACCGTGCCCCCGTCGCCGAGGAGGACGGCCCTCTGCACCACGTTCCTCAGCTCCCTGACGTTGCCGGGCCAGGAATGCGCCTGCAGCTTCCGCATGGCGCCCCTGGAGAAGGCGGGTGATCTGCCTCCGGAGGCCCGACCGGCGAATTCACCCGCGAGCAGGGGGATGTCCTCCCGCCTGTCCCGCAGGGGGGGGACCTCGATGATCATCACGGCGATGCGATAGTAGAGGTCGGCCCGGAAGCGGCCGGCCGCCGTGTCCGCCAGGGGGTCGGAATTGGTCGCCGCGATGAGCCGCAGGTCGACGGGCGTCTCGGCGGTGTCGCCCACCCTCCTCACACGTCCCGTTTCCAGAGCTCTGAGAAGCTTGGCCTGCAGGGACATGGGCAGGTTCCCGATCTCGTCGAGGAAAAGCGTCCCCCCGGACGAGGCCTCCAGGAGGCCCTGTCTGTCCGTGCGGCTGTCCGTATAAGCGCCCTTCCTGGCCCCGAAAAGCTCGGATTCCAGCAGGCCTTCCGGTATGGCTCCGCAGTCCACCGGGACGAAAGGCATGTCGCGCCTCGGCCCAGCCATGTGTATGCCTCGTGCGGCAAGCTCCTTGCCCGTGCCCGTCTCCCCGACGATCAGCACGGGCGCCTCCATGACGGAGACCTTCTCCATGGAGCGCTTCAGCCCGGCGATCGCTGCCGAGGCCCCGATGATCTCGGGGAAGCTCGAGCCCCGGCCCTGCTCCGGCGGGGATTCCGGCGAGATCGCCGAGCGCAGCAGCTCCGCCAGGACCGGGGCCAGGGCGGATATCGCCGGAGAGTCTCCCCCGGAGGCATAGAGCGGTCCGCCGGGGCAGTCGAATCGCTCGCACGATCCTCCGGGAGGTTCCTCGAGAGAGAGCTGGTCGAGGCCCATCGCCTGCCTCAGAGACGAAGGGTCGGGAGCCGCGCCGGCCGATTCCGAGAACCACCCGGCCAGGCGCAGCACAGCCTCCTCGAAGGAGGCCGGCGCAGCCATCCCCGAGGGGGAGGAGAGTCCCGCGGTCAGTCTGCAGAAGGACTCCGCGTCGTCGCCGTCGAGCATTGCGACGATAGCGCTCCGCGCCTCCAGGAGCTGCCTGCGGAGCGCCTGGTCGATCTTCCCGGGTCTCGATGAGGCCAGCTCGCAGGCCCTGAGCGGGGACGGGAGAGCGAGCAGCCGGCCGATCGCATCCCTGAACTCCCTGACCGGGCCGGCCGTCAGGACGCGAGCCTCGTCGCTCTCGATTGGAAGGCCCAGCTCGACAGCCCTGCCGACCGATCCGGGCGACACCTCCTCGAGGCCTGCCTGGAGGGATGCGAGATCGACGAGCAGGGCGAGGTGCCTGTCACCCAGCAGCCCCGCGATAGCCCTCGCATTCCTGAGCGATCCCGCTGCATCGGCCTTCTCCCCCTCCTGGAGCAGGAGCTGCCCCCGGTACAGCAGGCACAGACCCTGCCGGAGGGGCATGCCCAGCCTCGCTGCAGCCGATGCCCCGCGCTCGGCGAACTCGAGCGAGCGCGCGCCTCTTCCGAGATAGACCCCTTCGACCGCGTGAAGTGAGTCCATCAGCTGTGCCGAAGTGGTCCCCGGCGCCGAGGGCAGTTCCCGCGAGAGCTTGTCGAGCGTCTCGAAGGCGTCGGTGATCAGACCCATCCTCAGCTCGAGCACGAAGAGGTCCACCGATGGGGGCCGCGCCTGCTTCTCGCCTCCCTCGGCCGCGTAGAGGACGGCCAGCCGGTAGTCCTGCAGGGCCTCCCGCCAGAGGCCTGTCACCTCCCTCACCCTGCCCCGCTCCAGGAGGCTGCGCCGGAGCGAGGGGAAGTGCGCGCCGCTGCGTGAGAGGAGGACAGCCTGATCGGCCGATCCGGCGGCATCTTCGTAGAATCCGAGTCTCATGAGGATGTTCACCCGGGAGCAGAGGAGCTCCACCTTCCCGGCCCCGTCCCTTCCCTGCAGAGCCCCTGACAGGAGCGAAAGAGCTTCAGCCGGCCTTCCCTGAATGTCCAGCACCCGGGAGAGAAGCGGTGCCGAATCGACCTGGTCGAGAGACGAGAGGAGGGTCTCGGCCTCCGCGAGCCTGCCCGAGTCGGCCATCATCCCGGCGAGCAGGAGAACGGCCTCCGATCCTCCATGCCCTCCGGCCGCCGCCATCCTCAGATTCTCCTCGGCCTCCGCTCCTCTCCCGAGGCCCGCAAGGCACCTTGCTCTGAGCATGGGATCGGCATCAGGCTCGACCTCGAGCGCGGCCTCGTACCTCCCGAGGGCCAGGAGGCTCTTCGCAGCCAGTATGGAAGCGGAGGGCGGGACCTCCATCCTCTCCATGGCGGAGGCGATCTCCCTGTAGCCGCCTTCCTCGAAAAGGACACCCATGTCGGGCGCCTCGTCCGACCCGGCGGGTGCGGAGGCATCGGTCCTGATCCTGAGACCGTACCAGCAGGGTTCGGGCCAGGAGCCTGGGGCAGGACCTCCGGGCACCTCGTCCATGGCGGCTTCGCCGCCGCCGGGCAGCTCCACCACCGCCGAGCCCTCCCTTCTCACCTCCGGGAAGCGCTCCGCCGACGAGATGACCAGCGACAGGTTCGGAGGCGACAGCTCCGAGAACTCGCGGAGCATCGCGGCGAGGTCCGGCGAGGCGTACTCGGCGTCGTTGATGACGAGGAGGCGCCCTATCCCGCTCACTCCGGGGAAGCACGCGCCTATCAGGTCGGCCGCGGAGCTGACGGGAGGGCCGCCGGGACGCCTTCCCGGCAGGGGTCTCCGGCGCTCCGGGGGCCTGCATCTCACAACCCTGGCAGGCCAGCCCCGGGCGGCTGCCTGGCAGACCCAGCTGTTGACGAGGGCATCTCGCTCGCGCCAGTCGCCTCCCTCCAGGAGCATGACTCCCGATCTCGGGAGTCTGCCTGAATGCCTCGAAGGGAGCCTCACCGCCGAGGCCTCCTCGAGACCGGCCGAGAGGGCGGCCGATATCCTCTTCGAGAGGAGGGGCGATGACAGCCCCTCGGGCAGGGGATCCCCTGCCAGGGGCTCCCAGAGGTGGCCCCGTGTGGCCTGGAGCATGCGCCCGAGCTGCCAGTAGTCGGATGCGGGTGTGCAGAATCCGCCTGCGGCGAGCTCCGGCGGCAGGTCGCCCGATCCCCCCGAGAGCAGGACGTCGGCCCAGAGGACCAGCCTCGGCCCCGAGGCTCCGGGGATGAAAGGCGCGGAAGCCAGGTCGAGACAGCATAGGCCGGCGGCGTGCAGCGCCCTCACGGGCGCCAGGAGATCCGCGGCCGGAAAGGGAGTGCGGATGGTGCTCCCGGAGTCTTCGACCTCCAGGGAGACCAGCAGAGCATCTTCGTTCCAGGGCTCCACCCTGTCGGGGACGAGCACCTGCCCCTCAGGGGCCAGGTCGCGCAGCAGCTCGAGCGATCGTGCGGCTTCCTCCAGCACGAGAGGCGTCCTGAATATCCGCCCGAGGCGGATCGCCCCGTCGATCTCCAGGCGGACCTCCTCGCGGCCGCCCTGGAGGAACTTCCTGGAAAGCAGCTTCATGCGCCCTCCCCTGCCGAGATGACAGGGATATCATCCCGCGGAGCCCGGCTGGTGTCAATGCATCTTCAAAGACTTGTGCTGCAATCCTGAAGACTGGTGCGTGCAGGGGCCTAATCCAGACTACCGGGAATAATTCCCGATCACCGTCCAGTCCGGGAGAAGAGGGGCTACCTGCCTCCGGGACCGCCGCCCGCAGAGCCGGCAGAAAGAGTCAGGTCGCCGTTGACGGTGCTCATCGCGAGCAGGGGACCGCCGCCGTTCATGGTGGCCCGGCCTCCATCGGGATCCAAGTCCCCGGTCAGCTCGAGCCCGGTCGTCTCGATCTCGCCATTGACCGTGTCCATCTCCACCGCCATCGAGGCCGAGGAGGGAACCTCCGCTGTGATGTCCCCGTTGGTGCTGGACAGAGAAGTGCCTTCCCCGGATGGTGCTGTGATTGTGACCGTGATGTCTCCGTTGGTGGTCCCGGCCTCGGAGAGGATGATGGAGCCCGACGTCACGATGATATCGCCGTTGACACTGGCGATCGACGCGCTGCCTGTGCAGCCCGACAGCGAGATGTCGCCGTTGACGGTTTCCAGCGCCCCGTCGTGGACCAGGCCGGAAGAGCTGATGCTGCCGTTGGCGACGGTCACGCCGGCCACTGCGAGACCGGCCGGTACGGAGATCGTGAGATCGGCAGTGACGCCGAATATGAGCCCCGATGGAGCGTCTATCTCGAGAGATGCCACGGCTCCGGGGGTGAAGACCAGGCGGGTGTCCTCCAGGACAGACTTCCCGCCGAAGGTGGTGAGCTCGGCAACCACCTCGATGCTGTCACTGCGGGAGCGCCCCAGCGTCACGTCCCCGTTCTGGACATCTATCTCCAGCGCCCTCGCCCCTCCCGGGGCGAAGCTCTCATCCCTGATCTCCTGCACCTGTGCGCAGCCGCAGGAAACCAGCAGCCATGTCGCTGCCGCGATCCAGAGAACTCCTTGCCGCATGCCTGCACCTCCTGTTGCCTTTCCTGACTGGAGACGCGGGGAGGGGAGGGGGATGTTACACTACCAGGTCCAGGAAGCCGCCACCGAGGCAGCGTCCTCGTCCCCGGAGACGCCAGGGACGTGGCCCACGTTGCGGAGCCACGAATGCTCCGCCGAGAGTGTCAGCTCGACGGAAGCCGAGGGCATCCACCTCGCGACCGCGCGGAGAGCCGTGCAGTGCTCTACGGTTCCCGAGGGGAACGGACCGCCGGCCGACACGCTGTCGGGCCAGCCCTCGGAGACGGTTCCCTCGCCCGATCTCCGATGCGAGGCCTGCATCTCGAGATCGACAGGCCAGAGCGCTGGGCTCGCCACTGAAAATGACAGCCTGTCGCAGTCCGGACCCAGCTCCGAGCCAATGATCCGGCCATCGTGCAGGTAGTAGTTGAAGGGCAGTTTCTGGCTGTAGACGTACCTGTCTATCCTCGTGTACTCCATCGCAGTGGATATAGGCAGCCTCGAGCCGGCCCAGCCCGCTCCGACCGTGCAGCCCAGCTTGTTAGGCCTGTCATACTCGTGCTGGTACTGGAGATCGTCCACCAGCAGCTCGCCCCACAGAGCCGTGCCAGGAACCGGGAATGCCGTGAAATCGGCGCAGAGGAAGGCGTTGTCGTCCTCCCGCTCGTTCCACTGGACGGGGTACCAGGGGATGAACGGATTCATGTAGGCGAGGTCGAGCCCGTCGCTTCGGAACAGCACGGCCTCGCTGAGCCCCAGGCGGAGCCAGTCCGCAGGCCGGAGATCCATCCTGTGAGCCGTCAGGTACTTTGCCGAGTCGCCCTCGACGCTGGAGACGAAACCCGTGAAGGTGAGGGACTGCGAAGGCATCCACCTGACCCTGATCATGTCGAGCGCCGGGCTGTTGTCGGACAGGAGGAGGTTGGTGAACCTCCCCGGTCCCCATCTCTGGGGTATCCTGCCGAAAGCCGCCTCGAAACTCCCGGCCTCCAGCGCAACGAAGCCCCTGTCGACATAGAGGTGCCTTCCCTTGTCCATCCCCATGTGCTCCGCGGGGAAGGCATCCGGGGCCTGCTCGTCGGAGCCGGACCAGACGGAGAGGCGCTCCTCGAATCTGACGCCGCCTCCGAGGGAGCCCCTCGCCAGCAGGAAGGTGCCGATCCTGCCTTCCCGGCCGCTCCCGGCATCCAGGGCCTCCCCCGTGATGCCTCCGCCCAGCTGCAGGACCGCCCCGCCCTCCCGGAATACGGTCGTCGCGGGTCCGGCGCTGCGGAGCAGGAGAGCGGACAGCGGGCCGCGCCAGGCTGAAGCCGTCACGCCGGCATGGAATGCCAGGGCGTCATCGGGGAGGATTCCCCCCGGTCTGAGCAGGCCGGCGGTCTCCAGGTCGAATGCCCAGCGGGGGAGGGGATCATCGAGGGAAGGGCAGCTCCATGCCTGCACGGAGCCCGCCAGCAGGAGCAAAACCGCAGAGAACCTCAAGTCACAGACCTCCGATCGATGCGTTCGAGGAGCACGACCGTCTCCGTCGAGTCCGTCTGGGGAAAGAGGTCGAGGGAGACTGCCTCGAGAACATCATAAGACCCGGCGAAAGCGAGCAGGTCCCTCCCGAGCGTCTGGGGGTCGCAACTGACCAGGATCAGCCGGCCGGGGGCCAGGTCGAGCAGGGCGGCCCTCGAGGGAGCGTCCATCCCTGCCCTCGGAGGATCGCTGATCACCAGATCCCACGCGGCGCCTTCCCGGCGGGCCCTGTCGAGGAACCTGCCGCAGTCGGAGGTCACGAATTCAACGCCGAGACCCGCTCCGCAGGCGGCGAGCCTGCCTGCCTCCGAGGCTGCCGAGGAGATCTCCACCGAGCACACTTCGGCGCCCGCCGAGGCGAGAGGGAGCGCGAAGACACCCACGCCTCCGTACAGGTCGAGCACCTTGTGCGCGCCCGCTGCCATCCGAGTCACCATTTCGGCCATCCTCCCCGCAGCCGTGGTGTTCACCTGGAAGAACCCTCCCGGGGGCAGAGGGAATCCGAATCCGCCGAGCTCCTCCCGGAAGCTCCATCCGCAGGAGGCCTCCAGGATTCCCCTTGTTCCGCTCCACGCCTGGGAGACACCCGCCGGGAGAAGGCCGGACGGCGGGGCGGAGGCGCATCCCGCGAATTCGACGGCACGGCTGTCCACGCCTGCGCTCGAGCGGATGCACATCCTGGTGCAGAACGAGAGGTCGGATGCAGCGAGGGTGCGCAGCAGGTCGCGACCGCCCTGGTCGAGAAGGGGACAGTCGTCGACTCGGAAGGGATCCCCCCTGAACCTGTGCAGGCCGGGCCGCCCCCCCAGGATCTCGAACGCCACCCTGTTCCGGTACCCCGTCTGCGAGGGCGATGGGATGACGGTCCCGAGCCCCGCTTCGCCGAGCCCCGTCCTGCGGGTGGCGTCCTGCACCCACTTCCGCTTCCATTCGAGCTGCGAACCGTATGCGAGGTTCTGCATCGAGCATCCCCCGCATTCCGGAAAGGCGGGGCAGGCCGGCTCGATCCTGTCACTGCAGGGATCGAGCACTTCGACGAGGGAGGCGACGCGGAAGCTGGACCGGGTCTCTGAGATCTCGCAGGCGACCCTCTCGCCCGGGAGGGCGCCCCTGACGAAGGTCACCGGCCGCCCTGCGGGTTTCGCGATGCCGCCGACACGGGGTCCCAGGGCGACGATCTCGAGGGTTTCCAGGGCCATCCCTAGTAGCGCCCCGGCTCGAACGTCGATCTCTCCCGGTGCCAGGCGGCCCTCCAGGAGGAGAACCGCCCATCCTCCACGGAAGTCCTGAGTTCGGCCATCAGGGCGGAGAAGTAATGGAGATTGTGGAGTGTGGCCAGGATGGGCGCGAGCCACTCCTTCGCGAGGAAGAGGTGCCTGAGATAGGCCCGCGTGTGGTTGCGGCAGG